>JAIPCR010000123.1 GCA_021738125.1 Sulfuritalea sp.
ATTTTCTGCGAATGAAAACATCATAAGGTGCACCATAGGCATATTGGTTCAGCCATTCGTCACAGCTTCGTGAAATTTCATTTAGTAAATCTTGTAAAATTACTCTTGAGAAAATTAACATTAAAGTATTGTTCTTGTGAATATTATTGGAATCAATTACTTGGGTGACTTATATTAGATTTTATACTCGAGTAATCCAGATACCATCTTACCCAAGCTCCAACACCATTTTCCAACGAAGTTTTTGGAACATAATTTATTGCCTTTCTCAACTCGGATACATCGGCCCATGTCGCAACAACATCACCTAACTGCATTGGTAAAAGATTTTTCTTCGCCGCTTTTCCGAGAGATCTCTCAATTGTTTCTATATAAGTTAACAACTCAACAGGTTGATCGTTACCAATATTAAAAATTCTGTATGGTGCAGGATTTTGCAATTGAGACTTGTGTTCTAAAGTAGGAGGTGAATCCATAACGCGAATAACACCCTCTGATATATCATCAATGTAGGTGAAATCACGTTTCATTCTACCGTAGTTAAATACATCAATAGGTTTTCCCTCTAAAATAGCACTGGTAAATAGCCATGGAGACATATCAGGTCGACCCCATGGGCCATATACTGTAAAAAAACGTAACCCTGTGGTTGGCAAAGCGAATAAATGGCTGTAAGTATGCGCCATTAGCTCATTTGCTTTTTTAGTTGCCGCATAAAGGCTAACTGGGTGATCTACGGAATCCGATTCCTTAAATGGAATTGACGTATTGGCTCCATAAACACTTGAACTGCTTGCGTAAACCAAATGCTTTACATTTGTTCGACGGCACGCTTCTAGGATATGTCCGAAACCTACCAGGTTACTCTGAACATATATTTCGGGATTTTGGATAGAATAGCGAACACCGGCCTGCGCCGCTAAATGCACGACGCAGTCTGGCATAACTTTTGCAAATACCTTATCAAGAGCTATCCGATCTGAGATGTCAATTTTTTCAAAATTAAAATTATCATAAGGATTCAGTTGATTCAGCCGTGCCAATTTTAGAGCGGGATCATAATAATCGTTTAAATTATCAATACCTAATACTTGATCTCCTCTTTCAAGTAGCTTTTTTGCTACATGCATGCCAATGAATCCAGCTGCACCGGTCACTAATACTTTCATGCATCACTCCGAATAAAATCTTTCATTACCCCGACCCTATTTTCAGAAAAATGGAATGCCACCTTCAAGTAAGTAGACTGGATTTTTACATGCTCAGTTGATACAAGAGTAATTTGCATAAGCTTTACTGGCCACCCCTAGGAGAATTGCGATTGTTTTGCACCTTAGGTGAAATCAATGTTAATTCAAACGGCAATAATCTTCCGCCATGTCTACTTGTGTCATCCAATTCGCATAAAGAAAATGCTATTCGCGTCAAATGGGAGGGGGCACTTTTTCTATGCATCATCATCGGAACTGCTGCACATACCTCAGGGTTCGCCAACAAGGTCAACCGCAAACCACGCTCATCTAGAAAATTAATCACGCCCTCGGTCATGCCTAATCCAGCTGAGGATGACACCATGGTCGATGCAGGCTTTCCATAATCAAAATCTCGATCAATTAAAAATGTCTCAAGTTCACCACCTTGGTGTGTTTGTATCGAAATGTCTCCAGACCAACCTTTTGGCAGCCAGGTAAAACTGGCAACCCGCACAATCCCTAGAGGCCTAGTTACATTTTCAAACTCATACCGAAACGACAGCCGTTCTTCAACTAACGATATTGTGATAATTTTAATTAAATGGCCACCCCAAAGAGGCAATCGCACAGTAAAAATCAAATTATTAGAATCACAGTTTACTTCTGGTTCGACCCAATCTAGATCAGTCAATCTTCGTCGTTCACCGGGAACTTCAACCAAGACACCTCCACTATAGAAGTCTGCTCCCAACTCTATCGAATCGAAATATCCTTGAGAGATGCTTCCCAATATGGGCTCAAACTCCTGTGAGGCAAAAGCCAATGAATGCATTGTAAAACCACGGCGCACATTAAAAATCAATTTAAGTTGTTGTGTGTTAACCGTCCAAAGGATCTCTTCACTATCTTTAACGATAGAAGTGCCGTCGGGTAAGCGTTGCTCATAGAGCGGAGGTACTTTAGGCATTGCTGGCAACGATTTATATGTGGAATCTAAATGAGGATTAAGACTGTCCAACTTTTCAATTACTTTATTCCAACGTTCGTCAGTAATGTGTGTTCTTAAATCACTCGCCCATAGTTCGCATAATTGCTGCCATGCAAATAAATCAGTAATATGCTGTTTAAGTAAATATTGTCCTAATTCATGACAGCGTGTATTTAGCCATAAGTCATCACGACCTGTTAATGCCCAACGTCCGATATTATATTTTGCTTGTTTTTTGACTGGTATTGGATATGCGGCAGTAGAAAGCTTCCCTACGGTTTTTTTAGCTGTTAATTTAATTTGCGCTAAAACTTGCTTAGGGCTAAGCCACTCAATATTAGCTTGCGTTTGCAAAAGCTCACACAAATTTTGCAGTCGAGTCCACTCCCCTTGAGTATGCAATTGAGATTCGGCTTCAAACCGACCAGGTCTAAAGTCAAAAATTTCTACATCATTACAATAGAGAGGTAAAACTTGTTCATCACTTTCGGCGCGTGATTTCACATATTCCAGGTATTCTTCAGTGGTAATATCGCCGTGAACAGCACGTTGAAGGCGCTGAAATAAAATCGAATCGCCCCAAATAATTGGCAAGGCATTTTTACCACAACCTTGCGCATGGGTTGGCAAGTCAGTTAACACTGAACCACTGGTCTCATGAGCTAGACGCACATTGTCCCGATCCTTAACAATGCCTTGATACCCTGCCTCTGCATAGACATCTACCATGCCACCCGAATAAGCCATTTCATTAACCAACACAATCTGCGGCACTTGGCCAAGAATTTGTTTGTAGGCTATCAATCCTAGTTTTTGATTCCATTGGTTTACCTTCATCGGGACTATTGGGCCAATCATTTGGGTCCAACCACTACCAATTAATTCACAATCCCCTTTTTCAAGCATTGCGCTGAATGTTGAAACCCACTTAGGATCAAGGCGGTTAATTTCTTGCAAAGTCCATCCGGATAATTCGACGCCTGCCGGAATCTTCATCTGTCTAATTAAATTAAGTAAGGGCCAATAGCATTTTTCTATCACCTTGGGACGTAACTCTTCTTTGATTGAAGAAAACGCTAAATTAAGGTGAAAAATCAAATATCCTTGAGCCATTATTGTTCCATTAATTTAGCAATGCAGCTTGCAAACCTATATCCACCTTTAGCTGACATCTGGCTCGAGGATTTCAATGAAAGTGTTGATGCCAATTGGTCATTCTCCATAAGTGCCATAAGTTTTGTGATGGCATCATGCTCATCAGCGGCGACTAAAGCTACGCCCATTTCAGCAATTGCATTTAACTCTGCATTATCTTTAGTGCCATAAGGAGAAAAAACAACGGTTGGAACACCGTAGTAAAGCAATTCATAGAAACTTACGCCATAAACTGTGATTGCATAATTAGCATTTGCCATAAAATCGCCTAAGCCTGATGGCGCAATGTGATTATGCATTTTTATGCGTGGGCACTCTGGCCAAGCTGGGGCTTGAGAAAATGGACCTGTAACCCAATGAACTTCACTAACATCGGGAAGCCTATCATTTAGCTCACGAGGCCAATCTCGTCCAAGCCCAGTGGCATCACTTCCACCTGACAAAGTAAGGATATTTTCACCAGGCACCCATGGGCGTGGTTGGTTCTGAACATTCAACAAGAAACAATCCCAGCCATAAATAAACTTGGCAGAATCTTCTATATTTTGCGGCGGTTGAAACTGGAATGCTGGGATAAAAACTAAATCTAAAAAGCTGCTATGACTCGCCAATGCATCAACAGCGATTAGTTTACGACCATGTCTACGAAGTTCTACGAACAATTCATCAATATCCACGGGCACTTGCTTGGGGTGCAGGTCAAACACTACGAGTTGCACATCATTTTGATTTGCGAGAAGTGCCACTGCATCGATCAAACTATCTTGACTTGATAAAAACTTATGCTCAAACCTATCATTGGCTTCAATTAAAACCACATCACCCTGGATGAGAAGTTTAACCCGCGCCCCAATTTCCTTTTGCAATGCGCGCGCTACAACGAGTGCGCGGGTCAAGTGTCCAAGCCCTAAGCCTTCACCTGCATGACAAACTACTAATGCTTTTAATACACGTGTCTGGTTCAATAGGAAACTACTTCCACTCTGCCCGCAACTCCTTCAATGGGCGCAGACCATCTGATGGGTCCGCACGCCATAGACGGTCTGGCAACTCTGAAGGTGAGGGCTCTTTAACGCCGCTACCGTCTGCAATAAATCCTTTATTAACATCTTTGATAACCGCGCCAATTTGCCCTGGAAGCCAGCAATGACCTGCACCGAACTCTTCACCCAGTCCATCAAGGTCTAGATGAAACTCTATAACCTTGGCACCCCAATGGTGAATGGCTCTATGAATAACTGCTGGCTCAACCGTGTGATCAGACCAGCCAACTTCGCAGCCAGTTGCCTGGCGTATGGTTTCAATAGCAGCCAAATTTGCCTCGGTATAAGGTGTGGGGTAAGCTGAAGTACAATGTAGCAAAGTTGGCGAAGCACATCCGTTATTACGCAATACCTCTACTGCATGTTGAATCTCTTCCATCAAAGCCATACCGGTAGAAATAATAATTGGTTTGCCAGTTTTAGCGCAGGCAGCTAGCAAGTCATCCCATAGCAATTCGTAGGAGGCAATTTTATAAAAATCGACATATGGTTCGAGTTCAGCGACGGCATCTAAATAGAAAGGGGTGCATGAAAATTCAATACCAACTTTACGACAGTGCTGCGCTAACTTTGGCACAAATTCTAGCGGTAATTCCCATTCTTTTCGTTTACGGTGCTTTTCAGAGCGCGCCAAAATTTCTGGGGAAAATAATTGATCAATCTTAAAAAGTTGAAATTAAACTGC
>JAIPCR010000124.1 GCA_021738125.1 Sulfuritalea sp.
TGATAAGTAATAAAGATTGATCACTGCGCGTTGCTCGACGCATTTCTTGTAATAAGCTCTCATCAAAAGCACGACGATTAGCAATATCAGTAAGCCCATCATGATTGGCCTGCAATGCCAATTTTGCATTGGCAGCAAGCAAAGCTTCTTTAGCCTCTTGTAAGGCTAATTGTTGGCGATGATGCGCCAACACATTGGAGCATAAGCCTACAACCATCGGCAAAATACGCATCTCTAATTTTGAGTATTGTCGATGCGGGCTTTTTAAACCAACAAATAAAACGCCAAGCCGCTCTGCATTAAAATTAAAAGGTAAAGCCACTAATTTTGCCAAATTTAAGTCTCGGCACAGTACCGCCTCGCCGCAACCAGCATCCAACTCATCTACAGTATCAATAAAAAAAACAGACTGGCGATTTAAATTGTACTCACTCAGTTTATATAAAGCACGCCTTCCCAATACAAAATCAGCACGAAGCTTACGCCCTTCCTTATGCCATAAATAAACTTCTTCTGGCAAGATTTCATCTGAAAAACATACTGCAACTAAAGCATCGAACCCTAGCAAAACCCCAGTTTGAGCCAAGGTTTCTTCTAATCCAAACTGTGCCTGATCTAAGGGTAAATCTAAATAACGCTGAGCATCTTTAGACAGCATATGTAAAAAACCAGATAAGTAAAGTGTTTCACCGGTACGTTGTGCCACTTCAATTTCTAACTGATCACGGCTTTCTGCCAAAGCACGGATTAATTGCTCACGCTCTTGTTCATTTTTTAATACATTACCTTGTAAGGAAGAAAAGCCTTCTAATAGGCAATCAAGCTCATCTTGTACCACGGTGGCAAAAGCAGGGGGGGCAGGTACTTTTTCGATGCGATTCGCTTGCAATAAATGAGTATGAATAGTCAAAGCATCCAAACGCCGTACCACAACGCGGCGCAGTAACCATTGCAATACCAATAAAATACCGAGCACTAGAATAATTTGTGCAATAAAAAAAGGCAGTACTCGAGATAACAATTGAGACCATACCGCCGAGGCATCACCAATTAGGCTTAATGTGCCAACCGTGTTGCTGCTATTTTTATGGACTAAGGCAACAGAATAGCTGAACTTATTTTCAACCCAATTGCTTAAGCCGCGCTCGTATCGAGCACCACTTGGCGTGATTAACACTACGCCAACAATACCGGGTAAAGCTGCCAGCGCATCAAGCTCTTCATTAATAGTGGTTGGATCAATATCCCACAAAGCAGCCGTTAAGCGCGGGCCATGATCTTGAACAGTATTACTGAGATGTGTGCGTAATCCAGATGAAATATCAAAATAAACAATACCTGCATATGCAACAATCAAAATCAGCATAAATAATCCGCCAATCCGCAGTAATACTTTATTCAAGCGCTTCGCTATCGGTTGAAAATTTCGCTTTAATCTAGATAACTTCGTCGAAGAATTGCCACTCACTTCATACTACTCCTTACAATAAGCAACTTACCATACTGCGCGCAAGCCCTTGATTTATTTGTTTTTCCAGCTATTCCAATTGAGACGCAAGTATCCAAAGTAACCGAAGGCTGCCCGCTATAATTATTTATTTTAGGATTAATGGCTTTACTGTATCGTGAAAAATCGTAATGGCTTAAACCTTGGCGGCTAAAACGCCATAAAAATAAATCCGCATTATTTGCATTCACCAAGCTAAACATAGGCACGTGTATCTGAGTACCTTGTGCGGCAAAATCATAGCCATGAGCATAATCATACAAAAGCACCATACTCCATGCCCCTAATAGGAAGTGCCCTGCTGCTAAAGCTGTCAAACGGCCATTTTTTATCATAGATATTGCATCATCAGAATGATTAATTGCCGAAACAAAAATGCCATGATCAGTCCCGTATCGACGCTCTAAGCTAGATAGCACGCCAAATGCCATCAGGTCGTTAGAACACCATACCGCCGCTAAATCAGGATAACGATCCAATAAGACGGCCATTTGCTCAGTAGCCAAACCACGGCTCCAATTACCGTAAATGACTTGTTTAAGCTCGACATTGGGAAATTCTTGTAATGCATCTTGCAAACCCAATAAACGCTCTTGAGAAGCAGGCGTAGATTTATCCCCTGACATCGCCAACAATTGATATCGGCCATCTATACCAATTTTTTTACTCTGCACCAAACGCTTTAATAGCGTCTTTCCAGTTAAATAGCCAGCCTGGCGATTATCTGTCGTTAAACTACCAATCCAGTATTTTAATTTCTCCCTAGGCAATCCTGATTGCATGAGTTGCTCAGGGGTTAAATCATTAAATGCTAGTAGAGTAGGAATATGCGCACGCTCAGCAATCGCTAATAATGGTGGAGCCATTTGCCGCTCATTCACCACAATTAAATAATCCGGCTTTGCCCCTTGATCAATAGCCTGCTGTAGCAACAAAGGCATACGCAAATGATCTCGCTCCGCATAAATAATGCGTAACTCCATTCCTAAGTCTTGCGCAGCAGCAGCCATGGATTGGCTTACGCTTACCCAAAATGCTTCGCTAGTTTTACCTGGATTAATAAATAGAACCGAAATAGCCCAGCTAGGAGAGCTACTCAACAGCAATATCAAAACACAGCAACAACGAAATATACTCACATATCACCCATAAAATGAATAGGCCGAGCATTATGATGCAGCATGGATACTACTTCCCCCAATGGCAGCCCGATGCGGCTCTTTCATCATTGTAATGCATGCCAATGACACGCCCTATGAACTGAATCATATAGGCCTGCGACGAAACCACCCTGTAAGCGACAAACGCTCTCGCTTAGAAACTAATACTTCATGTTCAAATTGATTAGATAAAAAAACCACCAAACTACCACCTAATGGAGCAATATCCATAAATTGCTCTTTTTCTAAATATAAACGTAATTCCCCCCCATCATTTTCCTGCCATTCTGGGTTTAAATATAAAACAATAGTCACAACTCGGGTATCTTCTCCACGATGTTGATCTAAATGGCGCTTATAAAAACGACCAACCGGATACGTGACAAAATGGCACTCCAGCTCATCCAAACCCAAGTATAAATGCGCATTAAGCGCATGTTTTACCTCAGCTAACTGTGCTAATGCTGTAGCCGCCAGAGGGTCTGTTGGTTCAATCCAACAAATTTCATCCCCTCTAATTTTCTCCCGCACCGCACGCCCTTCTTTGCGGCCTACCCCTGCCTGATGAAATAAATTCTTCCGCTCTTGCATCACCTTAGCAAGAACATTTACCTCATGTTGATCTAAAAACTGTGGCAATACGGCAAAGCCCTTCTCGACTAAGCCATCAATCATTAACTCAATGCTCATTGCTACTTGTTTCACTCGATGTATTGTCTCTTGTTGGAATAAAGAAATCTGCTGGGCGCTTTAAGAAACGCCGCATTAATTGGCCCAATAGCGGCCGAGTCTGCCTAAAGGATAATTTACGCGAACGTAATGCCACCCAAAGCGCCAAGGAAAAACTAATCACTAGATTGGTCATACCAATAATAACCACGCCTAGTAATGAAATCACCGCAATTTGCCAGCTCATCTGAAAGTTCTGAGCAACCAGTGCAAAAGAAAAATTAGCTGATGAAAAAGTAATATGGCGAATATCTATAGGCAAGCCCAGCAACGTACCCACGGTGCCAATCGAACCCAGCATAATACCAAAATAAAAATTACCCGCTAAAGCGCCTAAATTATTCTCAATATAATTAGCCATACTGCTGGCTCGGCTTTCACCAAACCAGCGTTTTAACCAAGGAAGCGCGGCAATTCGTCCAGGAATTTCATTATAAATCGCTTTATTGTCATAATAACCTGAAATCAGTCCCGACATAAACAAACACACCCCAGCAATTGCCGCGTGGAAAATAGCGAGACTAGCAATCGGGCTTAAATCTTGCAATAAATGCGCAGCTTTTTCCGCTCCTACGAAAGGCTCCCCGAATTGCCACTGCCAAGCCACCCCCAACAGCAATGCCACCGGCATGGCGAGTAATACATTGCCTGCAATCGCTACAAACTGAGTTCTAAATACGCTGACAATTAACTCAACCAGCTCGTTTAAACTGTCTTTTTGCTTAGAGGAGTAATGAATTGATGCGGCAATTTTAGCTGCCGTCATTGCGGGCTGTTTGGTGGCAACAGTAAAGTGCAGCATATGAATCAGCATAAAACCAAAGGCATAATTAAAACTGAATGCAATTGCTTCTAGTACTAAAGGCAGGTGCGCCTTCGTAATTAAAATTTTAAACATCGCCATAAAACCAACGACAAAACCCGCTCCTGCTGCGGATTTAAACATGCCAGCCCAATCACGGCGTGTTTCAGCAATATAGTGCTCGCCAGTATGGCTTGCATGTTCCGTGACTTGCAACGCCAGTAATTCAGTGTTTTCAGCAAATAAATCTCTTAAGCTATATTTGCGATTCTCTGCCAATACAAAAGCATGCAGGGTATTGAGTAAAGTCTTTGCTTTTTCTGTTGATGGCTCAGGATTTGCCAAAGTTAATAGCGTTTTTAGCCTATCAATATGCTGACGCAATCGAATCAACAAGTAGGTAAGACTAACAGATACCCCC
Source organism: Sulfuritalea sp. (assembly GCA_021738125.1). Classification (GTDB taxonomy): domain Bacteria; phylum Pseudomonadota; class Gammaproteobacteria; order Burkholderiales; family Methylophilaceae; genus Methylotenera. The sequence goes on from JAIPCR010000124.1 coordinate 4,620, forward strand.
TTCTTAGCTGCATTTTTACGTACCCTAGCAATAACTTCTTCACACTGAGCCAATAATACCCGAATCTGCAAGTCATCTTCGCTAGGCTTGCCATCATGGATTAAATCTTGGCGATAGCGCTCTATCCACGCCAATGTTTCTACATTCTGGCGCACAAATGGAGATTCAAAGCGTTCGATATCAGGATGATTTTTAACAATTTCAGGCTCAAGCCCAATTGCAGAAACTCTGCAAGATAAAACTTGAATCGCCTCTAACATTTGCAGCAAAGTGCGATTGATGCTGTCTCTATCCGTTTCATCATTAAAATGTAAGGCTTGGCCTAAATCAAACCAAACTTGATGGGGCACATTGCCAAACCAAATATGATCCTCTGGGTGATTAAATGCCGCAGCAAATAAATCTTTTAATGAAGATAAATTAATGGTTGGGGGC
>JAIPCR010000125.1 GCA_021738125.1 Sulfuritalea sp.
GTCTTTGATGAGGACGCTTTAATCCCCTGCAAAATCGTTTAACAAGTTAATCATTAATTTAAGAATCTGTCTTATTACTGCAACAATCGATGGTTAATATATTGTCTGCATTGCATGAACTTGCAACTCCTATTTTTATTAGAGCGCTTAAACCCCGCTCTATTTTTTTAACTGAATATTGACACTATGAAGATATTTTTTATTAGCTGGGTAATTTCCGCCCTACTATTTGCAAGTTATTCAAGCCACTACAAATTATTTGGTTTTAAAACGCCTGCTAAAACGGCGGCTAATCTTGTGATTTTATTTTCACTCGGTATTTTTATCTTTTCAATGGGCTGCCTTTTGTACAGAGAAGCAATGATTTATTCGCTTATTTCATAACAAATACGCATCAAACACTAAGCCAACCCAAATCAAACCGTCTTTTTTAGACTTTAATTAACAAATTCACTACAGTGTAACAAAAATGATTTTATATGGTGTTTACCATACCAATAAAATCATGCCCATGACTGATGACACACCCAACAGATGGACTGTTACAAATTTGGATACGACCAAATTCACTGTGACTGTTTCTGACAAACTAGCGAATCGGAAAAAAACTTATCATATCCCCTACCTAACGCACGCCGTAGTCAAAGATCACCTGCTCATGGCTGCCACTTCCTTTAATAAAATAATGGAAATTGATTTATCAAATGGATCAAGAAGATTTATTTAATCACGACAGTAAATGAGTAAATCAAACAAATGTCATCTATTCATCTTTGATCTGACACATGATTGAAATATTAAAAAATCATAATCAATCACAAGTTAAGCAATTAAAAGAAGCACAAAATGATTGAAGTCATGAAGTTAATCAAAAACAAAAGGACAGCAGAAGTGAACTCTCCGTTAATTCATCAACGAGTTTTACATAACATACACAAAGTTTCTAAAGATGAAATCGCCAGAACAGCGGCCACAATTAACTTAATTACCGAACACTTAAAAGCCAAGAAACAAGAAAAGCAACCCGCAGACATCGTGCCGGTTTATCTCGTTTTTTAGCCCTTAGTTTTAACGTCAACTCCCTTTAGAGCGTCCTTCGTGGCGCTCTTTTTTTCATATAAATTTCATGGAGTCTTCACATAAGAATAATTGGGGCTTGATATGATACGCACAACTTAAATATGACTTGTGCTGTAAAGACGCCATCACGTTCGGGCTTAATTAATTATTCTATAGGTGAACGTTCGTGCCAGAAACAATAGGCTTCTACGATTTCAAAGTAATCAAGCATCATCAAGATTACCTCAATTTTTCCATCACCTACAGTTTTGGTAAGCATTACTGTGAAGTAAATGGCATGGGTTGGCTAGGTAAAAAGAAAGTGCATTACTACATCAGCAGTCTCGTGATGGACAAAAAGCATGCCTCTTTTGAAGAAGCCAAAGATGTTGGCATTGCTGTTGTGCAAGACAGCGCTGTGTTTGAATACTTACAACTTGACCATTTAACCAAGACCTACATCAAGGCCAAGTTACAAGGCAAATAAATGCTTAGGTGGATAAAACATTACTGCCCACTAGGCCCAGTAATCAGATAAAGCTGGCCACCCTCCACCAACTCCGGATCGCTAGACTTCGCATGCACTTGCAGCGCCCCCAAGAAATAACGTTTGCTCACTTCAAACCAAGGCGCTTTGCGCACCAACTCGGTAACCTCAATAATCCCTGAGTTCTCCTCGTCTTGCGTTAAAAAGGCTGGGCTATTTTTATCCAAAAATACTTCGGGCGCTACACGCAACACTTTCTCAGCCTTGCCAGTTTTGGGGTCAAACAGCCAAATTGCCGCCATGTGTGGGTTATCACCGGGGTCCTCTTCCACCAGCACTTTGCCATCGCCAGTCACGGTAATGTTGTCAAACATCTGCGCGCCAATATCACGGGCATTGAGCACGACTTTAATCGCGCCGCCCTTTTCTGGCTGAGCAATATCTTCAAAAGTGAGCTGGAATAGCTGGCTAGTCCCATCAATCTTATCCGTGGTAGCGAAGTAAAAAACATTCGGGTTATTCAAGTCCCAAACGCCATCTTCTGGGCGCATAAAATTAGCGACATTAACTGCCCTACCAGCCTTTTCTAAGTCATCCCCGCTCATGGCAGAAACATCACCTAGATTCGCAAAGCTAAAACGCTTATCATCAACTTTTACCGCATAGAGATTGCCGCCCATCAAGCCGGCCTGCTCCACAGGGTTGCCCGCTGCACGCTTTTCGCCAACATACATGTATACTTGGCCGCCAGGGCTATCATCCATGCCCATCACCACGGTTTTAACGCCTGTACTCGGGTTAGCCACCGCATTTTCCCAAGCAAATTTACCAAGGTATGGCAGCTCGTAACTAATGCCTTTTTGCTCGCCTGTTACTACATGCGCAAATCCACGGCCACCTTCGCGATCTTCCTCACCATTCATAAACAAGCGGCCATTAAAACCCTTGCCAGAAGCCGCATCATAGAAGGCGCTCAGGGCAGGTAAATCGGCAGCGCATAAACGGTTAAAACTATACGCTGGCGCATTCACATGCTTTTTATCATCCGCAAGCCATAATTTGGTTTGCTTAATCAAATCTTCACCATCAATGATTTTTAAGCTGGCAATATCTAATTTCCAATGGGAAACAAACGCCCCGCGCCCAAAATGCTTACGATTTTTACCTTGGTCTTTACCAATTTCGTGATTCATGTAAATAGAGAGCGTGCCATCACCATTATCCAGCGCACCCAAACCATCAGGGATGCCCACCATGCGATAGTTTTTAGCGCCAACAGCATCACCCACATTGAGCAAGGGTGTTACTTTCCAGGCATCAGAGGTTGGCTTTAACCAAGCTTGTGCGTTTGAATGATCAGCAAACGCGCTTGAACAAGGCGCGGCAAGGGTAAGTAAGGTAGCAATAACTAAAGCACGAGTGTTTTTCATGAGCACATCCAAAGTAGCAAAATTAAATTTAACGATATCATAGACCATTAATAATAAGCTTTAGTTACAAGCGCTGTTAAAAATAGACTGAATTCACTTTATTTGAGAGATATGTAACAGAAGTCGTGTCAAAACGATTGAGTCGCTACTATTTTAGTAGACGCCTTTGAGCCAAAATAATGGCAATTATAATTTGCTATTAATGCAATAAAACAGCAAGTAACACGGGCTAAAGACGATTTAAATGCTTGGCACGATAGTCGGAAAAAGGCAAAAGTATATGAAAAGTAAAAACTTTAGACGAACAGTTGGAAGCATAGATTAGAATAGATCTAATTCTCTAGAAAAAATATACTCTACCGATGCTGCTGCCTGGACTTTTCTAGTTTACGAGCAATTTTTTGGTGTTCGGTTTGATTAAGCGCTTTCCAATCAGCACCCGCCTGATTCGCCATATAAATCACAGCGGCAGAAAAGTCTTCAGGACTTAAGTCGGATTTACCCTCTTTAGCGGGCATCAACCTCACACCACCATAAGCCTCAGAAATTAAATCGACTTTACCTTCCTTAATCCTATAAGCCCAATCAGAGCGACTACCCAATTTAGGAGCGCCATTGACGCCCTGAAGATGACAAGATGCGCACACTTGGATAAACACCGCTTTTCCATCTGCCAAGGCAAGGCTAGGAAGAAAGCATGCAAATAATAGATATAAATTTTTCATTATTAATTTTAGCAAAATCTTCAGAACTGGTTCATCCAGCAATATGAATTTTTAATGACAATTAGAGTATATAAAGAGTGGTAATTTGCAGGTGGTAAATTAAAAAAGCTCGCGGCACTTACATTTTCGGTTTAACTATTAGCCAAAATCCATTACCCATCAACTGGTGTTCCATTAACTGAATCACATCAAAATATTTAACAAGCTTTTCGAGCCAATAAGAAGTTGGCTGTTGGATAAGGTGAGCATTTCTTCCATCACTGAGGAACTTACCTGCAGGCCCCATATGAATTGTAAAAAAACCAAATTTAGTTGTAATTTTACTTAAATCAAATATTACATTATCAATAAAGTGTGGCTCGATGTGCTCCAAGACGTCAATACAACAAACAAGATCTGCCGCTTTAGGCACACCGTACTCTGGGAATGCAGGATCATAAGGGAGGTAGATACTCGGTAAAGAGTTAAGCTCTGTCAAAGCCTAGGCAAGTCTTTTTTTACCAGCACCGTAATCGCTAATTGATTGAACTTTTAAATGCTCGATGATCTCAGCAACCAAAGGGGCAAAGTGAGTAGACGCAACGCCATAATTAGGGTTTACGTGAAGCGCCTGCTGAACTGCTCTATATTCTTCAGAGATAGTTTTTAACACGTCAACTTTATTCATTTATAATCAAATCCTTCCGATGATCTTTGATAGCACTCATTCCAAATATCTGACATGGACTCATCCTTGTAATCAATAAAACAAGGCGTACCAAGAGTGTAGTGAATTAATTTAGCAGACTTATTTTCAGGATATTCAATCGCGAGCCAATTCCACTCCAGAGGGAGATCACCAATTAGATTATCGGATAACCATGAAAATCTATGTAAAAATGAACCAGGTTTTTCGGTAATAAACTTTGGGGTTAATAGTCGGTTTGATTCGTGTGCGCAGTTCCATAAGACTAAGCTTGACCAGTTCTTTCTGGGATAGTTTTCATTTTTGTTTCCCAAGTACTTTTCATGCGATTTAGTTAGATAGTCATGTTTAACGACCTGAACCGCTTTAGTTTCATCACGCAACGACCACAGAAGATTAATATCTTCGCGACAAACCATATCACCATCAGCAAAAATAGCCCAGCCCGAGTAATCACAAAGGTAAGGTGTTAAAAATCTCGAATAAATAAAAGTATTACTACCGTCGGTATGAACTTCTTTGTAACCTGCCAATGTGTTTTCAGCTAATGGGATAAAACTGACGGGGATGGAAGCTTTTTCTAAGATGCTTTGACAAAAGGTGTGATAAGCAACGGCCTCTCTCTGATCAAAACCAACAACAATAACTATTTTATCAATCAAAATTT
>JAIPCR010000126.1 GCA_021738125.1 Sulfuritalea sp.
GCACCGCAGAATCGGTTTTATTAATGTGCTGACCACCAGCACCACTGGCGCGGTAGGTATCTACACGCAAATCAGCTGGGTTGATGTCAATCTCAATCGAATCATCTACCTCAGGGAATATCTGCACGCTGGCAAATGACGTGTGGCGTTTGGCATTAGAATCAAACGGCGATTTACGCACCAAGCGATGCACACCACTCTCAGTTCTTAAGGTGCCGTAGGCATAATCACCACTCACCTTAATTGACGCACCTTTTATCCCTGCCACATCCCCATCAGACAGTTCTAACACTTCTACCTTAAAGCCTTTGCGCTCGGTATAGCGTAAATACATGCGGAGTAACATATTGCACCAATCTTGCGCCTCAGTGCCGCCACTACCCGATTGAAACTCAATAAAACAATTATTGGCATCCATAGGCCCTGAAAACATGCGCCTAAATTCCATTTCGGCAATTTGTTTTTCGAGCGCTTCAGAATCGATGGCAACACTTAATAAGGTGTCGTCGTCGTTTTCATCCTTAGCCATATCAAATAGCTCTTGCGCATCTTTTAAACCGGCCTGTAAGTTGGTTAAAGATTCTACAATTAAGCCTAACTCACGCTTTTCTTTACCTAGCGCTTGGCTTTTTGCATTATCACTCCAAATTTTGGGGTCTTCTAATAAGCCGTTAACTTCTTGTAGGCGCTGACTTTTAGTTTCAATGTCAAAGATACCCCCTAAGGGCGTTATTGCGTTCACCTAAATCGACTAAGCGATTGGCGATAATATTGAGTTGTTCGGCTTCCATAACGGCTTATTGATTAGAAAAAAACAGCATTATACAGCAAAGGCTTATAGGCTTTCATGTTCGCTCAATTAGCGAGGCGCTATCACTACTTCACCATCTTCTTTAGTAAACGTACCGATATTGGGATTATCTAAAATCTCTAACACCAACTCTGATGGGCGGCATAACTTCACGCCTTTTGCCGTGACGACAATAGGCCGATTAATTAAAATTGGGTGTTCTAGCATGGCATCAATTAAAGCGTCATCCGATAGATTAGGATTAGCTAAACCTAGCTCAGCATATGGGGTGCCTTTTTCACGAATCACCGCACGCACATCACCCCCCATGGCGTTAATAAGTGACACTAAACGCTCGTGGCTTGGCGGTGTTTTGACGTATTCAATCACCTCAGGCTCTACACCGCTGGCGCGTATCATGGCCAAGGTATTGCGTGATGTGCCACAAGCGGGGTTATGGTAAATAGTAACCGTCATCTATTGCTCCTTAAGTTGTTTCGTACCACTGGCGACTACCATTGACAATCGCCACCACCGACAGCATCACCGGCACTTCAATTAACACGCCCACCACTGTGGCAAGCGCCGCACCTGAATTAAAGCCAAACAGGGCAATGGCCGTTGCTACGGCTAATTCAAAGAAATTAGACGCGCCTATTAAAGCCGATGGCCCAGCCACACAATGCGCTACTTTAAATTGCTTATTCAGCCAGTAAGCTAACATCGAGTTGAAATAAGTTTGAATCAGAATAGGCACCGCCAACAAACCGATAATGAGTGGCTGCGCCAGAATCTGCTGACCTTGAAAACCAAACAATAAAACTAACGTGAGCAACAATGCGCCAAGTGAAACAGGATGCAGGTGTTTAAGTGCGCTATCTAAAGCATGCTGACCTTTTGCCAGTAAAGCTTTACGTAGTATTTGGCTAACTACTACCGGCACCACGATAAATAGCATCACGGAAATTAGCAAAGTGTTCCAAGGCACAACGATGCTAGACAAGCCTAATAGCAAGGCGACTATCGGCGCAAAGGCAAACAACATAATGGTGTCATTAATAGCGACTTGTGACAGCGTAAATTTCGGGTCGCCGTCACATAAGTTACTCCAAACAAATACCATGGCGGTGCAAGGCGCGGCCGCAAGCAAAATAAGCCCGGCAATATAGCTATCTAATTGATCAGCCGGTAACAAATCTGCAAATAAATGACGTATAAACAGCCATGCCAACAAGGCCATTGAAAACGGTTTCACAAACCAATTAATAAAAAGCGTGACGCCTATGCCTCGGCTATGTGCCAACACATCTTTCATCGCACTAAAGTCAATTTTGAGCAACATAGGAATTATCATCAGCCAAATAAGCACAGCCACAGGCAAATTCACTTCGGCCACTTTTAAACTACCTACCGTTTGAAAGAAACTAGGAAAGCCCTCACCTAAGCCGATGCCAACAGCAATACAACCGAGCACCCACCACGTTAGATTTTTCTCAAAAACACCGATTTTTGATTTTGTCTTTGTTATTACTTCAGTCATTTGGCATACCTATTTTTCATTGTGATGATGCTTAATAAAGTTTAAAGATTATATCGTAATAAATTTAGACTTTTATGACACGATTAATTGCAATAGCGCATCTTTATAAGCGCATTATTTTAGAAAAATAGTCTATTTTAATTTTTGTCATAAAGATGTCATAATTGGTTATTAATATTCAACTCAGTTTAAGAAACAACTTTTAACTTTGATGGAGATGATATGAATACTGTACTAAAAAAATCCATGAGCATTGCAGCCTTAGTGGCAATGACTTTTGCAAGTTCACACGCTTTAGCTGCTGAAAAAATCATCAAAATTGATGGTTCAAGCACGGTTTATCCAATTACTGAAGCGATGGCTGAAGAATTTCAAAAAGCTACTAAAACCAAAGTAACAGTAGGCGAATCAGGCACAGGCAGTGGCTTTAAAAAATTCTGCCGCGGTGAAACAGATGTATCCAATGCTTCACGTCCTATTTTGCAAAAAGAAATAGATGCATGTAAAGAAGCTGGTATTCAATACATCGAGTTACCAGTGGCTTTCGATGCCTTAACCGTAGTAGTCAACCCTAAAAACGATTTTGTTAAAAGTCTAAGCGTGGCTGAGTTAAACAATATTTGGAAACCAGGTTCTAGCGTTAAAAACTGGAAACAAGTGAACCCTGCTTACCCTGACAAAGCATTAGCTTTATATGGCCCAGGTACTGCTTCTGGTACATTTGATTACTTTACTGAAGCGATTAACGGCAAAGCAAAATCTAGCCGTACAGACTACACACCATCAGAAGATGATAACGTGTTGGTGCAAGGCGTATCAGGTAATGCTGGTGGTTTAGCCTATTTTGGTTATGCCTATTACGAAGAAAACAAAGATAAATTGCGCGCTGTGCCTATCTCAGCTAAAGCAGGCTCACCTGCGGTGATGCCTTCTCCTGAAGCTGTAAAAGACGGTACTTACCAACCATTAGCGCGCCCATTGTTTATTTACGTGAATGCGACAGCTGCTGCTTTTAAACCTGAAGTGAAAGCGTTTGTTAACTTTTACTTAGAAAATGCACCTAAATTAGTGGCTGAAGTGAAATACGTTCCTTTACCAGCTGAAGACTACGCAGCCGTTAAAGAGCACTTTAAAGCAATGAAACCAGGTACTGGTTTTGGTGGTAAAAACGAAGTAGGTATTAAAGTTAAAGATTTAATCAATAGAATTAAATAAGCAAGCAACATCAAAAAAGGGGCGGCACTCTCCGCTCCTTTTTTTATTAAGCGCTTTTAAGCCTTCGTTTAAACGTGCTTCTACTATAGAACTTACTATATGAATAACGCTGCCACTATGCACAATAACATTACCGAATTAGCGATTAGTCCACGTTTAGCTAAGAACATACGCCGCAACATTAAAGAGCGGGTGATCGAGCTGATACTCATGCTGGCGGCATTGTCGGCTGTGTTTACCACATTCGCCATTGTGGCAATTCTTTTATACGAATCATTTGGTTTTTTTGAAACCGTTTCATTAGTCGAATTCTTTACCGGCACGGAATGGACGCCCTTATTTGAAGAAGCACATTACGGCATCATGCCTTTAATTGCCGGCACCTTGACCACTTCACTAGTGGCTCTTGCCGTAGCCGTTCCAGTCGGTACCATCGCCGCGATTTACTTATCCGAATTCGCCTCACACAAGACACGTGAAATCACCAAACCAATCTTAGAACTATTGGTTGGGGTGCCAACCATCGCCTTTGGTTACTTTGCCTTACTATTTGTAACGCCCCTTTTACAAAAAATATACCCTGAACTGCCTGGCTTTAATATGCTCAGTGCTGGCTTGGTGATGGGTGTGATGATAGTCCCGTACATCGCGTCGGTGGCCGAGGATGCAATGCGCGCCGTACCTATGAGTATGCGCGAAGGTTCTTACGCCATGGGCGCTACTCGTTTTCAAACGGCTTTAAGAGTGGTCACGCCTGCCGCCACTTCAGGCATCGTTGCTGCTTATATTTTAGCCATATCGCGCGCTGTAGGTGAAACCATGGTAGTGGCAGTTGCGGCTGGTCAACAACCGAACCTATCCTTTGACCCTACAGAAGGCGCCGCCACAATTACCGCCTACATTGTGCAAGTGGCGATGGGTGATTTACCACATGCCAGCATAGGCTATCAAAGTATTTTTGCAGCAGGTTTAGTACTTTTTGCCATGACCTTAATCTTTAATCTCATCGGCTATATCGTGCGTAAAAAATTCAGGGAGCAATATTAATGCAAGCGCAAGACACTCAAAGTAGCAAAAAAGCCTCTGTGCTGGCCGATTTAGATGCTGTGCGTAGCATGATACGCCGCCACAAATTCAACGATTTAGTGTTTGCCGGCATAGGCTTAATCGCTTTAATGATAGGCTTATTGACTTTACTCACGCTGTTTGTTGATTTAGTGATGGATGGCTATCCTCGCTTCAATATTCAGTTCTTTAGTGACTTCCCATCACGTCGTGCTGGTAGCGCAGGCTTGCTATCTGCTTGGGTAGGTTCCATACTGGTCATGACGGTAACTTTTTTAACAGCAGTACCCATTGGCGTTGGTGCTGGGCTTTACTTAGAAGAATATGCGCCTAAAAATTGGTTTTCAGATTTGATTGAAATTAATGTATCTAACCTCGCAGGTGTACCGTCTATTATTTATGGCTTACTGGCACTCGGCCTATTTG
>JAIPCR010000127.1 GCA_021738125.1 Sulfuritalea sp.
AAAGAACCTGCTAACGCTCAAACACTGAAAAACCCAAGCCATGCTGCGATTGAATTTAAACATGTTGTATTTCATTATCCATCAAGGCCTCAAGTGGCCGCACTCAATGACGTATCTTTAAGTATTGCTGCCGGTGAAACCATTGCACTGGTAGGCCCTTCTGGCGCAGGAAAAACCACATTATTTCAATGCTTACTTAGGTTTTACGAAAGTAATAGTGGCCAGATTACGATCAATCAACAAAACATCAACACCCTTAGTTTGAATAGTCTTAGGCGCAATATTGCAATTGTCCCGCAAGATGCCGTGATATTTTCAGCAAATGCGCTAGAAAACATACGCTACGGTAAACCCGATGCTACAGATGATGAGGTGATTGCTGCGGCCAAGGCGGCTCAAGTCGATGAATTTGTGCACAAATTACCCGATGGTTACCAGACTTTTTTAGGAGAACGTGGCACACGTTTATCTGGTGGGCAACGCCAGCGTATCGCTATTGCACGGGCCATTCTCAAAGATGCTCCTATTTTATTGCTTGATGAAGCGACTAGCGCACTAGACGCTGAATCAGAGATTCTGGTTCAACAAGGCCTAAATGCAGCTATGCAAGGACGCACGACTTTGATGATAGCTCACCGCTTAAGCACCGTACAAAAAGCTGATAGAATTATTGTGTTAGAAAACGGGCAGATAGTAGAAATTGGCAGTCCTGCCCAATTGCGCGAGCAAGGTGGCTTATACGCACGCTTAGCCGCATTACAATTGGCGTAAAATATTGCAAATAGACCAAAGATAAAATGCCCGATATCATCTCCGACATTTCAGATAAAGACCGCGAACTCATACACCAATCGAATATTTTCAGAGGCGTGGACATTGAGGACTTAGTACATTTAATTTCAGAGTGTGAGCTACTTTGTATTGAATCTGGCCATACCCTGATTCAGGCCAATACTCGCAACCAACATTTCTACGTGGTGCTGACAGGCTCAATGAAAGTGTATCTAAATGCCACAATGACTGAAAAATTTATTGCAATGCTGCCAGGCGACTGTGTAGGAGAACTTTCTCTATTCGATGGTGCCAGCACTTCTGCTCAAGTCGTTGCTGCAAGCAATAGTCGTTTATTGAAGATTAACGAAGAAACACTTTGGCGATTGATTAGAGCCTCGCATAGCTTCTCAAGAAATTTACTTTTCTTACTAGCAAAGCGCTTACGTCATGACAACATTACTATTGTAGATGGCCTGCAACAACAACAAAAACTAGAAAATAAAGCCAATGTAGATGCGCTGACTGGCTTATTCAATCGACATTGGATGAATGAATTCTTTAAGCGTCAAATTAGCCGAGCGCTGACTGACAATAAGCCCTTGGTAGTGATATTGGCTGACCTCGACAATTTTAAAAAAATTAATGACACGTACGGCCATTTGGCGGGCGATGATGTGTTGTCCACAGTGGCCAGAGTGCTCAACAAACAAATTCGCGCGGCAGACTTACTTGCGCGATTTGGCGGTGAAGAATTCGCAATGATTTTGCCTGACACCTCTATTGATGAAGCTAAACTGATTGCCGAACGAATCCGCTTTGCGGTAGCTGCAAAGCAAATAAAATTTGATGGCGATACTCACCAACAAACTCATGTAACTATTTCACTCGGTTTAACCAGCTTAATGCTTGGGGATGATATTACCAAGATACTTGCACGTGCGGACAAGGCACTTTATCAAGCGAAAGAACATGGTCGAAATCGAATTGAAGTCATTTGAAGTAAGCAACAAATGCTAAAACAGCCACCACGCTAGCCAAATTGCTGCCACTTGAACAACTAAGCCGGGAATCACTTGGCTTGAAAAAGCCTTACCGCCACTCACAACTGCTGCAACCGCTTTTGATATAGCATTAATTGAAAATGCTACCAGTATTGGAATCACTGCATTAGCAGGGCTTAAATTACCCGCTACCGCAAGTGAGGCGACTGAGATTGTAGGCGCATGAACATCAGCTAACCCTGCCACACCAGAAGCAAAAACAAGCCCCGCCTGACCAAACCAGGCATTTAATGCAGAAGAAGCAGTGAGAACAACAGCAATCACTGCCGCTAGAATGAGTGCAGTCTTTACACTGAAAGATTGACTGAGCTGACTGACTTCTGGACAATTTTTATGAAAGCAACTCACCGTAATCACTAGCCCGTAAATGGCAATTGAAACGCCACCGAAAATTAACGGGGCCAACATCGCGCGCAAAGTCGGTGGATGAATTGCCGCCAGCAACAACGTGAGCTGTAAAATTGTAGAGAGGCAAGAGAACACCGCACCAGCTACTGCAGGGCCTATTAAAGCGGGAGTTTCCTTAGCACGTTCACCCATGGCACCAACCGTGGCAATACTTGAAATAAAACCTGAAACCAAGCCAACCAGCGGCAACCCAATTCGTCCACCTAATAGACGTAAAGCTAAATGCCCAAGCGCACTAATCAACATCACTAAAATCACAATAAGCCAAAGGTTACGTGGGTTAATGGCACTAAATGGGCCAATAAACTCATTGGGCACCAAGGGCAACACAATCAAGGTTGCGGCCGCTAAAATCAAAAAGTCATTTAACTCATCTTTAGTCACAGCGCCACGTATAAAACCGTGGATAGGCTCTTTTGCGGCAAGCAAGATAGCAGCTGTCACGGCGAGACTTGCCGCTAAAGAAGGAGTAGACATTGCCAAGCCACCTAAAATGACCGTAAATACCAGCGTCATTTCTGTCGTCAGCCCTGGGTGCTCTTTTACCCTGGCCACATAAGCCAACGCGGCAAATACTGTGACACAAATCACCGATACAACCAGCAACCAAAAGCTCACCACCGTGCTGACGGCCCCTAACAATGAAGCAATGGTAAAAGTGCGAATACCTGCCAATACTCTATCGGGGGCTATGCCTTTACTGCGCTCACGCTCAGCGCCAATTAATAAGCCTATCCCTAAAGCTACAGCTAAATTAAGCCAAAGCGCATTCTCTAGTATGACGATATTTTCCATAGATTTAGTTTACAACAAACCACGTTCAACAAATGAAAAAGTTGTATTGCCAGCCACAATAAAATGATCTAAAACACGCACATCCACTAGCGCTAACGCCTGCTTTAATTGCTTAGTAATAAGCTCATCTGCTTGGCTTGGCTGGGCAATCCCTGAGGGGTGATTATGTGCAAAAATAACGCTAGCGGCATTGTGATGCAGCGCTTTTTTAACGACTTCTCTGGGATAAACGCTAGTTTGTGTCAGCGTGCCACTAAACATTTCTTCAGACATTATCATTCTATTTTGCGCATCTAAAAAAAGTACAACAAACACTTCGCGACTCAAGCTACCCAATTTTAAGCAAAGAAAATCTCGCACTTGCTGTGGTGAGCTCAGCATGTCTTTAACCTGCATTTGTTCGTTTAAAGCTCGGCGACTCATTTCAAAAATAGCCTGTAACTGCACGTATTTACTAGCCCCTATGCCGTGTACTTGTGATAAATCAGCCTGCGATGCGGCAAAAATGCCAGTTAAACTACCAAACCTAGTCAATAAATCGCGCGCTAAATCGACCGCACTTTTGCCAACTACCCCAACACGTAAAAATATTGCCAACAATTCAGCATCAGATAATGCAGAAACCCCAAGTTCTAGCAGTTTTTCACGTGGGCGCTCTGCTGCTGGCCAATCGGTAATCGCCATGGTTTAGTCCTTTATCAAACGGCAATAATGGATTATTGCGCTTTAGCTATGATTTTCGTATTAAAATGAACGCATTACCTAAATATTAACCTTAATATTTCATCAATATGCAAAAAAATAACGCACCAAAATCTAAATCTAAATCTTTATTACTTGGCATTACAGGTGGCATTGCGGCTTATAAAGCGGCAGAGCTAGTGCGTTTGTTAGTAAAAGCAGGCATTGATGTGCAGGTTGTGATGACCTCTGCGGCTTGCCAATTTATCACCCCAGTGACTATGCAAGCGCTCTCTGGTAAACCTGTGTTTATGGACATGTGGGACAATAGCGTGGGTAATGGCATGCCACATATTGAGTTATCAAGAAATGCTGATGCCATTTTAGTTGCCCCAGCCAGCGCAGACTTTTTAGCCAAATTGGTGCAAGGTCGTGCCGATGATTTGCTCTCTACGCTATGCTTAGCTAGAGATTGTCCGCTATTAGTCGCACCCGCTATGAATAAACAAATGTGGGAAAATCCAGCTACACAGCGCAACATTGCTCAACTTAAAGCTGATGGTATTAGTTTGCTTGGGCCTGACAGCGGCGAACAAGCCTGTGGTGAAGTGGGCCTAGGTAGAATGTTAGAAGCTGAAGCCTTATTTGCCTTAGTCAACGCACACTTTACCCCCAAACTGCTAACTGGTAAGCGCGTGCTCATTACTGCCGGCGCCACGTTAGAGATGATAGACCCAGTGCGAGCTATTACCAATTCAAGTAGTGGCAAAATGGGTTACGCCATTGCCCAAGCGGCGGCTGATATGGGCGCAGAAGTGACCTTAGTCAGTGGTGCTAGCACATTAAATCCGCCAAACAACGTTACTACCATCAAGGCCGAAAGTGCCGAGGCCATGTATAACGCGGTGATGAGCAATGTACTCAGCCAAGATATTTTTATCAGCGTTGCCGCAGTGGCTGATTACCGGCCAGTGACGCAACATCAAGACAAGATTAAGAAAAGCGCAGCATCACTCAGCATAGAACTTACACCTAACAAAGATATTTTGGCCGAAGTGGCCAGCCTACCTAACGCACCTTTCTGCGTAGGCTTTGCTGCAGAAACTGAAAACTTATTAGCCTATGCCGAAGCCAAACGTAAGGCTAAAAAATTACCGCTGATTGTGGCTAATTTAGCCAATGACGCCATGGGTAGCGATGAAAACAGCGTAACGCTGTTAGATAAAAATGGGGCGCATCCGTTAGAACGCGCCCCAAAGACTACTATTGCCACATTACTATTAGCGCATGTGGTTAGCATGCTCTA
>JAIPCR010000020.1 GCA_021738125.1 Sulfuritalea sp.
ACACACCTTAAAAGGCCTAGCAGCAAGTATCGGTGCCGAGGCGTTAAGCGCTGAGGCCGCTGCATTAGAGCATGGCATAACTGATCAACTACCTCGTGCGAAATTGAACCCGCTCATTGATGCGATTGAAGTGAATTTAAACGCATTAATTACTGCCATACAGCAGCATTTACCTCCACTTGCTACTCCCACTATTGCAGGTAAAATTAAAGCAGAGCAGGCAGCGAGTGAGTTAGAAAAATTATTAGCAGAGAGTAACCCAGAGGCGATGGCGTGGATGGATCAAAACAGCCCTTTGTTGGCAGAAATTATGCCACTAGAACGTGCCACTGCAATTGAAGTGGCGATACGGGCATTTGACCTTGACCAAGCCTTGCAGTTACTTCGTTCAGCATGATGATTACAGGAAACACTATGGATGATTTAAAGCTAGCCGCTACAGAGCAACAAAAAGGCACGATTTTAGTGATTGATGATACGCCAGAGATTCTAGCTATCGTAAATGGTTTACTGAAGCAAGATTATCATTTGAAAGCCGCTAATACTGGTGAAAAGGGTTTGTTGTTGGCCCTAGCTGAACCTAAGCCAGATTTAATCTTGCTGGATATTATAATGCCAGAGATGGATGGTTATGAAGTCTGCCGTCGTCTAAAAGCCAATCGATTAACGCGCGATATTCCTGTTATTTTCTTGTCTGCGATGAGTGATGATAGTGATTTGGAGAAGGGCTTTGCCCTAGGTGCGGTGGATTATGTCACTAAGCCTATTCATGGTGTGGTGCTGTTGGCACGCGTCAAAGCCCACTTCAGCTTAAAACAAGCGGCTGACTTTGCTAAAGATAAGAATAAATTCTTGGTTACCGAAGTGTCTAAACGGGGTAAAGAGCTAGAATTTATTCAGGATGTGACGATTTTGGCGATGGCGTCATTGGCAGAAACGCGTGACAATGAAACCGGCAACCATTTGCATCGTACCCAACGTTATATTCTTGCCTTAGCAGAGCATTTGCAGCGTCATCCAAGATTTTCACTGGTGCTGACACGTACTAATATTGAGCTTATTTATAAATCAGCACCTTTACATGATATTGGTAAGGTGGGCATTCCTGATGCGATTTTGCTTAAACCTGGTAAATTAACGGTAGAAGAATTTGAGATTATGAAAACGCATGCGGCGTTAGGTCGTATCGCCATTGAAAATGCCGAAAAAACCATAGGCCGTAGTGCGCCTTTCTTGAAGTTTGCCAAAGAAATTGCTGGTAGCCATCAAGAAAAATGGGATGGTAGCGGCTATCCAGAAGGCTTGGCTGGCGAAGATATTCCTATATCAGCTAGGCTGATGGCGGTCGCTGACGTGTATGATGCTTTGGTGAGTGCGCGCCCTTACAAAAAACCGATGACGCATGAGCAGTCAGCACAAATTATTATTGAGGGTAGTGGCAAGCATTTCGACCCCGATATTGTGAATGCTTTTATTGCCCTTCAGGATAAATTCAAAGCCATCGCTGAAGAATTTTCTGACAATAAACAATTTGGTTTTGAAAGCGAAACATAAATTTTAGCTAATCTTAGAATTAAGGAACGGCAATATTATGAAAAATGTATTGATTGTTGATGACCAAGCGTCTATTCGTCAAATAGTCAGGCTAGTATTACGCAAAGATTTTGCGATTACTGAAGCTTATGATGTGGTATCTGCGATAGAACAAATGAAATTGTTAAAACCTGATGGCATGGTGTTGGATGTGATGATGCCAGGTGAAATGGATGGCTATCAACTGTGCGAAAAAATTAAACAAGACCCTGAGCTGGCAGATATTCATATTGTGCTACTCACTGCTTGTGGGCAGGTGGCAGATCAAGAGAAAGGCTTGGCTTTAGGTGCGAATGCCTACTTTGTTAAGCCTTTTAGCCCAGTAGACCTTGCGCGTCATCTTACACATGCTTTACAGGTGGATAAGTAACATTATGGCTGATAACACTTTGAATGACGCATTACCGCCAGTCGTATTACAAGCCTTATGGCAACGTAGTTTATTTGGTATTGCCGCGATTAATAATGAAGGCCATGTGATTGCTGTTAACCCGACTTTTGAGCGCTGTACAGGCCTTGACCAAGCGGCCGTCATGGGCTTGACTGAAGATGACTTTAATCTTGCCTTACTCTCCACACCGGTGCGTAAATGTAACCGCGTAGACGTAGGAGTAGAGGGCTTGAGCGCGCTTTATTATATGCGTGTTAGAAGTAGCTCATCATCGCAAAATACCATGGCCGTTAAGCTTGCGGGTATAGCTGAAGCGCTGCGCGAACCGCTGGCCAGTATTTATGGATTTAGTGAGCTGTTGCTGACGCAAGATTATGATGAAGAAACGCGTATTGATTTAACCAGCACGTTGCTCGATCAGGTGGAAGTGATGTCTAACTTGATTAATGAACAGTTAGATGTGCGAAAAATCAACCAATAAATCACTTTCAGCCACCACTCTACAACATTCTGGCCGAAATGAAATATCAATGACTAGCCAAGAAATAGTGAGATAATCATTATCAGGTGTTTTAGATTTTTGGTGCCCAGAAGAGGACTCGAACCTCCACACCCTAAGGCACATGGACCTGAACCATGCGCGTCTACCAATTCCGCCATCTGGGCCTTCAGCTTGCGCCATGTACGATAGTCGCTTCAAATTTTATATTAAAGGTAAGCTTTGTCAATGACAAAAAAAACACATCATAAACGTATGAATGATCCTCACGCAGCGCGTGAAGCGAGTCGATATGACACGCCATTACCAAGTCGTGAGGTAGTGTTGACGACTATGGGTGAGCAGGGCGCGCCTGTTAGCGTAGAGGAACTTTATGCGCTGTTGGGCATTAACGATGATGAGCGAGAGATTTTTAATAAACGCTTAAACGCCATGGAACGTGAAGGGCAAATTATTAGAAATAGAAAAGGCGCATTGTGTATTGCTGATAAGCTGGATTTGATTTCAGGTGTTGTGCAAGGCCATCCCGATGGCTTTGGTTTCTTAATTCCTGATGATAAAACCAAGTGTAATGGTGAGGACTTATTTCTAAGCCCTAAAGAAATGTCGCAAGTCATGCATGGCGACCGCGCTATGGTGCGTATGACGGGTTTAGATAGAAGAGGTAGGCCTGAGGGTAAGCTGATTGAAGTATTAGAGCGACGCACGCAGAAATTGGTTGGGCGGGTCATTCATACCACGGGCGTCACGATTGTGGCGGCAGAAGACAAGCGCATCAATTTGGATATATTGATTCCCTACCATTTGGATATGAATGCCAAAGCGGGGCAAGTGGTGATGGTGGAGCTGACTGAACAGCCCTCAGACCATGCCCAGCCTATGGGTAAGGTGGTTGAAATATTAGGCAACTATGCCGATAGCGGCATGGAAATTGAAATTGCCCTACGCAAACATAATTTGCCGCATGAATTTAGCAAAGAAGCTGTGGCGCTTGCAGAGTCCTATCCTAAATTAGTCCAACCGGGTGATTATAGGCATCGGATTGATTGTCGTGAAATGCCCTTGATTACCATCGATGGTGAAACCGCACGTGACTTTGATGATGCGGTCTATGCAGAGCCGCAAGGCAAAGGCTGGCGCTTAGTGGTGGCGATTGCTGACGTGAGTTTTTACGTGAAGCCTAAGGATGCATTAGATAGCGGCGCCTATGATAGGGGCAACTCGGTGTATTTCCCGCGCCGTGTGATTCCTATGTTGCCAGAGGCGTTATCTAACGGCTTATGCTCACTTAACCCTGATGTAGAGCGCTTATGCATGATTTGTGACATGCAGGTAGATGGCTTAGGCGTGGTGAAGCAGTATAAGTTTTACCCCTCTGTCATGCGTTCTAAAGCGCGTATGACTTACACGCAAGTGCATGAAATTTTAGAGCACCCTGAAGATGCCTTAGCCCAAGAATATGCTTGGTTGATGCCGCATCTACAGCATTTGCAAAGCGTCTATAAATTGATGCTTACGCAACGCGAGAAGCGTGGTGCCATTGAGTTTGAAACCTCTGAAACTATCATGGTGTTTAATGATAACGGCAAAATTGACAGCATTGTGCCTAGTCACAGAAACGAGGCGCATAAGCTGATTGAGGAATGTATGCTGGCAGCCAATGTCTGTGCGGCTGATTTCTTACATAGTCATGAACACCCGG
This sequence comes from Sulfuritalea sp., assembly GCA_021738125.1. GTDB lineage: Bacteria > Pseudomonadota > Gammaproteobacteria > Burkholderiales > Methylophilaceae > Methylotenera. The sequence continues at coordinate 4,186 of JAIPCR010000020.1, forward strand.
CTTTATATCGTATTCACGAGGGGCCAACGCCAGAAAAACTAGAGTTATTACGCACCTTTATGGGCGAGTTTGGTTTTGGTGTGGGCGGTGGTGATAAGCCTCATGCAAAAGATTATGGTAGATTGCTAGATAAAATTAGACAGCGCCCAGACGCACAGTTATTACAAACCGTGTTGCTACGCTCTATGCAGCAAGCGGTGTATAGCCCTGACAATGTTGGCCACTTTGGCCTTGCCTACGAGGCGTATGCGCACTTTACCTCACCGATACGCCGCTACCCAGACTTGTTGATTCACAGAGCCATTAAAGCGGTGCTGAATGGCGACAAGTATAAGCCGGGTGATTGGAGTCAATTGGGCACTCAGTGCTCTATGACAGAGCGCCGCGCCGATGATGCCACACGTGATGTGACTAATTGGCTTAAATGTTTTTATATGCAGGATAAAATTGGCGAAGTATTTGAAGGCACCGTGGCTGGCGTGACTAGCTTTGGCTTGTTTGTGGCTTTAGATGGTGTGTATGTTGAAGGTTTATTGCATGTGACCGAACTGGGTAATGATTACTTCCATTACGATAAAGCGCGTCATGAAATGGCAGGGGAACGTACTGGGGTACGTTACCAATTAGGCGATAGGTTAACCATTAAGGTAGCACGTGTTGATTTAGAAACCACCAAGATAGATTTCTCTTTAGTTAATAAAAACAATTCACTAGATGATAGTGTTAAAGTTGAAACGCATGCGCCATGGGCGAATAATAAATTACGCGCAGGAGAGCAAAAACCTGTAAAATCCAGCGCTCATTTTGGTGAAAAACCTAAAGCGAAACATACTGGAAAATTGACATTAGCTGCTAAGCCAAAGTCAGGCGCTAAACCAGTGACTAAAAACCCTGCTAAACCGACTAAGTCTAAAAAAAGTCATAAAAGAACGACTAAACGTTAAGCATCAGAATTTAAGGTGAGATTATGAGCGATGCTCGCATATTATTTGGCTTTCATGCCGTATTAAGCCGTTTGCGCCAACACAGCGCTAGCGTGCAAGAAATTTTAATCGATCGTGACCGCGTGGATGCACGCATGAAAGATTTGCTTAAAATGGCTGAATCGTCAGGCGTGCGTACCATGGAGGTTGAGCGTAGTCGTTTAGATGGTATGGCGGGTATGAATGGTCGCCACCAAGGCGTGATTGCACGCGTGGTGGACACGCCCATTCCGTATAAAGATATCCACGATATTCTAGAATCTGATTTAACTGAACCGCCATTCTTTTTAATACTAGATGGCGTTGAAGATCCACATAATCTAGGTGCGTGCTTACGTGTAGCTGATGCGATGGGCGTTCACGCGGTGATTGCGCCTAAAGATAGAGCGGTGGGTTTGAATGCAACTGTACGTAAAGTGGCCAGTGGTGCTGCCGAAACCGTGCCTTTTATTGCGGTGACTAACTTAGCCAGAACCATACGTGAACTTAAAGAAGCGGGAGTGTTTGTGGTGGGTACTACCATGGATGCACCAAGCAATTTGCTGAACATTAAGCTGGATGGCCCAATTGCGATTGTTTTAGGCGCTGAAGGTGATGGCATTCGTCGTCTGACAGCAGAAACGTGTGATGCGCTGGTAACGATACCGATGTTTGGCTCGGTAGAAAGCCTTAACGTGAGTGTGGCGAGTGGTATTTGCTTATATGAAGTACGTCGCCAACGTAGCATGTTGGCAGCAAGTTAAGGTTGGCGACCTTATACTAAATTCAGTGTGCTTAAGGTGCGCTGGCGAATTTTTTTCAATAAGGCCGCATTTTCAATCAGCGTTTCGCCGTAACTAGGTACCAGCGCCTTTATTTTGGTTTGCCAATCGCTAGTTTGCAGTTGTGCGCTAAAACAACGCTCAATCACATCTAGCATCACTTTCACTGACACAGAAGCCCCAGGAGATGCGCCTAATAGCGCGGCAATGGTGCCATCTTGTGCGGCGACAATCTCAGTCCCAAACTCCAGCTTACCGCCTTTTTCATCACATTTTTTAATGATTTGTACACGCTTTCCGGCATTTTCTAAGTGCCAGTCGGCTTTCACAGCTTGCGGGTAAAACTGGCGTAACACGCCGATTTTTGACGTGCGTGTTTTGAGTGCTTCAGTAATGAGGTAGCGCGTTAAATTGGTGTTGTGACGGCTGACTTTTAACATGGGGTGTATATTGCCAGGCTTCACCGATTTAATTAAATCTAGATACGAGCCTTCATTTAAAAACTTAGTGGTAAAGCCAGCATAGGGGCCGAATAGTAAGGCCGGTTCGCCATTAATCATTCGCATATCTAAATGGGGCACAGACATCGGTGGCGCCCCCAACGCAGCTTTGCCATAAACTTTAGTGTGATGGTATTGGATGACCTCTGGGTTGTTGCATACCAACCATTGGCCGCTGACCGGAAAACCGCCATAACCATGGCTTTCTGGCACGCCTGATTTTTGTAGTAGTTTGAGTGCGCCACCACCTGCGCCTAAAAATACAAAGCCCGCATCAATCACTTTAGTTTGTTTAGTCTTTAAGTTGGTTAAAGTGACCTGCCAACGTCCATTATTGAGCTGTTTTAACTGTTTAACTTCATTATTAAGTTGAAGCTTGAAGGTGTCTTTTTGCTCTAAATTGCGTACAAAGCTACGTGTTAGGCTGCCGAAGTCTACATCACTACCATGTAGAATGCGGGTGGCGGCCACTTTTTGATTTTTATCACGGCCTTGCATCACCAAAGGCATCCAGCTCGCTAGCGTATCAAAATCTTCGCTATATTCCATTTCCGCAAACAAATGATGGGCTTTGAGTAACTCGTAGCGTTGGCGTAAAAATTTTACATCGTCATCGCCCCAGACAAAACTCAAGTGTGGCGTGGGGTTAATGAAATTTTTAGGTGCAGGTAGGGCGCTACTTTCGACCATGTAGGACCAAAACTGCAATGAAACTTCAAATGAGGCATTAATCGATAAGGCGCGATTGATGTCAATCTTGCCATGCGTGCCTGCGGGTGTGTAGTTTAGCTCACAATAGCCAGCATGGCCCGTACCCGCATTGTTCCAGGCGTCAGTACTCTCTGCCGCTACCGTCGCTAAGCGTTCTACCATGATCATACTTAATGAATCATCTAATTCAGCCAACAATGAAGCGAGCGTAGCGCTCATGACACCACTGCCGACTAAAAGTACATCCACTTTGTTTGTAGTGACCATTAAATTGAATTGTCTTTATTTAAACCAACTTTGTTTTGAACAAGAAAAAAGCCTGTAATTGACAGGCTTTACTTTGCAAAGCGCATGAATCATTCATGATGTTTTGCACGTAACAATGTGTGTATTTTACAGCAAATTATTAGATTTTAGGAAATATAAATAGGCCGCTAAATGGCTTGTGTAAATGGTTTTAACGCTAAACATAGTATGGTTAAAAGATTAAGTTTTACATGATGAGCTGGTGGTTTTTAGCTTAGAAATGTAAGAAGATAGCAATGTCTTCTATAAGAGTGTTACAAGATGTTATTGCGCTGATTTGCTGCGAGAATTGAGTTGCTTGAGTTGTTGCTCAACAAATAGGGATAATTCTGGACTGAGTGTTACTGTTGCTTGCGCACGATTAAAAGCTTCTTGCGCTTTATCTAACTTGCCTAATGCTTGCAATGAAATACCTAGCCCTATGAGCGCTTTAGCGTCATTGCTACGTAGCGTTAACGCTTTCATGTAGTGCTCTGTAGCGTCGTCATGACGTTTTACGCCTTGCAGTAGAGTAGCGGTAAATACTTGATAGTCGGCATTGTTATTTGCGTAACCTAAGCCTTGTTCCAGTGTAGTTAAAGCGCTACTGCGATCACCAGACTCTACTTGTAATCTAGCAATAGCCATACGGAAATCATTTTGCTCTGGTGCAATAGTTAAGCCGGCACTCAGTACTGCCTTAGCTTCGTCGTGGCGTTTATTCTCTATCAGTAAGCCAGCTAAGGTTTGTCTAGCTTCTTGATTGGCTGAGTTGGCTTCAAGGGCGAGAGATAAGCTAGCTTGTGCTTCAGCTACGCGGCCTTGCTGTAACTGACCTAATGCCAGTCGATAGTAGTTGTTTGATTTTTGTTCTGGCCTAATTTGTTTACCCAATCCTGTGCTATCAGCTTCGGCTTTGCTGGTTAGTTTAGGTGCGACATGCTTAGTGGTGGCTGACTTTTCTGCCTCATGACTGCTTATGGGTGTGATTTTCTCGACGCTTGGTGTAGCCGTTGCTGGCGCGATAACAGGTGGCGCTATATTTACTTGATTAGCGGCTGGCACGGGTGCTGGTGTGGCTTTAGTTGTTGGTGTAATGGCTTGTAAATGCTGAGCATCTAGCTGTATAGCAAACAGTGCATTTGGCTGGTTGTTAGTGGTAGTCGTCGTTTCGGTAACGGGTGCTTTGGCGGGTGCGACAGGGGCATGTGTAGCCGCTGGGCTAGCGTTATCGCTGCTAGGTTTAGCTGTTTGCATCCAAGAGTAAATACCACCAGCCAATAGCGTTAATACTAGTGTTATTTTAACCACAGGAAATGAACGTGTTTCTGCTATGCCAGCGCTCAGTACGGCTGGATTTATTTGGATGGGGTTGTTTGATCCAGCGCCTCGCTGCTCTAGATCTTTTAACATTTGGTTAATCAAACTCATTTTTTAATCTTCAGTCTTTTTAATTTAAGCCAATTTTTTGAGATAGAGTATGTAAGTGGCGCCAAATACACCGACAAACACCGCTAAAGAAAAGGCATGCAGAAATATTTTATGCCAACTGGCACTTACCGATCTTGTGTCAGCAACCGCAGCCAATACATCAGCAAAAGTCACTTGATGTTTGCCTTTACCATAGGTTGCTAGCAAGGATTTGTTCGCCAAAATATTGACTAAACGTGGCACGCCTTTGGATTTGTAATACATTAACCACAAGGCCATATCACTGAACATACGGCTACCTTGATAGCCAGCAATGACGAGGCGATGATTAAGATAATATTGCATTTCATCTCGGCTTAATCTATCAAGCTGATATTCAAAAGTAATGCGCTGTTTGAGCTGACGAATTGAGGCATGATTTAATTTTTCTTCAAGCTCAGGCTGACCAAATATCACTACTTGCAGTAATTTACGTTTTTCGGTTTCAAGATTGCTTAATAGGCGCAATGCTTCAAGTGTTTCAATCGGCATAGCTTGCACTTCGTCTAGGCATACGACTATCTTGATGCCCTGACGCGTAAAATCCAATAAACCCTGTGTTAGTGCACTTAAGAGGGCGTGCTGGGTGACTGTATCTGCAACGCTAATACCCAGCTCTTGGGCTAGCATCATTAGTAAAGAATGTGGCTCCAAATAAGGGTTGGGGATGTAAGCGACTTTAAACGTGTTGTCTAGACTAGACATTAACTTACGACACAATAGCGTTTTACCTGTGCCGACTTCACCGGTTATTTTGATAAAGCCTTCGCCCGACATGATGGCAAAAAGTAGCGTATTCAGACCCTCTTGATAGCTACGAGAGGCAAAGTAAAAACTAGTATCAGGCGTGATACTAAACGGCAACTCATTTAAACCAAAATGCTTGAGGTAGAGCAATTACGGGTTCCCAGTTGTGTCTGCATTTTCTGGATTAGATCTTTGCATATTGTCTATGCGACGCTGAGTCGATAATGCGTCATCGTTCCAAGTATCTTGCCCTTGAACCACGGTAGATTTGAGCAGAATCACCAATTCAGTTTTGCTAACGGCAGACCCTTTTTGGCGGAATGCATTGCCTATGCCTTTGATGTCGCCTAAGCCTGGCACTTTAGATTTGCTACTAACGCTACTTTCTGTCATTAAGCCACCAATCGCAATCACGCGACCATCTTTGGTACGTACAATGCTATCGGTTTCACTCACATTGCTTGAAGCCAGTGGCAGATTGATTGTGCCACTGGTCGTGCCAAGATTAACTTGTTTGTTGACGGTAGTGACTTGGCTGATGGTAGGATGCATATGCAAGATAATGTTGTTATCTTTATCAATTTGTGGGGTGACATCCAACGAAATGCCTGAGAAGAAGGGTTGCAATTGAACCTCTGGTACGGTGGTGGCAGTGGCACCCACAGCGGTGGTGCTAGAAGAAACACCCGTAACGAAAAACTCATCAGTCCCCACTTTTAGCACCGCCTTTTGATTATTAATGGTAGCAATACGTGGGCTAGACAGCACTTGCACATCGCCTTGCGTTTCTAAAAAGGATAGTAATGCGGCAAAGTTTGCACTTTGTAGGGCGACTGCAAACAGAGGTCCACCGAGCGCTGTTGTGGCAGCATTGCTTACTGACGCTCCATTTGATACCGTCAAATCGCCTGAGACCAAATCACCGACACTGCCACCGTTGGTGAGCGTGGTATTCGCATTGATGTTGCCGGCAAGCGCAGTACTAGCGCCACTTTTACCAAACACCGACCAGTTCACACCGCTTTGCGATGCATCGTTAAGTGCGACATTCAGAATTTTAGCTTCCAGTATTACTTGACGTTCAATCGACACCTGCATCAACCGTAAGAATGCTTCTACATTGCGGATATCTGCAGGCATTGCACGAACAACGATAACGCCTGACTGCAAGTTCACAATCACGCGCTTGCCTTCGCCTGGCCCTACAATTTCTTTTAAAGACAAAGCTAAGTCTGGCCAGAAATCATTTTTCGTACTCGTTGTAATGCTAGTACCATTAATTGATGATGCGTTATTACCTGAGGTCGTCGTAGTCGTACCTGATGTTGACTGTTGACTTTGTTGATTATTGTTGCTGATTGAACCTGAAGTGACGCGCGTGTCAGATTTCCCTTCGCGTTGGCCAACAATATAATTCACTTGAAACACGCGTGTTTGCATGGCTTGAGGTTCTATAAAAATGCGGGCACCTTCTATTTTATATTCGTAACCATACAATTCACGGATAGAATCCAGTGCTTCAAACACTGTAACATCTTTTAAATTGACTGAAATTGAACCAGTAATGTCAGGGTGAACCAGCATGCTATAGCGCGTACCGCTGACGATACCCATGAGCACTTGGTTAGCCGGTGCGTTGCTAATGACTAAATCAAAGCGTTGCTCCAGTTGCTTTGCTGAAGCTCTGGGCATCGCTATTTTGAGTGGAGGCAATAAGGCGTCATTAATTACTGCAGGCGTGGTATCAGCGCTAGGTTTAGTTTCTGCTGCTGTTTTTAGCTCATCATTTATTTTATTAAGCGTCGAGTCATTTTTTGCTGTATTAAGGCTAGCACAGCCAGCTAGCAACAGGGCTATCAGTAATGGAGAGAATCGTATAGTTAATGTTCGCATCATGATTTTTTCACTTATTTCATTTATTTCGACTTGGAAGCTTGCTTAGCTTTAGTTTTTACTGGTGGCGTGTTTGTTTTAGGTGCTACAGGGGTAGTAATTTTTTTATCAACTACACTGAGGCTTAATGTTTGTGTGGTGCCATCAGGGTTGCGTAACAATGCTTCACGCTCACTCAGTTTAATCAATGTAGCATCCCCATATTTTTGGCCTAAGACTATTTTTTGGCCGTCAATAATCGCCGCTCGGTATTGGGCACCTAACATGACTGATTGTAGCATGGGTCCTGTTGGCATGAGTTGGCCGTCAGCATTGACTGAATTAGCTTCGCTGTTTAGATTGGCCGGTGGCAGTGTAGGATCTTTTAACGACTCTGCCAGTGCAAAAGGATGAAGCCCCAGCATAAGCACCAGTAAAACGAATGACGACATATTTTTTATCGTTAAATGCTTAGCCATGTTTGATCCAAACTCAAGGTATACACAGTTAGTGTTAATTGGCTTAATGGCGGGTGTTGGTCAGTTGTTAGCGCGGCTTTAGCCCACAGTATATGCCATGGCATTTTTTCAAGCTCAGCAACGTATGCAAGTAGGTCTAAATAGCCACCTTCGATGGTGATTTCAACTCCATGTTTATAAGCGATCTGATCAGCCTTAGTCGGTGTAGCTTTATCTGCAGACGCTTTAACCATATTATTTTTGTCTGTAGCAACTTCTTCCACGAGACTGCTCACTGGTAAAGTATTCAGTGAAACTAGTTTCAGTTTGCCATTTTTCTTTAATAAGCTACGCAATAATTCAGGCATTTTATCGGGGCTAACCAGCGTTGTTTGCAGTCCGCTTAATTTTGTTTGTAATTGCTGCAGATTTAATTGAAGGTCGGCAATGCGTTGCTTATTTTGCGCATCAGGATCTATTACATTTTGACTGTTTAATACGACAAGCTGTTGTTGTAATGTTTGAATTTGCGCTTGATCTGCCGTGATTTCATTTTTCAATATGGCTAGCCGTGAGGTAACCGGGCTAAGCAGTAGGGTGTCTGTAATGGTATATACAACAAACAATAAAGCACCAAATACCAACCAGCGCTCGCGCTTATTGAGCGTTTCTAATTTGCCGTTTAAATTTTGCCAAAATTGTATTAAAGCGGCGTTCAAGATTTACCCCCATCTTTCGTTGGCGCAACGGCATTAGGGCTAGTTAAGGTTGATTTATCATCGATAGATTGCAAGTTAAACTCAATATACTGCGCTTCTTTGGGTGTTTTAGGGTTTTGGTTAACAGGCATTGCAGTTTGGTTGTTTTTAATTAACGCATTAGCTACAGAAGGCGCAATAGGGCTGATAGTGTCTGCAAGTGCTGATGTTTTATTGGTGGGTGCCACCTCAACCTTGTTCAAGTGCATATTGAGCGCAGAGAATGATTTACCTTTTAGTACAGGCTCATTGCTTAAGCGAGCGATATATTCAGGCACAAGGTCGGCTTGTGTGGTTCGGCCACTGATATTTAGCTGGTCATTACTACTGTTGATATTAAAGCTGGTGAGCCACAAACCTTCAAGGCTTTGCTTGGCAAATCCACGCATTAAGGCAGCGTAACCTTTGTCAGGCGTCGCAGAGCTTAAGCTTACTGTTTGTAGTACTTGCTGTTGCATTTTTTCTTGTTGTTCCAGTTGTTCAATTTGCGTTAACAAGGCTTTATCTAGTTCACGCGGCGCATGCAACGAAGCGACTTGCTTCAATTGCGCTTGTGTTGCTATTAGTTGCGCACTAACTTCACTACGTTGCAATGTTAATGACGATAATTTTTTGTGTGCATAGCCATCATAGGCTAGCATCATCGCCAATAATAGCCCTAGCGATATTGCTATAGTATTCAGATTTAATAAATCCTTTTGCTTGATAAGCGCTGGATTTAGTAGGTTAATCTGCTGACTCATGAGGATGCCCCCTCACGTAATGCAGCGCCTAAAGCGGGTAATAAACTTGCTTGCATGGCTAAATCACCTAATTCAATCGTGCTTTCAAAATTAAAAATGTCAGTTAAATCAAATTGACCTATCTCAATATAGAGATGTGATTTTAAATAGTTAAAAAAGTCTTCTCGCCCCATAAATGGCGCCAACACAAGGCGATTGATTGTGATATAGGGGAACTGCCGCTCAAAACTATCTAGCGAGCGTTGAATTTCAAGAGATAGACGCTCTAAGGTGCTATTTTTTCTGACCACATCGCCACTTAGCATGGCTTTTATATCGATTTCTATGTTTCTGGCATGGTACAAATCTCCGCCAGCAGTGAAGGTAAGCAATCCGCCGTTGCTGTTCATCGAAAGCAAGGCAAGACCACGACCTTCTTGCTCAAGGTAGCTGGCAATATTGCGTTGCGCAAGCTCCGGTATCTCTATGGCTTCCAGGCCAGCTTCAGCAGATTCGATAAATTTTTGAATATAGTCACTAATAAGTTCATTTTTAGCCGAAACTGCATACACATAGGATTGTCGGTTACTGTTATGCGGATCAGTAGGGATATTAACGACATCGACAGTGGCTTGTTCTACAGGATAATCAATTAAGTCTTTTAGTTTCCAACTAATCGCCTGTTTGAGCTCATTGGCGGGTACATTCGGTTTTTCAACTTGTAATAATTGATATTCACCTTTGGCGAGTAATAGCGAGCAATGTAGCTTGTTTAAGCTCAAGCTGTTGGTCAATGATTGTACTTCTGTATTGTCTTTGAGGCTTTCGACTCGACTACCACCAAGCATGACCATGGGTTTAGCGCCTGGATGTTTAATGACGTGCGCCACACAAGTGCCTTTTTCAGAGGCGCGTATAGCAAACCAGCCAGTAGCTTTTTTCTTTTTAAAAAAATTCATGTTCGGTATCTTTGCTGATTATTTGCCTGTGTATTAAGAGGTGTGCTCATTTTATAATTCATTGTAACAAATTCACTGGAATGTCAAAACGTTACGTCAAGTCGACGTTCAACATACAAATTACCAGGCGCGGCCGCAGGGCAACTGCCTGTTGCATTGCAAGCGGTAGAGGTGATGGTATAGACCGTTGGACCGCTACTCGCATCTACAGAAGCATTGCAGGTTATAGTCACGGTAAAGCCAGTCAATGTGCTAGCCGCTGGGGTAAATGAATTGTTATTGATACTGGCGCAGGAATTGCCGATTGATGTTTGATATAGCCCCCATTCTATGCCGGCACGGGCTGACTGATAGGCACGCACACCTTGTACATCTAAGGCTGAGCCTATATGTTGATTGGAGGACACATTCACCATAAATGCGCCTAGCACTGCCAATACCACCAAAATAAAGATGGCGGTAATAATGGCAAAGCCTTGACTAGCGCGGCGTGCAAAATTTGAACCCAATTGCTTCATGGCGCATTATCCACATGAATTTGTTGGAACAAGGTAACAGTTTCGCCACTAGTGCTGTCAGTGAGTTCGAGCTCTATGTAGAGCAAGCCATTACGTCCAGTTGCAGTCGAAGTATAATCAACCGTACAAGTTGCATTGGCGGCAAGTACCGATGGGCTGCCAGTAGGGGCTGCTTGCACAGCATTAAAACCATAATTTGCATAACGATCTAAATTACCCGCGGTAGTCGTTGGGCATACGTAAGTTACGGCTTTAGTGCCACCGGGCACTACTTGAAACCTAGCGTTAGGCGAGGGTAGCGGTGGTGATTGACTGGCAAATGGGTTGGTTAATAGCGTGACGACATTACTAGCAATGCCACTTATTTGCGCTCTATTGCCTCCTGTGTAGGCATCTGCTGGCGAGTAACCAGAGCCTAAATTATAAATTACGATGTAGTCATTAACAGCCATGGCTGGATTACTCGGCATGGGGCCAAGCACATCAAAAGTTTTGATTGTACTATCAGTGAAGCTCAAAAAATTACCAGCAGTTGAGCCATCACTTTCATCACGATAACGCCCCCCATTGCTCGTCATGATAAATTCAATGTAATGATTACCGCCAGATGTCATCACGCGCAAACTATTCGGTAAGGCTAATCGTAAATCACGCGTGAAGCGACGCAAAGCGACATCGGCTGCATCAGTGAGTTCTGCACGTTTTACAGCGTCCACATAGCCTTGTACTGGCTTAACTACAAAAATTGCTACCATGCTTGAAATGATGCCAATAATGACAATCACCATCACAATTTCGATGAGGGTAAATCCAGCAGAATGATGTCGGCGTAAAGTCATCATGGCAGGGTATTAGGTGAATAACGAGTTCGATAGCCCTCTAGGCTAATCGTTTCACTTCCTGAATTAACCGATACATTAATTAAAAGGGCGGGGCCGGCATTTAATGTTGTACTAGTGACCGTGACATTGGCGGTATATTTTGCGACACCTCCGCCTGCCACATTGGTGGTAGTACTCAGTCCGTCATAGTCATTTACATTGTCAAAGGGGCTGCTTGATCCAACTGAGCGTGATTCGCCCGATTCAGGTCCAATTGCTTCTATAGTTGTTGTACATCCGCCAGCACCTATTACCGCGCTGGTCGCTGTTGCTGCAGTAGCATCATCGGGGTCGCAGTAGGTATAGGGTTGCATCGTCACTTCTTCTAGCAAGGCTTCTGCGATTGCTAGCGCTTGCTTGCGCATCATGGGATCGGCACTCGATTTGGCGGTGATATTCAGCACGGTTAGCACGCCCGCTAACGCCACACTGACAATGACAATAAAAATCACCAGTTCTATCAGGGTAAAGCCTCGTTGATGTTGTTGGCGTCTACTGAACATTACCGGTCTCAGCTTGTATAACGATGTCAGGTTGATTTGTTGTGGTAAAAGTAACATCTGTCAGTGGACTTAGTCGGCCAAGCGGATCAAACCTAAATGAAGTGCTGGTTGAAGAGAGTGATAGTGTTGCTCCTGCGCAGATTTCATTACTGGCACAGCCTGTAGTTTTATCAGGTGCGGGCGGGTTAAGGTTATTGCCAGCCGTGCAATTGCCAGCAGTGCTTTCTGGTACAGAATTTTCAAATCGAAGACTCACTTTACCAGCGGTGCCGTTAGTAACCGTTAAACATACATAGCGTCGGCTTGCTACGGCAGTTTTGCGAGCAAACTGCAGGCTGGCTTTGAGTTTGTCATGCAAGCCTATTTCATCAAAGCCACTCAATGCACTTACGCGAGGCAATGCCATTGCCGCCATGATGCCGATAATAATCATAATGGAGATAAGCTCAATTAATGTGAAGCCACGCGATTTCAATAGCGTTCTCTCAGGTAAATATACGGCGCTTTGGGTGAGCCAAACTTAATACGCACAATCGGTGCTTTGTTGTAGCTTGTGCCACACCATTGTCCAGCAAGATAATCAAGATTGCCGGGTGGCGAACTTCCACCAATGGCAGCAGTTAAAGTTGCGCAACTTGCGGTTGTTACAGCACCCCCTAAATTAAGTACTAAATCAGCAATGCCCACACCTTGGGTTGAGGGGCTAATGGTTAAAGCGCCTATGCCACTTGTGATTGCTGAAATGGTGACGCCGGAAGCTGGTGTAGCAAAAGCTAGAGTGCTGCCCGAGGGCTTCACAATACTACCAATTTTTAATGAATTTTCTGCAATCGTCGTACATGAGTCACTGCTATTAATGACCCAATTTGTCCCATTATAATATTCCGTTTGCATTGGCACTCTAATCGCTAATAATTCAGAACCATAGGCGTTGAGTAAATGCAGTCGTCCATAATAGAAGTTGGTGGCAACAGAAGTGGCAGTAGCGGTCATGGTGACGCCATCAGAATCCGTAGGTGCTGCACTGATAGTCACGCTACTAGTGCCGGGTGTGATGGGTAATGATGTCGGACGACCGACGACGTGTTTAGCCTGTAAGCTGGCGGTAACACCAGAACCCCACGTGCCTGAAGGTGCTGTAGCGCTTGCTGAGAGGATAGAGCCAGCAGGTGCGTTAGAGGTGAAGTTAAAGTTACTCCAAGTAGTTAAACCTAATTTAGCAAAACCACCTGTGTAATTTTCGGTGGTCGCATTGCTGGAATTTTTAGCGCTTAGTGTAAATGCGGTAGTGACACCGTCTTGCCCAAAATAGGTAGACGTGCCACATCCAGGCGTTACCGCACCTGCACTAATAGCAAAATGATCAGGATAAAAGCGTCCAAAATAATTGGTGTTAGTAGTATTGCCGAATTTGCATCCGTATTTGCCGCTCGCTAAACTATTAGAAAAATCATTGGTGCAGTCATTCGCCGACTGATCTAATGAGGTGAATGTATCGTCATAGACCCCTTGAGCACTGAAACGGAAATAGCCTACATCATCATAGCTAAAGGTTGTGCCGTTGGCGATGCCAGTGCCACTCGTTGCTGCACTGAACGTGCCTGTCACTGAGCCATTGCGTACTGCACCAGAATGTGCGGTTAGCTTGGTATTGTCTATGCTCGGTGTGCCGTTATAACCCGCCAGCGCGCTAGCATCAAAAGAAAAACTAGCCCCTGCTTTAATTTTTGGGTTGGCAGAAGTGGAAGTGCCGGTGTTATCTGCATTAGCATTGCTGCTGGTAATGCTTAGTGATTGTGGTCGAATGGCAAAGCTGTCAGCTGAGCAGATGATGATGGTTGGTGAGGTGGTAGGGTAGCTGATGCGCACCCTGACATCTCGATACGCATTGGCTACTGAAAACCCACTGACGCTTGAGCGCCCACTACTAATAGCTGCTGACGAAATTGTTTGTAGTGTCGTGCTGCTACTAGGGCAGTTGCTACCATCATAGCTACTACCAGGGCTTGTATTCGCTAGTAATTCTAGTTTGACATTGTCACTAAAGCCACTGCTAACAGTGTTACTAGCTGTAATCGCAACAACATCTACGCTAAAAGCAGTGCCTGCAAGTTTTGTATAAAGCTTACCTGTAATGGCACCACTTGCAGTTGAGGTTTCAAATGCATTAAAGCTGCTAATAGCGCTATCATCATTTGTAATAGTGCCTATGGCACTACCGGAGCCTAATGTGGCATTGGTGGGTGATGATAGCGTTACCGTAAAAGTCTCATCGCTTTCGTTGGTAGTATCTCCACATATAGGCACAGTAATTGTGCCTGAAGTGGCCCCAGCTAAGATTGTTACAGTGCCGGTTGTGGTGATATAGTCAGTCGCGCCTGTACAAGTGCCACCACCAGTTGCAGTAAGGTTGCTAGTTGCGTATGAGGCAGTAATATTGCTAGCACTAGCAGCGCTGAGTGAAACAGTAAATGTGAGATTGCTAGTGCCAGAATTACCTTCCACCACCGAAGTATTAGCGATAGATATAACAGACACTTCTTTAAAGGCAAGAATAGACGTATTGCCTTTATCATCACCTGCAGAAGTTTGTTGATTAGTCACGTTGCCTGTTGCGCCTGCCGCCGACATGATTTTATAAACGGATGACTGCGAAGAGTCTTGGTCATTGGTATTTCTATATTGCGCACTTCCTGCATTTAGCCAACCAGATGTTTGTAAGGTGTAACCGTTATTGTCTGTACTTGCCCAATTAGCAAAAACCAATGCACCATTGGTGAGCGAGGTAATACCAGTAATGGTGACATTACCTGGTGCAGAAGGCTTTGAAAATTGAGCATTGCTTTGGGCGACATCAATATCCCAAGTATTAGCACTAGCGCTTGGCCTAAAAACATGCATCACCACCGTAAATGCCTTGGTTTTGGTATTAGATACGCTAGGGTTGGCCGACCAGGTGCCGTTAAATCGTGCCCAAAAAATTCTTTGTGAAACGTTAGAGGTGTTCGCTGTTTGAGATGTCCATGTTTGTCCACCAGCTTGCGATATTGCAAGGGTTCCACCATTTTCTCTTGAATTGCCAATCAAAATAACAAGATCACCAGCGACCATTGAAGCTGGTGGGGTGACTGCTATAGGTGAGCTGCCTGAACTGCCATTGTCACTAGGCGTTGATGCTGAGCCAAAATAAGTAATTGCGGCTTGCGCTTGGTTAGATGTGAACAAACAAAGCGATAACAACATGAGGAACAATAAAGCCAAGCGCAAATTAAAAGGCGTTGTATCAAGCTTACTGGCTACTGATTTTTGGGTACGCATATTGACTGCTGTTTAACTCATAGGTGTTTCATACTGCTGGCGTAGGGGCAGTGCTCCACCAATTAATATTGGAGGAGCACCAAAGTGAGGCGGAACGCCGCCCCTACATTTTTATACGGCTGTCATCGGTATAAAATAGCGCCGACATTAAATCGTTTTAATCACAAGTTATTAAGGTATATCACCAACACAAGCTACAGTATTTCCAACTGCTGCAGTTGCTGTAACGCAAGTATCATTAGTGTATGTTGGTACGGTGTAAGTGGTGCCATTAATTACAACTTCTACACCTGTAGCAGCAGCAGTTCCGGCTGGGGTTATAGCCGCGGCTAGTGTAGTCACGTCTGGATTAACTGGCGAGGTACCGGCTGCTGCGCGTTTAGCAACGGTAACTGCAAAAGCGGATTTAACAGCACCGCTCATACCTGCTTTGGACGCGTCTAATGCATCGCCAGATAAATCTACAAACTTCGGCAAAGCTGTCGCTGCCAAAATTCCCAGAATTACAATCACTATGACCAATTCAATTAAAGTAAAGCCTTGTTGAGTGTTACGCATTTCATTCTCCTAGTTAAAAAAAGTACATCAAAAAAATTACAAACATGTGGAAGTGGTTAATGTACTGGCCACAGTAGGTGCTACAACAGTTGAACCTGAAAAACTTGCCGCTGTATAAGTAAATTCACAGGTACCAGCAGGTGCACCTGGTACAGATATCGTAATGACATTACTCGCTCCAGTGCCTCCTCCTGATATTTCATACTCAATAGGCGTGCTTAATCCTGCAGCTTGAACTATTCCATCCGCATTGGCGGTTGGATATTGACTAACAACAGATACAAGCGCGCCTTCCATATTAATGCTATCTAAACCATTGCTCAGGCATGGCGTAGCTTGTGCAAGACACTGTGCGTGTACTAAAACTGATGCTGCCCGAACGGAGGCCTTTGCACCGTTCAATTTGGCAATACGCGCTCGCACTTGCATGTCTGTATAACGTGGCAGAGCTGCGGCGGCTAATATACCTAAGATGATGATGACTACCACCAGCTCAATTAAAGTAAAGCCTAATTGCTGTTTTTTCATTTATTCATACATCCTAAATTTAATCTCATACATTTACTGCCAAACGTAATTGCTAAGAGGCGCTAAGGTAATGCCAGCTATGTAGCGCAATCTGTTGCCCTGTGTTAATTCCATTTCACCATAGACAACTTTTACACCATATCGGACGGTAAAGTCATCAGTCACTGCTGGCCTAAAATTATAGCGCTGGTCAACAACATAAATGACCTGCTGCTGACTGGTGTCATAAAACCATTTTCCTCTTTGTAACACTGCAAGATTAGTGCCATCTAACGCACCTAAGTAGTTTTCTGGTTTTTGCGCCAGCAAATCTATCGGGTTACGCTTAGCTAAATCACCTATTTCCTTACTTCGTTCTGCCATCATCAAGTTGGCAGCACTCATCCACAAGCCACTTTTTATCATGGATGCGGTGTATTCCATATTTGCTTTCTCCGCTTGGCCTTGGAACCAAATCAATCTATCTAGTGCAATGGTAGCTAATATGCCCACTATAGCCACCACCACAATCAGCTCTATTAAAGTAAAGCCTCGCGTTTTAGCAATTAAAGGCATAGTCGACATATTTGGCAATTTATTGACAGCGCTAACCCTTGTGCATTGCCACTTTGCCTAAATCCCATATTGGCAAGAAAATGCCTAAAGCTAAAATCAGCACCATGGCGCCTAAAAATACAATCAAAATTGGTTCAATTTGTGCACCTAATGTTTTAATTTCATATTCGACATCACGCTGATACATATCAGCAATTTCTTGCATTAAGTCATCTAGTGAACCAGTTTCTTCACCTACTGCAATCATTTGCAGCACAATCGGGTTAAACACGCCGGCATTTGTTGCAGTGCGTAATATGCTTTCGCCACGTTCCACACCTTCACGCATTTGGTCAATTTTTTGGCCGATATAATCGTTATCGGCAGTTTGTGCCACTAACTTTAATCCGTTAGTAATGGGTACGCCACTTTTACCCGATAAAGCAAAACTTCTAGCAAATCTGGCCATAGTCGCTTTATGAATTATTTTGCCAGCAATTGGGATACCTAATTTAAATTTATCCCAATTATATTTACCTATGCCACTGGCCGTGTATGTCCGGAAAAGCAATGTACCGCTTATGGCAGCCACAATAAGATAAGGCCATGCAGCTAACATAAAATTAGAGAACCCCAGTAAAATCCTAGTCATTAATGGTAATTCAGCACCAAAACCAGCAAACACTTTAGCAAATGCCGGGATAACAAAAAGATTTACCACTATGATTGCAATACCCATAGCTGTGATGACGAAAGTAGGGTAGCGCAATGCAGCTTTAATTTGATCATGCATAAAACGTTCAAATTCAAGGTGTTCAAACAGTCGCATAAAGACAGCATCTAACATACCAGTAGTCTCACCGACACGTACCATATTGATATAGAAGTTAGAAAATACTTTGGGGTGAAGTTCTAGTGAAGCTGATAACTCTCGTCCGCTACCTAAACTTTCTCGAATATCACCTACTATTTTGGCAAAAGCTTTGTTATTGGTTGAGGCTTGTAGACCATTAAGCGCACTCATGATTGGAATGCCTGCTTTGAGTAGCGTGTACATTTGCCGACTAAACAGCATAACGTCTATGGTTTCTATTTTCTCTTCAAAAAGGTTAATTGAAATATTTTTTGAGCCTGTAGCATCAGGCTGCGCTTGAATATCAATAGGTGTAATGTTT
>JAIPCR010000021.1 GCA_021738125.1 Sulfuritalea sp.
GTAATAAAGGCTTGATTGCAAAGACATAATATCTGATTATATGTGTAAGTTTGCTACTCTCTATCAGTGGCTGTGCTGTCACGCCAGATTCTATCGTTAAGCAACCCATGTCGGCTAAACCCACAGCTGCCACACCGGTTAAAGCAGGCAGTGGCGCATTATTTAATGCTGCCGCTTACCATCCATTATTTGAAGATAGACGTCCACGCTTTATCGGTGACATTCTGACGATTACTATCGCTGAAAATACTTCAGCTACAAAAATAGGTGGAAGCTCTAGCACAAAAGATGCTAATGCCAGTAGCGAAATTACCAGCTTATTTGGTCGTAACGTACCTAAAGCCAGCGTTGCAGGTAGTTCATCAAGTTCTTACAAAGATAAAGCGGATGCCAATTCAGAAAACACCTTTGATGGCTCTATTGCTGTCACTGTAGTTGATGTATTAGCCAACGGTTATTTAGTCGTCAGTGGTGAAAAACAAGTTTCTTTAGATAAAGGTACGGAATTTGTTAGGTTCTCTGGCGTGATTAACCCAGACAGCATTACGGCTGGCAATTTTGTTACTTCCAACCAAGTGGCGGATGCTCGTATTGAATATAGAACCAATAGTAAGATTGATGGTGCAGCCGTCGCTTCTATGTTGGCCCGTTTCTTCTTAAGTTTAGCGCCCCTATGAGGATTGCGATGATGTACGGTCACTTACCTAACGACTTAAAAAAATTGACTCAGCTGATGTTTAAGCATGCGACAGATATTATTTGTGTACTGTTTTTTGCTAGCTTAATGTTCATACAGCCTGCACATGCCGAAAGACTCAAAGACTTAGCCACCATCCAAGGCGTTAGAAACAATCAGTTATTAGGCTATGGCCTTGTGGTTGGGCTAGATGGTACAGGCGATTCAACGCCATTTACCATACAAAGTACCATCAGCATGATGAAGCAAATGGGGGTCAATTTACCAGCCGGCACTAGCGTGCAAACTAAGAATGTTGCCTCAGTGATTATTACTAGTAGCTTGCCTGCATTTGCCCAACCAGGTCAAACCTTAGATGTGACTGTTTCATCGATGGGCAGCGCTAAAAGTTTACGCGGTGGCACTTTATTAATGACGCCGCTTAAAGGTGCTGATGGTCAAATTTACGCCATGGCCCAAGGCAACTTAGTGGTAGGTGGTGTGGGCGCTTCAGCCAATGGTAGCGAAACACAAATTAATCACTTAAGTGTAGGTCGTATTTC
Source organism: Sulfuritalea sp. (assembly GCA_021738125.1). GTDB lineage: Bacteria > Pseudomonadota > Gammaproteobacteria > Burkholderiales > Methylophilaceae > Methylotenera. The sequence goes on from JAIPCR010000021.1 coordinate 1,240, forward strand.
TGATGGTGCTACAGTTGAGCGCGCTATTCCTAATACCATTAGTCAAACCGATAGCGTTAATCTAGAACTTAAAGAATCTGATTTTTCAACAGCCACTTTAGTGGTCGATGCCATTAATCAGCGTTTCGGCCAGAATACCGCAGTTGCTGAAAATGGTCGTGTTATTAAAATAGAACCAAAAGCCAATGTTAGCCGCGTTACTTTTCTTGCTGCACTAGAAACCATTAACATTACACGCGCTGCTACCTCAGCTAAAATCATCCTCAACGCACGCACTGGTTCTGTTGTGATGAATAAGGCAGTTACGCTTGATAGCTGCGCCGTTTCACATGGCAACCTGAGTGTCGTGGTTGAAACCTCACCAGTCATCAGTCAACCCAGCGCATTTTCAAGTGGTCAAACGATTTCAACAGCTGTTTCATCGATTGATATTACTAAAGAGCCTGGCAAAGTATTAAAACTCAATAGTGGCGCTAACTTAGCTGATGTTGTAAAAGCACTGAATGCGATTGGTGCTACGCCACAAGACTTGCTAGCGATATTGCAAGCCATGAAAGCTGCTGGCTCATTGCATGCGGACTTAGAGGTTATTTAATATGATTAGCGGCACAGACTTATCTGGGAAACTCGCATTTGATGCGAATGGCTTAAATAATCTTAAGCAAGCAGCAAAAGAGAATTCGCCTGAAGCTATCAAAGGGGTGGCCAAGCAATTTGAAGCAATTTTCATGAACATGATGCTCAAAAGTATGCGTGAAGCATCCTCTTCACAAGACAATCCATTTGATAATGAACAAAGTCGCACGTTCACCTCGATGCTAGATCAACAACTTAGCGGTAACTTAGCTTCTAAAGGTTTGGGCTTGGCTGATGTATTGGCTAGACAACTCAGCAAAAATGGTTATGCGGCCAACAATGCACTAGAACAAGCGGTCAGCGACGATCAATCAAAGTCAAATACCAGTGCGTTACCTAATGCCACGCTGATGGGCAACCCTCTTTCAATCAATACGATTAAATCATTTGAACCAAAAACCGAACAAATAACAACGCCTAGTGATAACGGCTTAAATAAATCGCCCAGCTTAAAACCTGTCAGTGGCAATTCCACCGACTTCCAAAACCGTATGGCAAAGCATGCTGAAGAAGCTAGCCGTGCTACCGGTGTGCCAGCTCATCTCATGTTGGGACAAGCGGCATTAGAAACTGGTTGGGGTAAATACGAACTTAAAGCGGCCGATGGCACGCCAAGCAATAATCTTTTTGGCATTAAAGCGACTGGCAACTGGGATGGTAAAGTTGTAGAAGCTACCACCACAGAATATATCAATGGCGTTAAACAAAAACGTATTGAAAAATTTCGGGCTTATGACAGCTATGCAGATTCTTTTAAAGATTTTGCTAACATGATGCGCAACAACCCGCGCTATGAAAAAGTGATGGCTAATCTGCAAAATGTGAACGATTACGCACAATCCATGCAAAAAGCTGGGTATGCAACTGACCCCAATTACGCCGCTAAATTAGCCAGTGTGATTCAAAAAGTTTCAGCCTCTTAATATGAATTTTTTAATTAGGCCTAAAGTTTTTTCATTTGATGCCGTCATGTTAGGTATCTATGAGATTTTTTACGAGTAATTATTATGGCCTCTAACATATTAAGCATAGGCAAAAGCGCCCTTTCCGTAGCTCAAGTTGGCCTCAGTACGACTGGCCACAATATTGCCAACGCCTCGACGCCAGGCTATTCAAGACAAGTGGTGATTCAGTCTGCGACAGAATCACAAAACTTTGGCTATGGTTACGTCGGACAAGGAAGTGAAGTATCAGCGATTACGCGAGTTTACAGTGAGATACTGGCTAAACAAGCAATTCATAGTCAATCTATCAGTGCTGGCATTGATACTTATAGCAGCCAACTCAACACCATCAACAATATGCTAGCTGATGCCACCTCAGGCTTGAATCCAGCCATGAGTGACTTTTTTGCTAACGTACAAGATTTGGCGGCCAATCCAAGCGATACACCCACCAGACAATCGATGTTATCGAGCACGCAATCCTTGATTAATCGTTTTCAAGGCACCAGCAGTCGACTTAACGAAATACGTGATGACGTCAACACGCAGTTATCTGCTAGCGTCAGTTTAATCAACACCTATGCTACACAAATTGCTAGTCTGAATGATGTGATTGATAAAGCGATTAACGCATCAGGCAACCCACCTAATGACCTGATGGATCAGCGCGATCAACTGGTGTTAGAGCTCAGCAAGCAAATTAAAACCACTGTCGTTTCGCAAGGGCAAGGTAGCTATAACATATTTGCCGGTAATGGCTTGCCATTAGTCGTGGGTGCTGACACTTATGCACTCACCACCACCGCTGCACCTACGGACCCGAGTCGACTCGAAGTCGCATATCAAAGTAAAAACAAAACGACTGTTTTAGGTGGCGATAGCCTACCAGGCGGCGTTGTTGGTGGTTTACTGCAATTCCGTTCAGAATCGCTAGATACTATACAAAACCAATTAGGGCAAATTGCACTGGTGCTTGCCAACACATTTAACACACAGCATGCACAAGGGTTAGACCTGTATGGAAAACCAGGTGGGGCATTATTTAATATTCCTGACCCTACCGTCACTGCGAGCTCATACAACAATGGTAACGCAGTCATTGGCAGTAAAGTGGTTGATGGGCGTGCTGTCACCAGCAGTGACTATCGCTTGCAATATGATGGTAGTCAATACAAAATCACCCGTCTTTCAGACAGTACTGTGCAAAGTTTTGCCAGCCTACCGCAAACATTGGATGGTCTAAGTTTTAGCCAAACATCTGGCACCATGCAAGCAGGCGATGATTTTGTCATTAGGCCTACGCATAGTGCAGCCAGTACACTGAGCCTAGCAATTACTGATACTAGAAAATTAGCCGTGGGTGGTCCTGTGCTAAGCACGTCAGCCAATGTTGGCAATACGGGTGGCGCTAGCATTAGCACTGCCATCGCCGCTAGCACTTATGCGGCTAGCCCTATCGTAAGTGCATTAGGATTTACCTACCATACTGGGGCGCCTGGCACATTTACCCTAGCACCTTCAACACAAGCCGTCACGGTAACATTAGGTGGTACAAGTACGACCTTTGCACCTGGCACGCCTATTACCTATACCAGTGGTGCCACTATTAGTATAGGCGGCTTAAGCACCATCATTTCTGGCACACCTGCTGATGGCGATCAATTTACCATCACGCCAAATGCCAGCAACGGCGCGGGCGACAATCGCAATGGACTTCTGCTGGGCAACTTGCAAAGCCAAGGTGTGTTAAACAATAGTACCGATAGTTTCTCAGATGCATTCGGCCAACTCGTCAATAACGTGGGTAATAAAACTCGTGAATTATCTGTCACTGGCGCAGCAGAAGCCAAGGTGCTGGAACAAGCAACTGCAGCTGTTCAATCAGAATCAGGCGTTAATCTAGATGAAGAAGCCACTAATCTATTGCGCTACCAACAGGCATACCAAGCTGCCGGCAAAATGATGCAAATTGCTTCTCAACTTTTTGACGTATTACTCCGACTAGGAAGTGCTTAGGACTGAACTGTTAAGTATTAAAGGAATCCACCATGCGCATTAGTACCAACACCATTTATCAGTCAGGCATTTCTAAAATCAGTGCCTTGCAATCTGAGCAAACAAAACTGCAACAACAAATTTCTACTGGTAAGCGCATTGCATCGCCTTCGGATGATCCTGTTGCGGCTGCGCGTGCACTTAGCTTATCTCATGCACAAGGTGTAAATGCTAAATTTGCCGATACCCGTCAAACAGCGCAAACCAAGCTCAGTACCATTGAATCCAACCTCACCGGCGTGACAAATTTACTTGTCGCAGCACAATCAAGCTTAGTAGCTGCTGGTAATGGTGCATACTCTAATCAAGAGAGAGTATCTATGGCTACCGAATTTAACGATTCACTACAAGCACTGATTGGCATGGCTAACGCTAAAGATGCTTATGGCAATTATCTATATGCTGGTTATCAAACGGCAACTCAACCTTTTGTTGCCAGTGCAGCTGGTGCAAATTATCAGGGCGATAACGGCCAGCAATTACTACAAGTGGATTCTGAACGGCAGATGGCAGTTAATGTTTCAGGGGATAATCTATTTAAGGCTGGGGGGAACGACATCTTTGCTACCCTAAGCAGTTTAGTCAGCCTGCTCAACACACCCGTTACTGATGCAACTTCTCAAGCGGCACTTACTAGCGGTCTAGCGACTGCAATGAGCAGCCTAAGTAGCTCAGTAGATAATGTACTTAACATCCGCGCCTCAGTTGGCAACAAGCTTAATGAACTTGATGCACTAGATATTGCTGGCTCTGATCGAGATTTGCAATATAGTAAATCACTTTCAGACATACAAGATACAGATTACGCCAGCGCCTTATCTGACCTTGCCAAACAACAAACCATTATGGAAGCAGCACAAAAATCGTTTGTATCCATGACCAGTTTGTCACTGTTTAAACTAATTTAATAACGCCTAACTGAGTTGCCAGACCTGGCTGAATTGCCAAACATGGTTTAATGGAGTGCTTAGCGTTAGCGCTATTTGGATAATGGGCTAGTTGGTACTGCAACTTCAGACATATGGCTAACGCCCTGCTCTATTAAGCGTTCTATTGGCTGTAGCATACCTGGCAAGACTAATGCCAACACCACAAATCCCATGCTGAGGGTAATAGGAAAACCGATACCAAATAGGTTTAGCTGTGGTGCAGTTCTGGTTAAAATACCTAAAGCCATATTGGTGATAAGCAATGCCGCTACCGCTGGCAACGCAAGCAATAAACCTGCACTAAATATGACCTCTCCCCACATCGCAATTTTCATAGGATTAATGCCGCCACCAGAAAGCGTAATAGGCATGCTCACAAAACTATTTGCGATTGCTGTGACTATCATTAAATGACCATCTAAACTTAAAAAAATGAGCATCGCCAACAAACCTAAAAATCGACTAACTGCTGTAGTCTGCCCTTGCGATGGATCAAAAAAACTTGCAAACCCCAATCCCATCGACATGCCAATAAGCTGACCTGCCACCTCAACCGCAGCAAAAACCAAGGCCATACTAAACCCTATGGCTAATCCAATAATCAGCTGCTGAACGAGAATAAGTAAGCCTTGAAACGAGAATATTTCAAAATACGGCAATGGCGGAAGTGTAGGCAAAATAATCAAGGTGAGCATGACACCAAAACCTAATTTGACCATATTGGGAATTGAATTACGGCTGAATATTGGGGCTACCGCAATCACCCCCATCACTCTTGTCAGAGGCCAGAGTAAGCTAATAATCCATGTTTGCAGAAACTCGCTACTGATTGAAACCATAGGGATACTTCAATTCGATCTAATCAGTAAGCATTACTAGTTAGCCATAGTCGGAATGCTGGTAAAGATTAAATGCATATAATCTACCATGGTAGTCAGCATCCACTGTCCAGCAAATATCAACACAGCAAACACCCCCACCAATTTAGGTATAAATGATAAGGTTGCCTCATTGATTTGCGTAGCTGCTTGAAAAATACTAACAACCAAACCAATAGCCAACACAACCAGTAATATCGGCGCAGCCACCAGCAAGGTAATTTCCATCGCATCACGGCCTAGTGTCATCACGCTCTCTGGAGTCATTTTTCTGTCCTTAACACAGTTAATACTTAATAAAAACTTTGCACTAGTGACCCAAGCAACAACTGCCAGCCATCGACCAATACAAATAACATCAATTTAAAGGGTAGCGCAACAATCGATGGCGACACCATCATCATCCCCATTGCCATTAACACACTGGCAACCACCATATCAATAATTAAAAATGGAATAAATATAGCGAAGCCAATTTGAAAAGCAGTTTTAAGCTCACTGGTCATAAATGCTGGCACTAAAACTAATAACGGCACCTGATCTGGGGTTTCTAATTTTTCAATTTTTGCCATTTTGACAAACAACGCCAAGTCACCTTCACGGGTTTGCTTCATCATAAATTCTTTAAGAGGTGCAGCGCCTTTATCCATCGCATCTTGCATGCTAATTCTGTTTTCTGACAAGGGCTGATAGGCATCAACATAAATTTTATCTATGACCGGACTCATCACAAAAAAAGTAAGGAATAAAGCCAAACCCACCATCACTTGATTGGGTGGCGCAGATTGCGTACCTAATGCCTGACGCAACAAAGACAACACAATGATGATGCGCGTGAAACCTGTCATCATTAGCAAAGCGGCAGGTAGGAATGTGAGTGAAGTCAGTAAAATGAGTGTTTGCAAACTCAAGGTATAACTTTGTCCACCGCCCGCTGTTGGTAACGCATTCACTAATGGCAAACCACTTTCTGCCAACGCTGGCATAGGTAGCATTAAGCAGGCGAATAAAGCTAGAACGCCAGCAGCTGGGATACCAGCAGAAAGATAAGTGCCGATTGAAGTACGCGCCATGACTGCTTTAACTGCGCTAATAAATTTAATACTGTGGAATTTAATGTTGATCATTTTTTTTCAAAATACTGTCGGTAGATTTAGTGAGCCATTGTGCAAAACTATTGCTGATATTGCCTGTGACTGAGGCCATTGGGTTGCTAGCATTCAGCGCACTTTCTGCTAACTGTGCTGCATCCATCTCCAAGTCAGCTAACTGACTAACACGCCCTGGCGCTACACCAACCACCAACAAACGGCCGGCCACTTCTAGCAGCACAACGCGTTCACGTGAGCCTACACTTACACCACCCACCACACGTACCAAAGATTGTCGATTTGTGACACTAGGCACCATGCGTTTTAACACCCAAGTAATGAGTGCCATGACAGCTAGTACCGTCGCTAAGCCAAGCACCATTTTTAGCACCCCGCCTGACGGCGAAATCACCGCAGGATCAGCCGCCCATGAAGCACAAGGGAATGCTAATAGCGTTAAAAAAATTTGTTGTTGACAGTTTTTCATTCGTTTTGCTTTGATGATTACTTATTAATTTTACGGATACGTTCTGCTGGCGTAATAATGTCAGTGAGTCGAATACCAAACTTATCATTCACCACCACCACCTCGCCTTGTGCAATCAGGCAACCATTGACCAACACATCCATCGGTTCACCGGCCATACCATCTAGCTCGACTACTGAACCTTGCGCTAATTGAAGTAGATTCTTAATCGCAATTTTTGTACGGCCAAGTTCTACCGTAATTTGTACCGGAATATCTAAAATGAAATCGATGTCATTTTGCGTATCTTGTAACTTATTTTTACCGATAAATTCTGTAAAAACTTGGGTCTGCTCACCATTGCTGCCTTGTAGCACAGTGGTTTCACCTGTAGTCTGTTCTGCACTCCACTCTTCACCCTCAGCAGTAACGTCGACAATTCCATCTGCGGTATTAGTCGCCATAAATTTCTCCTTTAATATATTCTGTTGAATTGGATCTTAAAAGCTTGTCTACGCGTAATGCATATTGGCCATTAAACACCCCATATTTACAAAGCATGACTGGCACATTATCTATCGTTGCCTCAATGGATTCATTAATATCCAGCGGGATGACATCGCCTATTTTCATATTAAGCACATCGCCTATCTGCATATCTGCCTTAGCCAATTCAGCTAAAATTTCAACTTCAGCAGCTTGCACCTGCTGGGTCATTAACTTCACCCAGCGCTTATCTTCGCCAGATGTTTCACCTTGTAACGACGAACTCAAAACGTCACGTATTGGCTGTATCATTGAGTAAGGACAGCAAAAATGCATTTCGCCGCTAGACGAGCCCATTTCAACAGTAAAGGTAATGGCAACCACCACCTCATTGGGTGAGGCAATATTGGCAAACTGCGTGTTCATTTCTGATCTTATGTACTCAAAGTGCAATGGGTAAACTGGCTCCCATGATTTTGAATAAGTTTCAAAGACAATATCTAAAATACGTTGAATAATGCGCTGTTCAGTTAGGGTAAATTCACGGCCTTGTACATTGCTATGAAAACGACCATCGCCGCCAAACATGTTATCGACCACCAAAAATACCAGAGACGGATCAAGCACAATGAGCGCTGTGCCATTTAAAGGCTTCATCTGAATTAAGTTAAGATTAGTCGGTACAACTAGGTGCTTCACAAAGTCACTATATTTGGTAATCCGAATTGGGCTCATGGATACTTCAATAGTACGTCGCAACAAGTTGAATAGCTCGATACGTACTAAGCGAGAGAATCGCTCGTTAATAATCTCCAGCAAAGGCATACGTGCACGCACGATACGCTCTTGCGAAGCCAAATCATAATCACGCACTTCTGAAGTATTAGCACGTGATTTACCTTTACTTTTTCCATCATCAGCACCTTTTAACAAGGCGTCGACTTCTTCTTCAGATAAAAATTTATCAGCCATGATTATTGTCAGTATCGATTATTGGATAACGAACGAAGTAAAAAATACGCCTAAGACTTCTTGTGGCTTAGCCCCTTTATAAAAAGGCTTTTTAATCTCAGCAGAAATCTCTTCGCTGAGCTTCTGTTTTCCTTCAGATGTAGAAATGTCGGATGCCAGCTTGCTGGTAAGTAACATCAATAAACGATTTCTCACTGCTGGCATTTGCGTCTTTAACAACTCTGCTTGTTCAGCATTGGCCACTTGCAATGAAATTTCCATTTGCAAGAACTTTTCATCTGGATCTGGCTGTAAATTAACGGTGAATGCCTCTAAGCTAATAAATACCGGTGCTGCTGCAGGCTCTTCGCTTTTGACTTCTTCTTTTTTACCATCAGCAGACTTATGCTGCATAGAAAACCAAGTACCCGCACCAGCGCCAATCAACAACAACGCTGCCACGACAATAATAATGATTTTCTTCTGGGAAGACTTAGCTGGTACGACTTCTTCAGCGTCTACTGGTTTTGGTTCTTGTGCCATTGATATTGCCTTTTCATGTTAACTTTGTCCTTGACTGCTTACTTTGCAGCCACAGGGTTTATCGACAGTTACATTATGAAAAGAAAAGCCTCAATAACAAGCTTAAATAAGAGGGGGGAAAAGGCGTTTAATTGTGATTTGCACTCACAAAAATTTACTTGTCCGTTTAATATCACATCAGAAAATATGATTCAAACCACAAACAGATTAGGCGAAAGTATCTACCAAACCATTAGATACGCGAACTAAAGTACGTGCGTCATCAACACTCCCTTGCCCTGATGTTGCTTGATTGCGATTCACCTGCGCGGCTTGCCGATTCTGCATCGCTTGCTGGAATTGCTGTTGCGCTTGCTGTCCAGAGCTTACATTCGCCTGACCCAACTGAACGCCAGACTCGCTCATCTTATTACGTAAATTATCCATGCCATCTTGTAAAGCTTGTCTCACCTCAGCGTTATCAGAGATAAATGTCGTATCAGCCTGATCATTATGTACATTAATTACCACCTGCAATGGTCCTAAATCAGGTGGGTTTAAGGTGAGCGTTGCGGTTTGCTGCTCTGTGCCTACCATCCACACCACTTTCTGGCTAATGGCTTGATCCCAACCAGTTTTACCTGGAGACGCTTGAATATAGCTAGCAGCGCCAGCCTGCTGAATAGGTGTAGCAACATTTACTGGTGCTGTCGCTTGTAAGTTTGTAGGGAGCATCACCTCTTTGATAGATGGCTCTTTAAGGGCGCTCTCTTTGACATCATTTTTCATCAAATTCGTTAGGGAAGTCTCTGTATCTGCTGACGCCTTAGCCGTGCCTGATAGCAAAGTTTCTAGCTGGCGAGAATTTTCTGACTGAATATCATCAGATTCAACCAAGTTATCTGTAGCCGCCTTATCTGACACTACAGCATTAGACTGGGCGTTGAGTGGCACTGCCACATTCACCACAGGTAATAATGCTGGCGCCACTAAATCCTGCGCACCAATCGTAGTATTGCTATTTTCAGCTTGAGTTTCTGCATCCCCGCTTATATTCAGCAAAGATAAGGAATCAAGCATCGCTTGTGCGTCAGATGTCCTAGCCACATCCGCGGATTTTTCACCCCCATCAGCATTCTGCACCGCAGTTTCATTACCATGCTGAATATCATTCGCCTTAGCTTTTGTTTTTTGTGTGGTCACATTTGATTCAGCCTGATGAACTGTCGCCGTACGCCCTGACGTTTGTTTGGCTTGTACTTGTTTAGACAGCATCATTTGAAATGAAGAATTTTTTTCAGGCATAGGCGCTTTAGCTTTCGCTAAATTCATTTCCGCCATATTGTTCTCCACTTTTTTTAGTGGGGTGACTTGTGTAATGGGTAATGATAGATTTTGCATGGGGATTAAATTCCAAAAAGTAACTGTCTCTAAATTAAATATCCATTTATTTAAGATGAATGTCGCGGCCTAGTAATACGCGTTGCATACTCATCCATCATTTTCTGATCTTTCTTTTGTTCTACTTTAAGCTCACGTTTGTCTGAGCGTTTTAATAACACCTCGTAAGACAGCTTTTTACGTTGGCTTTCCTGCCACAGCTGCCGATTGACTTGCACTTTTTGATTAGCAATATCCACCGCTTGCTGCTGACCTGAAATAGCCTGATCTAACTTAGCAAAAAATTGATAAAAATTCTGATAGGCCTCTGTGCCCATACCTTCTACTAAAATCTTGTTAAGATTGTTCACATAATCTTGCCTGTAACCTGACAACATATCTTGTTTAGCCTTAGCTTCTTCAGCGAACTTAATCGATTTGGCTAATGCTTCGGCTGCCATGTCGACTTCTTTGGCCGCAATTTCCTGCAACATTTTCAATACGCTGGTTGACTGTGTGGTCATCTTATCTCTATCACTTTAAGCATCTATCAAGCCAAACCATCAAGCACATGGACTAAGTGCTGAATACTTTCCGCCACCCCTGCTCGTTCTGAGATACCTTGTTGCAAAAATGCATCGATATTGTCATGTCTGGCAATGGCCTGATCTAACACCACATCACTGCCTGCTTCATAAGCACCAACGTTAATTAAATCTACGCTACGCATATAGCGTGAATTAAGCTGTTTAAGTTTGCGTGCTAATTTTTGGTGCTCAGGACTGGTGATATTGTGCATCGCACGACTGATAGATTGTTCTATGTCTATCGCAGGGTAATGGCCACTTTCAGCCAATTGCCGACTCAATACAATATGCCCATCAAGAATAGCGCGCGCTGCGTCAGCAATAGGGTCTTGTTGATCATCACCTTCGGTGAGTACTGTATAAAAAGCAGTAATAGAGCCTTCTCCGCGCTGGCCATTACCAACACGCTCAACCAATGCAGGCAATTTAGCAAACACTGAAGGTGGGTAACCCTTGGTTGCAGGCGGCTCACCAATTGCTAGTGCAATTTCACGTTGCGCCATCGCATAGCGCGTTAATGAATCCATAATAAGCAGTACGTTTTTACCTTGATTACGAAAGTTTTCTGCAATGGTGGTTGCATAATTAGCTCCCTGTAATCTCATCAGTGCTGGCGCATCTGCGGGCGCTGCTACGACAACTGAACGCGCTAAACCTTCAGTACCTAGTATCTGCTCAATAAATTCTTGAACTTCACGACCCCGTTCACCAATCAGACCGACAACAATCACATCTGCAGTGGTATATCTTGCCATCATGCCTAGCAGCACGCTCTTACCAACGCCTGACCCTGCAAACAAGCCCATACGCTGACCACGACCTACCGTGAGCATACTATTTATGGCGCGCACGCCTACATCTAATATTTCTTCAATAGGTGCTCGCATTAAAGGATTCATAGGTCGTGCATTCAATGGTGCACTGTGCTCAGTCACAATATCGCCTAAATTATCTAGCGGATTACCTGCACCATCGATGACACGTCCTAATAACTCATTACCTACTGGCAAATGACGCGTACGATCGGCAACGCGTCTACGAGGCGGTTGACTGTGATGAGGTTTAGGTAAAGCTTTTGCTACTTCCAAAGCAAAAACCTTAGCGCCTGGCATCACGCCATCGACACTACTTTGTGGCATCAACAACATACGATCACCATCAAAACCCACCACTTCAGCTTCTACCCGTCTACCTTCAGCCAAAGGCACATAACATGCACTACCAATCTGCAATTTAATGCCGACAGCTTCCATGACTAAGCCGGTAAGTTTAGTAATACGGCCAGCAACTTCTAAAGGCTCAACAATACGCAATATTTCTTTACAATCGCGCATATGATCATGCCAACGTTGCTGATGAACATTTTGAAAATCTACTTTAACTTGCGCTGCATCTGCAGAATCAGGCGCTAAAGTATCTAAAGGCGGTTGATTTAATGTAGGCAAATTCATGGCAGCAACCAATCATTATTCTGTGCCAAGGCATCGCTAATTCTTTTCCAGCGCACTTCATTCGTGGCATCAATCTGGTTAGCACCGGTTTCAACAATACAACCACCACGCTCAATATTAGGGTCTTCCTGTATCTGCCATTGCTGGCTGACAATCTCTTCCGCTAAATACTCTCGAATAATATGTGCATCTGCATGATGCACTAGAATTCTGGCAGGCTTTTGCACATAAGGCAGGTAATGAATCGCATCTAGCACTACCGGCAATACCGCTGATGGATCCACATTCAGTTTCGCCTTCAACATTGATTTTGCAATTTCTAATGCGAGTGATAGCGCTTCATCCGCAATTTGTTCATCAGATTTTTCAAGCGCAGCAGAAAAAGATTGCATAAGATCAAGAAAGTGCTGTCTGTCATCTTTAGCATACTCTCTCGCTTTAGCTAGACCAACCGCAAACCCTTCTTGTAGGCCTTTAGCATAAGCTTCCTTACGCGCATCGTCTAAAATACCTGATAACTTATTTGTATCTGCCGGCACTTCTTTTTGAGCAGGTTTGCTCGCACTAATACTCTGGTCGCCATAAGCGAAAGATGACATCTCCCATCTTTCGTAAGCCGACTGTTGTTCTTTAGGGATAATCATAGCAAGCTATCCAGAGTGAATAGATTAAACATATTGCTCGCCATCGCCCCTGCCTGATAACTGAATTTCACCTTCATCAGCTAATCTACGGACAATTTGTAGGATTTTTCTTTGTTGTGCCTCAACCTCTGAGAGCTTGACTGGCCCTTTAGCTTCTAAGTCTTCTTTCATCATTTCTGCGGCACGAGACGACATATTGTTAAATATTTTCTCACGCATTTGTTCGGTAGTTCCCTTAAGCGCAATAATGAGCATGTCAGATTGCACCTCTTTCAATATCACTTGAATTGCCTTATCTTCAATATCAATGATGTCATCAAACACAAACATCTCATCCATGATTTTCTGTGCCATCTCATCATCGTAGCTTTTTAGGCCTTCCATCACGACAGTCTCATTATCACCACTCATAAAGTTGATAATATCTGCCGCCACTTTAATGCCACCCATGGATTTCTTTTTAAGACTGTCATTACCTGTCAGCAATTTATTCATCACGTCATTGAGTTCACGCAAGGCAACCGGCTTTACACCGTCCAGTGTTGCAATCCGCAACATCACATCTTGACGCAAACTATTAGGGAAATAGCCAATAATCTTAGACGCATGATCTGGCTCCAAGTGAACTAAAATAGTGGCAATAATCTGTGGGTGCTCATTCTGAATAAACTCAGATACGGTAGCGGCATCCATTAATCTCAAACTAATAATACCGGTAGCATCACGTGACTCTAAAATTTGATGTAGTACATTAGACGCCTCGTCATCCCCTAAGGCTTTTTGCAATACTGAGCGAATATATTCATCAGAATCCATGCCAATATCGGCCGTTAAATCTGCGGCTGTTAGAAAATCATCTACCACCGCATCGACTTGTTCACGGCCAACTGATTTTAAAGTCGTCATCGCAGCACCCAGTTTCTGAACCTCTTTTGGGCTAAGAAACTTCATCACCTCAGCGGCTTCTTCTTGACCAAGCGCAAGCATTAAAATTGCGCTTTTCATTACACCATCACTATTCATTTGCACTTGTCCAATTTGTGATTACACTTGCCACCATTCTAGGGTTATCTTTTGCCACTTGTTTTGCTGACTCCAAACTTCTATTTTTTGGAGGAGAAAGTCTGATTGGCTCAGAAGGCTGTTGCTGAGTTTGACTTAGATTAACTACGGCATCTTCATCACCACCCGCTGCGAGCAATTTAGGAGCTGGCAGCGTAGATAACTTTTTTAACATAGGGCTTAGTGCGCGCTTATAAAGAACAACTAACACCACAATACCCACAATAAAGCGCAACGCATCTTTCACATACTCTATCGTTTCTGGATTTTTCCAAAGAGGCACTACAGGCAATACTTCTGCAGGTTCAGTAGCAAATGAGCTATTAACAACCGTCAGCGCATCACCACGTTCTTTATTAAAGCCCATGGCCTGCATGGCTAAATCATTAATTTGTGTTTTCTCGGCCGCAGTCAATGGTCTATAAGTGACCTTGCCTGCTTTATCAATCTCTTGCATATTGTTTACAACCACCGCTACATTTAAGCGCTTAACACCGCCCATACTTTGCTGAACGTAACGCACAGTTTTATCCACTTCATAATTGGTAGTGGTGTTTTTCTGAGTATTGATAGGTGTAGCTTCAGCAGTAGCACCAGCCGTTGATGTAATCGGTGCAGTAGCTGCTGCTGGCGGTTGATTAGACAAAGCACCTGGAACGCCGCCAGTAGTTGCACTGCCATTACCAGATTGTGATTCATTACTTTGTGAACTGCGAATCACCAGATCATCTGGTTTTTGATTAGGCTTATAGGTTTCAGCTGCTTGTTCTAAACTAGTAAAATCAATTTCAGCGCTGGCTTCTGCCCGTACGTTTTTAGCACCCACAATAGGGGCAATAATAGATTCAACACGCTTCACAATGCTTTGTTGAATATCATCAATGTACTTAAGTTGAGTAGGATCCAAATTATTAGTCCCCATTTTCTTAGAGGTGTCTGATAGTAAATTACCATTTTGATCTACTACCGTCACATTGCTTGCTGGTAAATCGGGCACACTACTAGCAACCAAATGCACCACTGCGCCTACTTGTTGCGCATCCATGGTACGGCCAGCTCTAAGATTCAATAACACTGAAGCTGTTGGTTTTTGTTGATCTCTCACAAATACACTCGCCTTAGGAATTGCTAAATGTATTCTTGCCACTTCAACCGCACCGATTGATTGTATGCTGCGCTCTAATTCGCCCTCGAGAGCACGTTGAAAATTAACTTGCTCTACAAATTGTGAAACACCAAATTTTTGATTCTCTAGTATCTCAAAGCCAATATTACCTCCTCTAGGTAAACCATCAGTCGCTAATTTAAGACGCGCTTGATGAACTTGCGCTGCTGGCACCAAAATCGCTGAACCCCCTTCAGAAAACTTATAAGGGACATTCATTTTTTCAAGTGCCGCAACAATTGCGCCACCATCTTTATCGGAATAATTTGAGAATAAGATACGATAATCAGGCTGTTGACTCCATAGCCAAAACACTGCCATCACCGCTACCACAGCAGCCGCACCTATTAATAACAAGAGTTTATTGCCAATTTGAGACATATGATCCTTCTTACTGCTATCGTTAAAAGCCACGTCAACATCACTTCATTGACCTATTGAATAGCATTATGCAGATTTATTAAATATTCAAATTTAAGAATAGAGCAATTTTCACCGACCTATTTAGACGCTCGCCACAGTTTTCTAATGTTAAATTAGCAACACTTGCTAGCGAAGCTAGTTTTAGTGTTGGTTATCAGTCTTTTGATTAGCAACACTTGCTAGCGAAGCTGGCTTTAGTGTTGATTATCAGTTTGTTGATTAGCAGTTGGACTAGCACTTGTCAGGAATGTGATGACATACGCTCACAGACAATATTTAAATTTGGAGGGGAAACCCAATGAAAACCGGTGGAATTGACGCAAGTAGAATAGAGTCTATGCTCGCCCAGTTAAAAGCTTCCGCACAGCGCCCGCATGCCGATGCTATCGGCAGCCTAGCGTCTCCAGCAGGCTTGCAAAAGACATCATCATCGAGCAAAGTAGACTTTTCAGACGCACTAAAAGCCTCACTCAATCAGGTTAATAAAGTACAGGTTGATGCAGAAAAATTAGGTCAAAATTTTGCCATGGGTGATGACAGCGTCAGCTTATCTGACGTCATGATTGCTAGTCAAAAAGCGAACATATCATTTCAGGCTACGGTACAAGTGCGAAATAAACTGGTGTCTGCCTACCATGACATTATGAATATGCAGGTTTAAACACCCCATCATCTGCATTCGCTTGGTTTTCTTCATCTTGGGCTTCTTCTAAACGATAAAGCCAAGACAAAATTTCAGCAATGGCTTGGTACAAAGCCGGCGGAATATGATCATCCAAATCAACCTGCATCAACAATGCCACTAACTCTTTAGATTCATGCACAAACACATTAGATTGCTTAGCTCTAGCAATAATTTGCTCAGCAATTAACCCTCTGCCCTTAGCCACCACTTTGGGCGCAAAATCTCCTGAAGCATAAGCCAAAGCAATCGCCTGCTGATGATGTGTATGATTCATCAACTTCTTATTCCACAGTATGTGACAAGGTGAATGCGTCTAACTGCTGGCCATACTTCGTCATTGCACTGAGTAAGATCTGCTTTTGTTCACTCATGGTGTGTAAGGTATGGGCTTGATCTGCCGCTAAATGTATACGCATACGGCCATCGCTGATGCTAATTTTGGCAGTCACTTTACCTAAATGCGGTAAGTGCAAAGTCAACTCACTGGCAATCGCTTTATCTTCGGTCTCTGACACCTCACCCTTAGGCGAGTCTTGGTCTTTTGGCGTTTGGTAAATATCCCAATCCATTTGTTGGCCTGGCCAAACTTCACCTTGCCAAGCAATGCGCTGATGCTCTAGCACCGCTAATTGCTGAGCCATTAAACTAGCTGATGAACTGCCATTTTGATTTTGTGGCGCTTGCTTAATGGCTTCTAGTGTTTGATTGCCTTGTAGCCAATCAGCTAAATGTGATTCATAAAAAAGACCGCTTTTGGCAATGGTCTCTTTCAAATGATGCGCCATCAACTGCGGATTTTGTGGGTGATGTGTGACGACGTCAGTGGCTTTAATGCGCGAAGACGCGCCTTCAGTCTCTGCTTGTTGCAAGTATTGAGCGATAAGATTTGCTGCTGAACTAATCTCAGTCGCACTGCCAGCGTTATGGCTAGGGTTCGATGTCAGTAAAAATGTGAGTTGCGGGCTATCGTGTATATAACGCAATAATAATTTTTGTCCCGCCATTGCTGAAGTGCCCAGCGGCATTTTAATGATGACCTCTTTAAGCTGCTTGCTATCATTAGCTGTGGCGGCATGGCCTGCCGTATCTATTTTTACTTGGTAACTGGTTTCACCTAATTTGGCTAATACCTGCGCAGCGTATACTTGGCCTTTTACAAACTGCGTAGCACTGTGGCTCAGTTCTTGCGCTACATTGCCTATACTCTCAACCGCTAGCACAGGCATTATTCTAGCTAGGGGTTGAACAGTCAGGCTGTCTGCTTGCTTAAGCATAAGGCAAAAATACAGTAATTAAAGATAAGCGCGCGTCAAATTACTTTCTGTATGGTAGCTACTAATTAGCGTATTCAGTCTGACCATCCATGGCGACACTAGATTACGTATCTCACGGTCATTGGCTAAAATACTTTTAATACTGGCCACTTTACGTTCACGTGCATCACTCGGCAGCGGCAGCGGATCTTGTATATTTTTCAGGTTATTCACATGTTGAGCACAAACAGTTTCCAATTCGGCCAATTTATCCCAATCTTGCTGTTGCGCAGCCAATAACATTTGATGCGTCAAATTAGCAACTGTTTCATAGACGACAATCGTATTTTGATATTCCATAGATTAAACCTTTGCGTAACTAGCAATATTGCGATTAATTGCAACGGGGATTTGAAGAGACTCTACTCTAGGGGGAGCATTAGTGAATGGCTGAGATGCAGTCTGACCCACTTCGATTGCTACCCAGGCCTCTTTTAAGTCAGCAAGCAATATAATCACTTCTTTTACTAATTCTGGCTGATTACGAATATTTGCCTGCGATAATCTCATGCTCATATAGCCGTATAACGCATCTAAACTCTCCGCAATTTCACCCCCAGCTTTTTTATCTAAGCTAGCTCTTAAGCCGCTTTCAATAATTAAAATTGCCTTAGTCAGTTTGGCACCTTTATTGACAATATCCTGATGTTGCATATACTCAATTGCACTCTGGCACGCATTAATCGCACCTTCATACAGCATAACAATCAACTTATTTGGGCTTGCCGCCAGCACACCTGTTTCCATACTAACTTTGGCATAAACATTAGCGCCATATTGATTTAATCCAAACATGATTGAGCCCTTTACTTGTGTTTAGTCGTTTGTGTAAGCGTTACTTATTTGCATTAATTGAAGCCAGTTGCTGAGTAAGATAGCTACTGGTGGTAGACATCCCTGATAGCAGTGAATCAAGCTTAGTAAACTGTGTTCGGTAGCGGGCTTCAACACCTGCCAACCTAATGTTAAGTGATTCTGTTTTTTTATCTAGGCGCGTAATAGAAGTATTAAGACCTTCTGTTTTAGAAGCCACAATACCCGTATCACTCAATAAACTATTAATCACTCTATCTAACTGTGCCGCATAACCCATCGTAAACTGCACGGTACCGCGTGACCCTAGCGCACCACCGGATATTTTAAGACTTAAACCAGAGCTAGCATTGCCTGTAGCGCCAGTTAACCCAGTTAAACTACCAGTAGCAGCCACGCCGTTGATGGTGCCTGCTGTATTAGCTGAACTGGTGCCGAGCTTAGTTACAGTCACGGCATAAGTGCCTTCCTGTGTATTACTGGTGCTACCAGCATAAGTAATTTGTGCATCAGTTGCCTTAAGCGAACTGGCAAATAAAGTCGCAATATCGCCAAAGTTACTATTCATGGCGGCCGTCAGTCTGGTTGAATCTAAAGCCAATTGGCCATCACGTTGAAAAGTCACGCCAATCTGGTTAAGCGTAGTTAAACCGCCAGTGGTATTAATCGCTTTAGTCATCACAGACTTAATCTGATTGACCACCGAACGTGCAGTACCATCACCCAACAATACGCCTGAGGCCTTGCCGGTCGAATCGAATTTAGTCAAACTGCGTAAAGTGGTATCTAACTTATTATAAGCGTCTACAAATGATGATATTGAAGCCTTAACATCATTCTGGTTGCTGGCAATATGAAGATTGATATTATTGCCACTACTGGTAGACAATAAATTAAGTGTCACCCCGTTAATCACATCAGTAATGGTATTGCTGGCTTTAGCAACGGCAACACCATCCACATTCAACAGTGCATTTTTTGCGGCTTGCACTTCAGTAAAACTAATGTTGTCCTTATTACTACTCCCGTTACTGTCACCACTACCATCATTATTACCATTGCTAGCTTTACTTTTGTCATATGCCAGTTGTGAAATGCCAGAAATTCTCATGCTATTCACTTCACCGGTATCGGTTGAAGTCAGCACCAGCTGATTACCGCTACCATTATTCACAATACTGGCCGTTACACTGGCATTAGCAGCGTTAATGGCATCACGCACACCAGCAAGCGTGCGATTTGAACTGTTGATGGTAATGCTTAGGGATGATTTATCTGGGTTAGCGGTAAATTTATTATCATCAGTAGGATCGTACCTACCAAAGTCAATATTGAGCCTGCCGTTATTGACGGTATCGGTAATGCTATCAAACCCTGTCAATGCAAGCTTTTGTGACTTAGCCAGCTGACTCACCGTTATCGCATAATCACCATTGGTAGCCGTACCATCGGTACTGGCGGTAAATATACTAGTATCGGCAGAGGTGGCCGTTTGCATATTGAATTTTGCAACATTAGACAGTGTGCTCATCGTGGTCTGAAACAACGATAAACTACTCTTCATAGTGCCATAAGCAGATATTTTAGATTGATAGGCTGATTTCTGCTGAGCCACCGCGGTCAATGGCTTTTTCTCAACGCCCATTAAGCCGGTGATAATAGAATTTACATCTAAGCCTGATCCTAATCCTACTGATGAAATACCCATGTCAATCTTCCTCTGCAACAAACTTCAATAAAATAGCGACCTACTATTTCACAGTCTGGCAATGTTGATAGTCACTATACCGAGTGTGGCTAGCTAGCATTCCCTTAAACAAAGACATAAAAATAGCGCTTATACCAATTAACCTGTAAAAACAGTTATGCAGTATGGTTAACCACTAAACCTTGCAGCTTATCTAGCGTTTGCGACATCACCAACACTTGCTCATTAGGGATTTGCCTTAATACACGCTGCGAAACTGAATCAATCACTTTAACTACCATACGTTCAGTATTTTGATCCAACTCAAACCTGATGGCTTGTACCGCTGGTGCTACAAAATCGTTTAATTTTTTAACCGCATTCTCTAATGCTGATTTTTCTACTTCAGCTGACTGCGTACTTTCAAGCTTAACGAGTTCAGCTTTTCGTGCTGCCTTACGTTCAAATGAATCTTGGTTACCAGTAACATTTGGCACTACCGCCAGCTTTCTTACTGAACCATACCCATCTAATGAAGCGCTATTCATGATATTCTCCTGAACAAAATCCCACAGGATGATGAGTCCTGTGGGTGTTACGATTTAACTACCAAACAACTTATCCTCTTAACAGTGCTAACACACCATTAGGTAAAGTATTCGCTTGCGCTAACATGGCAGTACCTGCTTGTTGCAAGATTTGGCCACGTGTCATGTTGGCAGTTTCTGTGGCAAAGTCAGCATCCATGATGCGTGATTTAGCCGCTGAGACGTTTTCAACTGAAGTTTGCAAGAAACTAACGACTGAATCAAAACGGTTTTGTACAGCACCC
>JAIPCR010000022.1 GCA_021738125.1 Sulfuritalea sp.
CAGGTACACTCTTTACTAGCCACTTTAGTGGCTTATCGCACCAATCTTGCTGCTTCAGTAGCATTAGATTGGTGGTGATGCCAAGGACTGGTAGTAAATAGGAGAGATCTTTACGCTCTTTAAATCACTTCTGACTTTGCCGATTTCGTCTTGCCCTGCCATAGCACTGTCTTAGACTCATCTTCGCGTCATAAGCAATTTAAAAGCATCTATATTATTATTCAATTAAAACCCGCCAATTACAATTCAAACGCTTTCAGCATTAACCTCATAATCTACATTCATATAATTTCGTATCTTATTAATTTATAACGATATTATTTTTAGCATAAAAATGCGCTAAGTCATTGAGAAATAAAGAGAAAATAGCAAAAAGGGCTTGCATTGCTCTTTTTTTTTATCTATAGTGCATCTTAGTGGGAATAAGTGGGTTTTTGTGGGGAATTGTGCGTTAAGTAGCGATGTTGAGCGTTCATCTTCAAGCGCAGTTTCGGTTACTACTAAGGGTTGGTTGCCTGAGCTTAATTGAACAATTCCTCACTATTTTATTGTCTAGCCTTAATTTTTTAAGGCTTTGCTGGTTTGAAGATTAAATTTATTAAAAGGAAAGTAATAGCAAAATGTTTCGCGGTGCAACCTCGTTAAGTTTGGATGCAAAAAACAGACTCGCTGTGCCAACTAAGCACAGAGAGGCTCTGCAGCTTCATTGCGCCGGTAATTTGGTGTTGACTGCACATCCGCACCGTTGCTTGTTATTGTATCCGCAAGCGGCTTGGGAGCCTATTCAAACAAAAATGATGGCTTTATCTTCGTTCGACAAGCAATCTAGCTCACTACAAAGGCTGTTGGTTGGTTTTGCTGAAGACATTGCTTTAGATAGCGCTGGTCGTATATTGGTGTCACCGGTATTGCGAGAGTTCGCCACATTGGATAAGGAAGTGATGTTAGTTGGCCAAGGTAGCCATTTTGAAATATGGGATATGGTCGCTTGGCGCAAGCAATTATCACAAGTGCTGGAAAGTGGTGATTTTGCGATGCCGACGGAATTAGAGGGTTTCTCGCTGTGATTAAGGGCGTGAGCAGCGCGCCCACTAAAGCATCATTGTCTCCAAATAAAGCGTCTGCAAAAGACGCTTTAATATTAAAAAAGCTGTCATTAGAAGTGTCTGTACTTAACTCAAATTTAAAAGAACTGCCCAACATAGACTCGCATATCACGGTGCTATTAGATGAGGCTGTGCATGCGTTAGCGGTAAAGCCTGACGGCGTCTATGTTGATGGCACGTTCGGTCGTGGTGGGCATTCAAGAAAAATATTAGAGAAGCTAGGTAGTCATGGCCGATTGATTGCGTTTGATAGAGATTTAAAGGCGATTGAATCTAGCATAACCATCAACGACCAGCGTTTTACCATGGTACATAGCCATTTTGCAGGAATGCAAGTCAAGTTGGCTGAAATGGGAATTTTTCAAGTGGATGGTATTTTGCTTGATCTGGGTATTTCATCACCACAAATTGATGAGGCAAGTCGTGGATTTAGTTTTAGATATGATGCGCCACTGGATATGCGTATGGATCAAAGTGGTGGACAAACGGCGGCGGAGTTTATCGCCGCAACAACAGAGCAGCAATTAGCGGAGGTTATAAAAAATTATGGTGAAGAACGGTTTGCTAAGCAGATTGCAAGGGCGGTTATTGCGGAGCGCAATGACGGGCGCGCCATCACCACTACAGGGCAACTTGCCAAGGTCGTGGCAGGGGCAGTCACGCGGTTTGAGCCAGGGCAGAACCCTGCCACGCGTACATTTCAAGCTTTACGGATTCACGTCAATCAAGAGCTTGAGGAGCTTACGTTAGCGATGCCTCAGTGTTTGGCGTTATTAGCGCCACAAGGTCGGTTGGCAGTCATCAGCTTTCATTCTTTAGAAGATCGTATAGTGAAGCAGTTTGTGCGCAGTCAAGCGAATCGTGACGATTTGCCAGCTAATTTCCCTGTAAGAGCGGTAGATTTGCCACAGCCAAAGCTTAAAAGTGTGGGTAAAAGCATTAAGCCAAGTAGTAAAGAAGTGAAGTGCAACCCTCGTTCACGTAGTGCGGTGCTGCGTGTGGCGGAAAGAACTTACGTAGCATGACACGTCTTAACCTCATTTTATTTTTCGCACTGATATTTTCATCGCTTGGATTAGTGAAGTCACAGCATAAGGCTCGTAACCTCTACATTGAGCTTGAACGGAGTAATCAGGCGACCAAGTTGATTGAGCAAGAATATGGGCAGTTGCAACTTGAGCAAAGCACATGGGCCATGCATTCACGGATAGAGCAAATTGCTGCACAACAGATGCAAATGCAAGTGCCTGATGCAAAACGAGTACAGGTAGTAGCGGCTGATCAGCAACAGCCAGTTCAACTGGATGAAAAAGTTAACCCTGCGCAAGCTGCTGAACCTAAGGTGGCACATTAATGGCTATGCGTATGCCAATTAGAACGCCTGTTCACGCACCAGTGGTTGTTAAGCTGCCGGCATGGCGTCGTCGCGTTTTATTGGTAATTGTTTTGCTAGGATTCGCTATATTGTTAGGGCGTGGCGTTTATCTACAAGGTATTCATAAAAAGTTTTATCAAAATAAAGGTAATGCCCGTTATAGCAGGAACATTGTGCTGACTTCGCAACGGGGAAAAATTACAGATAGAAATGGGGAGTTGTTAGCGATTAGTTCTCCAGTGGAATCTGTTTGGGCTAGCCCGCCAGATGTTGAAATTAATGATGCGCAAACAAAGCAGATGGCAATCCTATTAAATCTCAAAGAGGATGTAATTAAACAGAAACTTGCGAATAGTGAGCGTGAGTTTGTTTATTTGAAGCGTCGAATTTCACCAGAACTGGCCGCAAAAGTGATGAAGTTGGGTGTGCCAGGTATTGATTTACAGCGTGAGTATAAGCGTTACTACCCTGCGGCTGATGTCGCGGCACATATGGTGGGATTTACCGGACCAGGTGATAAGGGTGCAGGCGATAAGGGATTGGAGGGTTTTGAACTGGCTTTGAATAAAGCCTTATCCGGCAAAGACGGCAGTCGTCGGGTCCTTAGAGATAGGTCGGGTCATATTGTGGAGGACTTGCAAGCGGTGGTGGTCCCGCAAGATGGCCATGACGTGGCATTGGCTTTGGATTTGCGCATTCAATATCTGGCGCACCGTGAATTGCAAAAAGCGGTAGAAGCACACAAGGCTTTGGCTGGTGCGGTGGTGGTGCTAGATGCGAAATCTGGAGAAGTACTGGCGATGGCTAACGTGCCGACCTACAACCCAAATAATCCAGTCAACATCAAAGGTAAAACCCGTAACCGTGCCATTATTGATAATTACGAGCCGGGCTCGACATTAAAACCAGTAACGGCGGCAGCGGCATTGGAATCCGGTATGTATAGAGCGGACACAAAGATACAGACGGCGCCAGGTACTATGAAAATCGGGCCGGCCACCATACACGACACCCACCCGCAAGGGGTGTTAACCGTAGCGGAAATGATACAAAAATCCTCTAACGTCGGGGCAGCCAAGATAGCTTTAACCTTGGATAAGCAATTCATGTGGAATGTTTATAACCAACTGGGTTTAGGGCATGTCGAAGGGGTGGGTTTCCCTGGGGAGGCGGCAGGCAGGTTGCGTCCATTTAAAAATTGGCGTCCGATAGAAGTGGCCACCATGTCCTTCGGTAACGGCATAAGCGTCACATTATTGCAAATGGCAAGGCTTTACACCGTTTTTGCTAATGAAGGCGAGTTGCGCCCTATTTCCCTATTAAAAGTAAAAGAGACGCCGGTAGGTCAGCAGGTGTTCTCGGCCACGACAGCCAATCAGGTTAAAGACATGCTGGAGATGGTCGTGCAACCTGGCGGCACCGCCTTGCAAGCGCAAGTGTTGGGTTACCGCGTGGCGGGTAAAACCGGCACCTCAAAAAAATTGGGTGAGCACGGTTACATCAATGAATACGTGGCCTCCTTTGTTGGCATGGCGCCTGCGTCTAATCCTAGGTTTATTGTTGCGGTAATGATCGATGAGCCCAGTAACGGTGCTTATTATGGCGGGACAGTGGCCGCTCCAGTATTTAGTAACATCATGGCAGATACATTACGTTTGTTTGCAGTGCCACAAGATGCGCCTAATAATAATGTAGTACTGCAAGGCAATGATGAAGATGCTAAGGAGGGGATATGAGTACGCTAAACACCCTCAATCAAACATTTAAATCGATTACAGCAGATAGCCGTAAAGTCGGCCTAGGGGCATTATTTCTAGCTTATCCTGGTGCTATCAGCGATGGGCGCAATTATATTCCACAGGCGATTCAGGCGGGCGCTGAAGCTGTCATATGGGATGACAATCAATTTACTTGGCACGCAGACTGGTCAGTAAAAAATCTTCCGATTAAAGACTTAAAGCATCAGGTAGGAGAGATAGCTGCTGAGTTTTATCATCATCCATCTAGCCAATTTAAGATGATAGGCGTTACCGGCACTAATGGTAAGACGTCGGTTAGCCAGTGGATAAGCCAATGCTTAGCATTATTAGGCAAAAAAACTGCTGTGCTCGGCACTATCGGTAATGGCTTTTTGGGTGCTCAAACAGAGGCAGTCAATACCACGCCAGATGCAATTTTGTTACAAGGTATGTTGGCAGATTATGCCGCGCAGAAAGCTGAGGCGGTTGTGATGGAAGTGTCATCACATGGCCTAGACCAAGGTCGCGTGAATGCTGTTGAATTTGATATTGCTGTATTCACCAATTTGAGTCGTGATCACTTAGATTATCACGGCAATATGGAAAACTACGCGGCGGCAAAGCAGAAACTTTTCATGTGGGACGGTTTACAAACTTCTATCATTAATGCTGATGACGCCTTTGGAAGCGAACTCATTGCAACACTTAAAACACAGCATAAGTCATGCTTATCTTACGGTTTTGAAATGGCTGATATAAGCGCGAGTGATTTGCAATTGCATGACTCAGGGCTGAGTATGACAGTCAAAACGCCGCAAGGCATTGCCTTACTATCAGCTCCTGTATTAGGACGCTTTAATGCCTATAACGTTTTATCGGTGCTAACTACTTTATTGGCATTGAAAGTTGAATTGTCAAAAGCCGTTTCGGTAATTGCTCAAATTAAGCCGGTCATTGGACGTATGCAGCAGTTTGGCGGTGGAGATTTGCCGCTAGTGGTGGTTGATTATGCACATACACCTGATGCGTTAGAAAAAGTATTGATGACATTGCGTGAGCAATTGCAAGGTCAACTGATTTGCGTGTTTGGGTGTGGCGGTAATCGTGATTCTGGCAAGCGCCCGTTAATGGGAGGTGTTGCAAGTAAGCTCGCCGATAAAGTGATGGTGACCTCAGATAATCCTCGTAACGAAGCTCCTGAAATGATTATCGCTGAGGTGATTCATGGCTTGAAGGCAGGGTATGAAGTTGAAGTAAACCGTGAGTTAGCCATCAATAAAGCAGTGCAATCCGCTAGGCTGGGTGACATTGTCTTGTTGGCGGGCAAAGGGCATGAAAATTATCAGGAGATTGCAGGTGTTAAGTACCCTTTTGATGATGCGCTGATTGCCCAAGGTGCGCTTGCAAAATATCAAGAGCAACATGCTATGGAGGGCGCAGCATGATGCTACTTTCAGAAGCTACAACCGCCATGAATGGCAGGTTTTTTGGTCAAGATTGCCGGTTTACTAGCGTGGGCACGGATAGCCGAAAGATTGTTAAAGGCCAATTATTTGTTGCGTTAAAAGGTGAAAATTTTGACGGACATGATTATGCTGCACAAGCCATAGCGCAAGGCGCGGCTGCTGCCTTAATCGAAAACTCGCAACTTAGTTTAGCGCCAGCGATTGTGGTTGAAGATACTTATATCGCACTCGGTATGCTCGCAAAATATTGGCGCAATAAATTTTCTATTCCACTCGTGGCAATCACGGGTAGCAATGGTAAAACGACAGTAAAAGAAATGATTGCATCAATTTTGTCAGTAAAAGCCAATAGTGAGCATGCTATACATGCGACCTCTGGAAATTTAAATAACCACATAGGCCTGCCGCTGACTTTACTCAAGCTTCGCGCGACGCATCAATACTCTGTCATTGAAATGGGGATGAATCATTTAGGGGAAATTGACTATTTGACGGGTATTGCTAAGCCAACGGTGGCCGTGATTAACAATGCGGGTTCAGCTCATATAGGCGAACTAGGTTCTCGCGGCAATATTGCCCAAGCTAAAGGTGAAATTTTTGCAGGATTAACTGATGATGGCGTGGCTGTTATCAATGCAGATGATGAATATGCCGATTATTGGAAATCGCTTAATAAAGGTAAAAAAATAGTCACTTTTGCCATGCGCAAGCCTGCCGATGTGAAGGCAGCATATCAAGAAAAAAGCGGTTTAAGCATGATGAGTTTAACAACGCTTCATGGTGAAGTTAACTTTAAGTTGAGCGTCTTGGGTGCACACAATATTAGTAATGCGTTGGCTGCCAGTGCTGTGGCTGTAGCACTTGGCGTTGAAAATGCAGATATCGCCCGTGGATTGGAGAATTTTTCTGCGGTAAAAGGACGTTTGCAACGCAAATCTGGTTTCAATAAAGCATTGCTAATAGACGATACCTATAACGCGAATCCAGATTCAATGAAGGCGGCGATTGATGTGCTTGCAAGTCAATCGGGCGAAAAAATATTAGTGCTCGGCGATATGGGTGAGTTAGGTGCAGATGCCAAACAGTTGCATATGGAGATTGGCGCGTATGCAAAAGCGGCAGGCCTAAACAAATTGTTCTGTTTAGGTGAGCTTAGTCATGAAATGGTGCGAGGTTTTGGCGAAGGTGCGAAACATTATGCCACGCCTGTTGCAATTGCTGATGCCATTAAGCCATTGTTAAGTAAGGGTGACGTCGTGTTAATTAAAGGTTCACGTTTTATGAAAATGGAACGAGTGGTTGATTTGCTAGAAGAAAAATTGAATGAAGCAGTAATCTTGGAGAATCAATAATGTTATTAGAACTAGCGCGTTGGTTAGCTCACGATATTCGTGGATTCAATGTATTTAACTACATCACTTTACGTGCAGTGTTGGCCACGCTGACTGCACTGGCTATTTCATTTATTGCTGGGCCAAGCATGATACGTAAGCTTACGGAGTATAAAGTTGGACAAGCTGTGCGTGATGATGGCCCGCAAACTCATCTTATTAAGACTGGTACGCCAACCATGGGTGGCGCACTCATATTAGTGGCTATCGCAACCTCTACATTGCTGTGGGCAGATTTAAGTAATCGCTTTGTGTGGGTCGTGTTAGTGACGACAATGGGATTCGGTGCAGTAGGCTGGGTAGATGATTACCGTAAAGTGGTACATAAAAATCCTAAGGGTTTATCAGCAAAAGCTAAATTCTTTTGGCAAAGTTTAATTGGCATCTCTGTGGCGGTTTTTTTATATCAAACACATATAAGCCCCGTTGAAACCACACTAATCGTACCTTTTTTTAAGCACCTTGTGCTGCCGTTGAGCGCAGTAGGTTTTATGGTGCTTACTTATTTGGTTGTGGTTGGAAGTAGTAACGCTGTGAACTTAACTGATGGGTTAGATGGCTTAGCAATTTTGCCTACAGTGATGGTAGCTAGCGCATTAGGCATTTTTGCTTATGTGGCAGGCCATTTGTATTTCTCTAAATATTTAGGTGTGCCATATGTGGCAGGTGCCGGCGAGTTAATGGTATTTTGTGCTGCCATGGCAGGTGCTGGTTTGGGTTTTTTATGGTTTAACGCTTACCCGGCTGAGGTATTTATGGGTGATGTTGGTGCGCTAGCATTAGGAGCGGCGTTGGGCATAGTGGCGGTAATTGTGCGTCAAGAAATTATATTGTTCATTATGGGTGGTGTGTTTGTGGTGGAAACCTTTTCGGTTGCAGTGCAAGTCATGTACTTCAAATATACCAAACGGAAAACTGGGGTAGGCAAACGAATTTTCTTGATGGCGCCACTACATCATCACTATGAAGAAAAAGGCTGGAAGGAAACGCAAGTCGTCGTACGTTTTTGGATTATCAGCATGATGTTGGTGTTGATTGGTTTGG
This sequence comes from Sulfuritalea sp., assembly GCA_021738125.1. Taxonomy (GTDB): domain Bacteria; phylum Pseudomonadota; class Gammaproteobacteria; order Burkholderiales; family Methylophilaceae; genus Methylotenera. The sequence goes on from JAIPCR010000022.1 coordinate 8,122, forward strand.
CCAGTTTGAAGTTGAGATAAATACGTAAATTATTTAATAGTAAAAATGACAATTTCATTAAAAGACAAAAAAGTATTAGTGCTAGGCCTTGGTGAAACAGGCTTGTCAGCCTTGCGTTGGCTAAACACGCAAGGCGCACATTTGTCTGTGGCAGATACCCGTGAAAACCCGCCAGGTATAGCCGCATTGAAAGTCGAATTGCCAGCAATAAAAGTCTATACAGGCGCATTTACAGAAATAATATTTAGTGGAGTTGATTTGGTTGTGGTGAGCCCAGGCGTGCCATTGAGCGAGCCTGAAATTCAAGCGGCAATCGGTCGTGGTATTAGCGTAGTGGGTGATGTTGAATTATTCGCACAATATCGTCCGAAGAGCGCTAAAGTGATTGCGATTACTGGTGCCAATGGTAAAACTACGGTGACAAGTTTAGTCGGTGAAATATGCGAGACGGCAGGATTGAAAACCATCGTGGCAGGCAATATTGGTTTGCCAGTGCTAGATACCTTAAGCATGGATGCGCCAGATGTGTATGTGTTAGAGCTATCTAGTTTTCAGTTAGAAACTACGACCAATCTAAAGATTGATGCAGCCACCATGCTCAATCTGTCTGAAGATCATATGGACCGTTATGAAAGTTTGCAAACCTACGCAATTGCAAAGGCACATATTTTCTACCATGCCAGTTTACAAGTACTTAACCGTGATGATGCCTGGAGCATGATGATGGCGCGGCCGAAATTAACCCAAGTTACATTTGGGCTTTCAGATGAGGGCGATTTTGGCTTAAAGCAAGTGGACGGAGAAACATGGCTCAGTGAGGGTGAAAAAGAGCTGATTAATTTACAAGATATGAAAATAGTTGGTTTACACAATGCCTCCAATGCTCTAGCGGCAGTTGCCTTGTGTCGGGCGATAGGCGTCGATTATGCGCACATCATCCAAACTTTATACAACTTTAAAGGCTTGCCGCACAGAGTGGAATGGGTTGCCAATATAGACGATGTTGATTATTACGATGATTCAAAAGGTACTAACGTAGGCGCTACTTGTGCAGCTATTGCAGGCATGTTTAAAAATGGCTTGCCACAAAAGACGGTATTAATCGCTGGGGGTGATGGCAAAGGCCAAGACTTTTCACCTTTGGCCGAGGCCGTCACAGGCAATGCGCGTGCAGTCGTGCTGATTGGGCGTGATGCATCATTGATTGAGTCAGCATTGTTAAAAACAAATGTGCCTTTGTACCAGGCGCTTGATTTGCCTGAAGCGGTGAATATCGCCAAAAAACTTGCCCAAACTGGCGATGCCATATTGTTGTCACCCGCCTGTGCAAGTTTTGATATGTTTAAAAATTATGTACATCGTGCTGAAGTATTTGTAGCTGCCGTAAACGCATTAAAAGTAGCCTTGGGAGAGGTCGCATGATTACGACCATGTTAGATCGGGAGCGTATTAACTCTCCAAGTTATGATCAAGGATTCCTATGGGCGGTACTGTGCTTATTGGGCATCAGCTTAGTGATGGTCTATTCAGCCTCAATCGCAATTGCAGAAGCGGATAAAGGCGTAGGTCATAATAGTAGTTATTATTTAGTCCACCAAGCCGCATTTATGCTGATAGGAATATTTGCGGCATTCGTAGCGTTTAACGTCCCAGTGAATTGGTGGCAAAAAATGGCGCCCTATTTATTTTTAATTGGATTGGCATTATTAGTACTGGTATTAATTCCTGGAATTGGCCTTAAGGCGGGGGGCAGTCGTCGTTGGCTAAAGTTAATTGTAGTGAATCCTCAACCTTCTGAGTTTATGAAGTTATTTGCTGCTATCTATGTTGCTGATTACACCGTACGCAAGGCCGCTGTGATGGACAGCTTTAGGCGAGGCTTTATGCCTATGGTAGGCGTCATGTTGCTGGTGGGCTTTTTATTGCTTAGAGAGCCAGACTTTGGCGCCTTTGCAGTGATAGCAGCAATTTCTATTTCTATTCTGTGGTTAGGCGGCATTAACGGCAAAATTTTCGCTGGATTACTGGCGTTGCTACCAGTGGCTATTGTTGGTTTGATTTGGAGTTCGCCATACCGTATGCAACGCGTGATTGGTTTTATGGATCCCTGGGCTGATCCATATGGCAAAGGCTATCAGTTGTCTCACGCCTTGATTGCATTTGGGCGCGGTGAATGGTTTGGCGTGGGTTTAGGAGCGAGTGTAGAAAAGTTACTTTATCTACCAGAGGCGCATACCGACTTTTTATTAGCTGTTATTGCAGAAGAGTTAGGTTTTGCCGGCGTACTCACTGTTATTGGCTTGTTTTCTTGGATAGTCATTCGTTCTTTTGGTATTGCCAAGGAGGCGATTGCTAATGAGCGTTATTTTGCCGCATTACTCGCGCAAGGATTAGGCGTTTGGATGGGCGTACAGGGCATTATTAATATGGGTGTGAATACTGGCTTACTGCCTACTAAGGGTCTGACTTTGCCTTTACTGTCATTCGGTGGCAGTGGAATTTTAGTTAATTGTGTAGCGATGGCAATCGTACTCAGAATTGATTTTGAGAATAGACGTTTGCAAAAAGGCCTGCCGGTATGACTAAAACCTTAATGATTATGGCAGGAGGTACTGGTGGACATGTCTACCCAGCTATGGCGGTTGCGGATTTCTTGAAGACTAAGGGCTGGAAGATTGTTTGGCTATGTACTGAGGGCGGAATGGAAAACCGACTGATAGAGACAAAAGATTATCAGAAAGCCATGATTACCATGCGCGGTGTACGTGGCAAGGGTTTGTTGGGATGGTTATTATTGCCAGTGAAATTGGCGAAAGCATTGGGTCAAAGTGCTAAGGCTTTGCGCCAACATCAACCTGACGTAGTGCTCGGTATGGGTGGTTTTGCTGCCTTCCCTGGTGGGCTAATGGCCAAGTTATTAGGTAAACCTTTAATCATCCACGAGCAAAACTCAGTGGCCGGGTTAACCAATAAAACCTTAGCGCATTTAGCAAAGAAAGTGCTGGCGGCTTTTCCAGCGGCATTTGGTACTAAGGCGGTATTAGTAGGCAATCCAGTCCGTGAAAATATTACACAAATTGTAGCGCCAGACACAAGGCTAAAAAAACATGAGGGTGCGTTACGCTTGCTCATTGTTGGTGGCAGTTTGGGGGCGCAAGCTTTAAATGAAGTGCTACCAACAGCGCTGGCTCGAATACCAGAAAATCAGCGGCCAGAAGTGGTGCATCAAGCGGGTGAAAAACATATTGCGAAGCTACTTGCTTATTATGAAGCCGCTAAAGTAAAGGCTGATGCTAGAGCCTTTATTGACGATATGGCTGAAATGTATACATGGGCGGATGTTGTGATTTGTCGTGCTGGGGCCTTAACAATTGCTGAGCTATCTGCTGCCGGTGTTGCTAGTGTGCTAGTGCCATTTCCGTATGCCGTTGATGACCATCAGACTTCAAATGCACATTATTTATCCGATGCAGGGGCGGCGGTGTTGATTCCGCAAACAGAATTTACAGTCGAGAAAGTAGCAAAATTATTACAAGAGTTAACACGTGAGGCATGCCTAGACATGGCAATTAAAGCGCGTGCATTAGGTAAGCCTGAAGCAACAGTCGCCGTCGCAAATATTTGTATGGAGCTTGCAGCATGAAGCATAAAGTCAAAAATATACATTTTGTAGGTATTGCCGGTTCTGGTATGAGTGGTATTGCTGAGGTGTTGATTAATTTAGACTTTACCGTCAGTGGCTCTGACTTGGCAGTGAATGCTACGACTAAAAGATTAACTGATTTTGGTGCAACTGTTTATCAAGGACATGCCGCAGAAAATCTAGGGAATGCTGATGTAGTGGTTGTTTCAAGTGCAGTGAATGAAGCTAACCCAGAAGTGAAGGCCGCTAGACTTAAAAATATCCCAGTGGTGCCACGGGCACTGATGCTAGCAGAGTTGATGCGATTTAGACAAGGTATTGCGGTCGCTGGTACACATGGAAAAACGACTACAACTAGCTTAATCGCTAGCATTTTAGCCGAAGCTGGTATGGATCCCACTTTTGTGATTGGCGGTAAATTAGAGGCAGCTAATGCAAATGCCAAGCTTGGTACAGGTGAGTATATCGTCGCTGAAGCGGATGAGTCTGATGCGTCATTCTTGCATCTCACGCCAGTAATGGCGGTAGTCACTAATATCGACCAAGATCATATGGATACATATGAGCATAGTTTTGACAAACTCAAAAGTGCATTTGTAGAATTTTTGCAGCAACTACCATTTTGGGGGATGGCTGTGGTTTGCATCGATGATGCCAACATTCGTGAGATTTTGCCACGCGTTACTAAGCCCGTCATGACCTATGGTTTTAGTGAAGGCGCAAAAGTACGTGCCATTAATGTGCAGGCAGATGGTGGAAAAATGCACTTTACCGTACAGCGCATTAATGGCGTGACGACAGAATTTAACGTTACTTTGAACCTGCCAGGTAATCACTATGTGTTAAATGCACTTGCTGCCATTGCGATTGCCAGTGAGCTGAATGTGCCAGACCAATCAATTATCAAAGCATTAAAAGAGTTTAAAGGCGTGGGTAGACGTTTTGAACGTTATGGCGAAGTCAATCTAAAACCTAGTAATGGAAAACAAGGTGGAGCATTTACCTTAATTGATGATTATGGACATCATCCTGTAGAAATGCGCGCAGTGATTGCCGCCGCTCGCGCTGCTTTTCCGAATCGTCGCCTAGTCATGGCATTTCAGCCACACCGTTATACGCGCACCCGTGACTGTTTTGAAGATTTTGTAAGAGTGTTATCTAGTGCAGATGCGGTTTTACTGACGGAAGTGTATTCAGCGGGAGAGGCGCCAATTGTTGCGGCAGATACTCGTACGCTTATTCGGTCAATTCGTCTTAAAGGCAAGGTTGAGCCACTATTTGTAGAAACAACGGACGCCTTGCCTGAAGCGATTTTAAACACAGCCAATGATGGTGATGTGGTGATTGTCATGGGTGCAGGGTCAATTGGGCAAGTGGCGGCAAAAACCAAAGCGCTAGCGGAAGGGGGCAAATAAATTGATGTCTGTTGCTTCAACACAAGCAGTCAGTGGAAGATTGTTGCTCAATGAGCCGATGGCACGCTATACAAGTTGGCGGGTTGGCGGTAAAGCTGATCGCCTTTATATCCCCGCTGGACTAGAAGATTTGCGCTTATTTTTACAAAGCGCGGATGTGTATAAGCCGATTTACTTTATAGGTTTAGGTTCTAATTTATTGGTACGCGATGGTGGCATACGTGGCACGGTAGTGCTGATGCATAACGTGCTGACGGAAATGAAAATGGATGGCGATCTTGTGTACGCAGAGGCTGGAGTGACTTGCGCAAAATTGGCAAAATTTTGTGCTAAAGAAGCCAGACAAGGCGCAGAGTTTTTTGCTGGAATTCCAGGCACATTAGGTGGCGCTTTAGCGATGAATGCAGGGTGTTATGGGTCTGAAACTTGGAATGTGGTGAATAGCGTCATGACGATTAACGCACGTGGTGAGTTAAATCAACGCGATGCAGCAGCATTTGTTGCGACTTATCGTCATGTAGCGATGCCTAAAGAAGGTGAATGGTTTGTTGGGGCTTGGCTAAATTTACAAGCTGGCGATGCACAGGAATCAACACAAAAAATTAAGGATTTATTGGCTAAGCGATTAGCTTCGCAACCGCTAAATTTACCAAGTGCAGGTTCTACATTTAGAAATCCTGCAGGTGATTATGCTGCGAGACTAATAGAAGTCAGCGGATTAAAAGGTTACATCATTGGCGGCGCTCAAGTTTCAGAGAAGCACGCCAATTTTATTGTGAATATAGGTGGTGCTAACGCACTCGATATTGAGTTATTAATTAAACATATGTATGAAACGGTATTGGAAAAAAATGGTGTGGCTTTGCAGCAAGAGGTGAAAGTGATTGGTGAGTATGCGTAAAACTAGGTTGGTGAAATATGAGGCAGGAGCTAGATATGAGTAAATTTGGCAAAGTGGCCGTATTGTTAGGGGGCAACTCAGATGAGCGAGAAATATCTATCAAAAGCGGTACTGCTGTATTAAAGGCACTAAAAGCTCAGGGGATAGATGCACACGCATTTGATCCACGTGATAAGCCATTACATGACTTAGAGGTCTTTGATCGTGTATTTATCAACCTGCATGGACGCTTTGGTGAAGATGGTTGTATACAAGGTGCGCTAGAAATGTTGCATATACCTTATACGGGCAGTGGCGTTATGGCATCTGCCATTGGTATGGATAAATGGCGTACAAAACTATTGTGGCGCGCAATGGGGGTCATTACCCCAGATTTTGCATTAGTCAGTGCTAACAGTGATTTTGCTGCCATAGAGCAACAACTAGGCTTGCCTTTATTCGTGAAACCAGCGAATGAGGGTTCTAGCATTGGGATTACTAAAGTAAAAGAAGCTGGCGGATTGCAGGCTGCTTATAAGATTGCAGCCGAATCTGACCCGCTAGTAATTGCAGAAAAATTTGTCGGCGCGGGTGAATATACGGTGGGAATTATTGGGGATGCCGAGCTGGGCTTAGAAGCATTACCCATTATTCGCATCATCCCGAAAAATGAGTTTTACGATTATGAAGCAAAATATTTACGCAACGATACTGAGTATTTATGCCCGAGTGGCTTAAGCCTAGAGCAAGAAACGCTTATTAAGCAAGAGGCTTTAATGGCATTCAGAGCGATTGGCTGCAAGGGTTGGGGGCGTGTAGATTTTTTAATGGATGAAGCTGGCCATCATTACTTTTTAGAAATTAATACTAGCCCCGGTATGACGGATCATAGCTTAGTGCCAATGGCGGCAAAAGCTGCAGGTATTAGTTTTGAGCAATTAGTGGTGCGTATTTTGGAGCTGGCTGATGTGGGATAAACCTACATTGTTAAATTGGGTGGCTAACCTACTGTTCGCAGTCAGCATGGTGGCGATGCTGTATGCGGCGATATTTGCTGTAGTACACCTGCCAATTTTTCCGCTACGTGAAGTTGTGGTAGAGGGTGAGTTAAGTCATGTGAGTCGTGAGCAAGTTAAATTGATAGTGGCTAAGCATTTAAAAGGGAACTTTTTTACGCTAGATCTCATTAAAACGCGCAATGCTTTTGAAAAACTGCCTTGGGCACGTAGCGTGAGTTTGCGTCGACGCTGGCCTGATAAGTTGGAGGTTGTGATTGAAGAACATCAAGAGCTGGCTAGATGGGGCAGTATTGCCTTAGTGAATACTCATGGTGAACTATTTCATGCCGCATCAAATAGTGATTTACCCGTATTTTTTGGGCCTGGTGATGGGGTGATTGAGGTTGCATCTCAATATCTTGAGGTGAGTAAAGCCTTAAAAACCGCTGATTTAAAAATTGCTAGTTTAGCCCTCACACCGAGACGCGCATGGCAAGTCACCACGACTAGTGGAATGGTGATAGAGCTTGGACGGGTGGAAATGCAGGCTAGATTAGATAAGTTTGTGAGTGTTTATCGCCATACGATTGCTGGGTTAAATGTAAAAGTGACTTATGCCGATTTGCGTTATCCCAACGGCTTTGCTGTGCGCAGACCATTAGGGATTAAGCCTGTGGCAGTTAATTCTGCGGAGATTAAATTAGTCGATGAAAGTAAATTAAATAGCACGCATTTACCCAGTAAAACAAAACCAAGCAAGCCTAAGCTTAGCCCTGCTAATTTAGGTAAGAATATTACGAGCAAGTTATCAACAGTAAAGACATAAGCCGTGCATCAACACGGAGGGAGTAAGTCATGAGTAGAGTAAGAGAAGATAAAAATTTAATTGTTGGCCTAGATATAGGTACATCAAAAATTGTTGCCATCGTTGCTGAATTGCAACCAGAAGGTACGGTGAAAGTGATTGGGCTGGGCCAACATATCTCTCGAGGATTGAAAAAAGGCGTAGTGATCAATATTGAATCAACCATGCAGTCAATACAGCGTGCGCTTGAAGAAGCTGAGCTGATGGCGGATTGCAAAATCAACAATGTTTATACCGGCATTGCGGGCAGCCATATTAAGAGCTTGAATTCACACGGCATGGTAAAAATTAAAGATGCTGAAGTGTCACAAATGGATGTGGACCGTGTAATTGAAACTGCAAGGGCTATAGCGTTACCTGCGGATCAGCAAATTTTACATATATTGACGCAAGAATTCATCATCGATGGCCAAGAGGATGTGCGCGAGCCGCTAGGCATGAGCGGTATGAAGTTGGAAGTAAAGGTGCATATCGTGACTGGTGCCGTGGCGGCCGCACAGAATATTGTTAAGTGCATTAAGCGTTGCGGTATTGAAGTGAGTGATTTGATATTGCAGCCGCTAGCCTCAAGTCTCGCAGTGCTTACTGAAGATGAAAAAGAGCTAGGTGTGTGTTTAGTAGATATTGGTGGAGGTACGACGGATATTGCGGTATTTAAACAAGGCGCGATTCGTCATACAGCAGTTGTGGCGATTGCTGGTGATCAAATGACCAATGATATTGCGGTGGCTTTCCGTACGCCTACGCAATCAGCAGAAGATATTAAAGTGAAATACGGTTGCGCACTTCGCCAGCTTGCAGATTCAAGAGAGGTTGTTGAAGTGCCGGGGGTAGATGGCCGTGAGCCTCGCCAACTGTCAGTACAAACCTTAGCTGAAGTACTAGAGCCACGTGTGGTTGAGTTGTACGAGATGGTACTCAATGAATTGCGCCGTAGCGGCATGGAGGAAATGATTGCATCAGGGATTGTCATTACCGGTGGATCAGCCATGATGCGCGGCATGGTAGAACTGGGCGAAGAGATTTTCCATATGCCAGTACGCATGGGATTGCCACGCTATGTGGGCGGCCTATCGGAAGTGGTAAGTAATCCGCGGTATGCAACAGGAGTGGGTTTGGTATTGATGGGCAAGCAGCAATTAGAAAGACATTTAACCGGGCAAATGGAATCGAGTTCATTTGGGCGGATTATGGACAAAATGAAAAGTTGGTTTCAAGGTAATTTTTAGTAAGTGGTTAGTGGGTGGTTTTGGATAGGCAGTTTGTAGAAATATCGTTAGTTACGAGCAGAAGCTAACAATTACAGACTAAAGACTATGCACTATTTTTTAAAAAAAGAGGAGATACACAATGTTTGAGATTATGGAAAGAAGTTCGCAAGAAGCAGTCATTAAGGTGATTGGTGTAGGTGGCTGCGGCGGCAACGCAGTTGCCCATATGATAGAAAAAAATGTAGGTGGAGTGGAATTCATTTGCGCTAATACGGATATTCAAGCTTTGAAAAAAAGCCAAGCAAAAACGATATTGCAAATGGGTGTGGCCATGACCAAAGGTCTAGGTGCAGGGGCTAAGCCAGAAATTGGCCGTGATGCAGCACTAGAGGATCGTGATGCGATTGCAGAATTAATTGATGGCGCTGATATGCTGTTTATCACTGCAGGTATGGGTGGTGGTACAGGTACTGGGGCGGCACCGGTTATTGCACAAGTGGCAAAAGAAATGGGCATTTTAACAGTAGCTGTGGTGACTAAGCCTTTCGCCTTTGAGGGTAAGCGCGCTCAAGTTGCTGCAGATGGTTTGGACGAATTATCTAAACATGTTGATTCATTAATTGTGATTCCAAATGAAAAGCTTATGGAAGTTTTAGGCGAGGATGTACCATTTTTGGAAGCTTTTAGTGCCGCAAATGATGTGCTGCATAATGCCGTTTCTGGTATTGCTGAAATTATTAATTGCCCAGGCTTGGTTAACGTAGACTTTGCCGATGTGCGTACAGTGATGAGTGAAATGGGTATGGCGATGATGGGCTCTGCAATAGCCACTGGCCCAGATCGTGCGCGTATCGCAGCAGAACAAGCGGTAGAAAGTCCACTGCTTGAAGGTGTTAATCTACAAAACGCACGTGGCGTTTTAGTGAACATCACCACATCAGCATCTTTCAAAATGAAAGAATATTATGATGTAATGAACACTATTAAAGCCTTTACTGCAGATGATGCAACAGTTATTGTTGGTAATGTCTTTGATGAAGCAATGGGTGATGGTCTGCGCGTTACAATGGTAGCGACAGGTTTAACAGGGACCGCGCGTCGTCCACAAAAACCAGTATTAGTACCGCAACAAATCGTGCGTGACGGTACAACTAATCAACCTGTCTATGTGGGAGGTGCTACTGGATTTGAGTCTGCGGCTGTTGATGACGCACCTCAAGTGTTTGGTTCAAATAGCCGTCGTGCGCAAGTGGAAGCGATGAAAATGTCAGGTGTAGACGAGTATGATATTCCTGCATTTTTACGCAAACAAGCAGACTAATGGAAAATGATCACTATTGAATAAAACGATAGGGCTGCGGCAATCAGAATCATAACTATGCTGTCAGTCGCATGATACGTAAAGTAAATAGACTTTCATGGACTAAACGTTTTGTAATTAGGGATAATAAACATAGATGTTAAAGCAACGTACATTAAAAAAAGCGATTAGCGCCACTGGCGTTGGTTTGCACAATGGCGAAAAGGTTACTCTTACCCTGCGCCCTGCTGCAGTCAACACTGGTATTATTTTCAAGCGGGTTGATCTGCCTCAACCCAATGAAATTTTAGCTAGCCCTAGCGCAGTACAAGATACACGTATGTGTTCTGCGCTAGAGGCTCATGGCGTTCGCGTTGCTACTGTTGAGCATATCATGTCTGCACTTGCCGGTTTAGGCATAGATAACCTCTATATTGAAGTCAATGCTTCTGAAATTCCGATTTTGGATGGGAGTTCAGGACCATTTGTATTTTTACTGCAAGAAGCGGGTATTGCCGAGCAAGCCGCCGCTAAAAAATTTATACGTGTAAAAAAAGTGGTTGAAGTGATTGAGGGCGATAAATGGGTACGTTTTGAGCCATACCATGGCTTTAAGGTTGATTTCACCATACAGTTTAATCACCCAGTTTTTGAAGATTCTGGGAGTCATGTGCAAATTGATTTTGCGGCTGATTCTTATATTAAAGAAATTAGTCGTGCGCGCACTTTTGGCTTTATGCATGAAGTTGAGTATTTGCGTTCAAATGGTCTAGCTCGAGGTGGTAGTTTGGAGAATGCCATTGTGTTAGATGAGTATCGTGTGCTTAACGTGGATGGACTGCGTTACGATGATGAGTTTGTTAAACATAAAATACTAGATGCTATTGGCGATTTGTATATGCTAGGGCATCCAATTTTAGGCGCTTTTTCTGCTTATAAGTCTGGGCATTCGCTCAATAATCAGCTTATTCGGGCCCTCATACAGGATGTTGATGCTTGGGAATACGTGTCTTTTGAGAACCAAGAAGATGCGCCAGCGACTTATTTGACCCAAGAAAAACTAAGCTTATTAGAACCAATTTATTAATTTACTTAAGCTAGCTTTTAATTGCTAGCTATCAAAAAAGGGCGTGCTATGATTTTTATTCGCCTTATATTAGCGTTAGTCGCTATCACAATGTCTGGTCAGGCATTCGCCTTATCAGATGAAGCATTGTTTCAACATGCACGAGAATCCTACGCGGCAAAAAATCAAACCGCCCTGACTGAGGATGTAAGTCAGTTAAAAACCCAGCAATACCTATTAACGCCTTATGCAGAGTATTGGCTGATGTTGCTTAAGCTAGATAAAGCTAGAGATGAAGAGGTGCAGAATTTTATAGCACAATATGTTGATATGCCATTTGCTGAGCGTTTGCGGGGAGAATGGTTAAAAAGATTAGCCAAGCAACAAAATTGGGGCTCATTTTTTGATGAGCTGGCTTTCTACCAACAAGAAGATATTGCTGTGCAGTGTTATGCGCTATTAGGGCATAAGCAACTAGGTGATGTCGAGGTTGCCTCTCAAGCTAGAGCATTGTGGATGTCAACCGCTGATTTACCAAGTAACTGCAATCAACTGTTTGATGTATTACAGAAGACAGGTGAATTAAGCAATGATGATATTTGGGCAAGATTCAGACTTGCGTTACAAGAGGATAAGCTGAGTTTGGCTAAAAGTGTAATTTCACGCTTAGCTAATATTGACCCTGCTGCACTTAAATTGCTAGATCGTGCAAATCAATTACCTCAGCTTATGCTGGATAAAAAAACAACGTCATTTAAAACGCGTTTTGGTGTTGAGGTCAATTTATATGCGCTTGATCGCTTAGCGCGGACTAAAATAGATGAAGCAATCAGCACTTATGGACAAGTGCAAAACCTGTTTAATCGAGAGAATCGTGCTTTTGGCTGGGGTCGTATTGCTTATCATGCGGCACGGAGCCATCATCCGCGAGCCCTTAGTTATTATGCGTTAGCTGAGGGTGTCACATTAGATAATGCTCAACTGGCTTGGAAAGTGCGTGCTGCCTTGCGTGCGCAAGACTGGACAACCGTACTAAATACAACATCAGCAATGCCAGCTAAACAAATAGAAGAAGGTGCCTGGCGTTATTGGAAAGCACGCGCACTCAAAGAAACTGCGCAAAAAGAACCAAGTCATATTGCAGAAGCTAATGCAATATTGAGTAAACTCTCAGCGGGGCGTCATTATTATGGTTTACTTGCTGCTGAGGAGCTAGACAGTGTCATGAGTAATCCAGCTGTAGATTATAAAGTGACCGATATCGAAGTTGTTGCAATTGCCAGTCAACCTTCAATGAAGCGTGTGCTTGAATTGCAACGCTTAGAAATGCGTTGGGAAGCTAAATTAGAGTGGATTTGGGCAACACGGAGTTATGACGATAAGCAATTATTAGCAGCAGCTGAATACGCCATGCGGCAAAAATGGTATGACATTGCAATTAAGACGGCAGATAATACCAAAGTAACACATAATTTTAATTTGCGTTACCCTACCCCCTACCGTGATTTATTTCGTACTGCGGCCGATAATGTGAGTGTCGATGAGGCATGGGTTTACGGTATTAGTCGGCAAGAAAGCCATTTTATGCACTTTGCGAGATCGGGCGTTGGTGCAGCTGGGTTAATGCAATTGATGCCGGCGACAGCACAATGGGTTGCTAAGCGCATGGGTTTAAATGGATATAACAATACTATGATTCGTAATCTAAACACCAATATTGAGTTTGGCACTTATTATATGCGTTACACTTTAGACTTAATGGGTGGCCAAACAGTCATGGCAACGGCAGGGTATAATGCTGGGCCAAGTAGAGCCAAGCAATGGATGGCAACTGAGCCGCTGGAAGCTAGCATTTATATTGAGACAATTCCGTTTGCTGAAACTAGAACTTATGTGCAGAAAGTGATGGCCAATACGCAAATTTATGCGCCAAGGTTAGTGTCTGAAAACAACAGTATTAAAATTCAAACTTTAAAGTCACGGTTAGGTATTGTTCCAGGTAAGGGTCAGCCTGAAGTGGTCGTTGAAGATGCTGTAACACTAGAATAAATACAAACAAAGGCTAAGCAATTTAGGATACCCATGCACATAAAAGAAATCTGTATATTAGGTGGTTCAGGATTCGTCGGTAGTACCATTGTGGCAAAATTGTCCAAGGCAGGTTATAGCGTGAAAGTGTTAACGCGACGCAGAGAGAATGCTAAGCACTTATTTTTATTACCTAAGGTACAAGTGCTTGAATGCAATGTGCTTGATTATCAAGCATTGAATGGTGCCTTAAGAGGCGCAGATGCAGTGATTAATTTGTTAGGTATTTTGCATCAAAGTCGGCGGGCGACTTTTGATGCTATACATCATCAGTTTCCAGAACAATTAGCTAAAATTTGTAAAGACCTTAACATTAAGCGCTTGCTTCATATGAGTAGTTTACGTGCTGGTAAAAACGCACCTAGCCAATATTTGCGCTCTAAAGGTGCAG
>JAIPCR010000023.1 GCA_021738125.1 Sulfuritalea sp.
GACATTAAACAGGGCGTCACCGCGCTTAATTTCCCATGGACGGAAGTTTAATTGGAATGTAGGGTTGGTTGTGGTGCTTGCTGCATTGCCCCGTCTATCAACAGTCCTATCCCAGGCATGCCCAACGGTAAGCCAGCCGGGGTTCGTTGTATTCAGTTAAACAGCAGTAATCAATGTATGATTTTTGGCAAGCCAGAGCGCCCGGCATTTTGTGCTAGTCTGCAAGCAAGCAAAGAAATGTGTGGTGAAACTGCTGAACAAGCTTTGATTTGGCTAACAGATTTAGAGCGACTCACCGCCCCACATTAAGCCTGATTGAAATCTATTTGCTTGGTTTCTTTCATGAGCAATACAGCTATAAAGCTGATAAAAGCCATGGTCGATACGTAATAGCCTACCCAAACCAAACCACCTTGATCTACCAATAGTTGTGAAATATAAGGGGCTTTAGAGGCGCCTAAAATACCCCCTAAGTTATAAGCGAGGCCAGCGCCGGTGTAGCGAACGGCAACAGGAAATTGTTCCGGTAAAAAAGCGCCCATAGGGGCAAACGTAGCGCCCATTAACAATAAGGCGATGGATAGAAACAGGGTGATGAGTAGGCTGGAATCACTCGCCATCAGGGGGCTTAAACTAAAACCCGCCAATACTGCTAAAAAACAGCCCACGAGTAATACCGGCTTACGGCCAAATTGATCACTCAATTTAGCCGATAGTGGGGTAATCATCGCCATAAAAACCACAGCAAAGCACAACATTTTTAAAAAATCAGTACGTGGGATATGCAAGGTTTTGGTGCCATAACTTAAACAAAAAACGGTAGCGGTATAAAACAGGTTATAGCAAACCGTCATGGCCAATGCACCTAATAACACTGGGCAAATATGGCTAGTTAGTAAAGATTTGATTGGCGTTTTATGGGTATGGTGCTGCGCTAATGCTTTAGCAAAAGCCGGTGTTTCTGCGAGTTTAAATCGGATATATAAACCCACGATGACCAGTAAAGCGCTGGCAAAAAATGGTATACGCCAACCCCATGCTTTAAATTCAGCGTCTGTTAAATATAAACTGAGCACTAAAAAACTTAAGGTGGCGAGTAAAAACCCAACAGACGGCCCCAGTTGTGGAAACATACCAAACCAACCACGTTTCCCCGCAGGTGCATTTTCGGTGGCAAGTAATGCTGCGCCACCCCATTCACCCCCTAAACCTAGTCCTTGCCCAAACCTTAATAGGCATAGTAATACTGCCGCCCATGTGCCTAGTGTGTCATAGCCTGGCAAACAGCCTATCAGTAAAGTAGATATGCCCATTAATAGTAATGATGATGCCAATGTCGTTTTACGTCCAACGCGGTCACCAAAATGACCAAACACAATCGCACCTAAAGGCCTTGCAATAAAGGCAATGCCAAAGGTTAAAAACGCATTTAAGGCTTGCGTGGCTGGGTCGCTTGCAGGAAAGAATACTTGGCCAATCACCAAGGCTGAGGCCATGGCGTAAATATAAAAGTCATAAAACTCAATCGCTGTGCCAATAAAACTGGCAAAGGCAATGTGGGTGGCGGACGACTTAGCGGTAGGCATATTTTGATTCAAAGGAACGCTTTCTATGAGCACGTAAAATGGCTTGGTTTAATCATTATACAAACATTTACTTTTGTGCATCATTAACTGCAAATTTAAGTTTTCTGCTACTCCATTTGCGTATAAAATAGGCAACTCGGCGTTAATAATGCAAAACAAGAATATACCCAGTGCAAATCGGCAATCACATATTAAAGAACAATCTAGTTGTCGCCCCTATGGCTGGGGTCACAGATAGGCCTTTTCGCCAGTTATGTAAAAAAATGGGCGCAGGTTTAGCTGTCTCTGAAATGGTGACGTCTAACTCCTTGCTTTATGGCAGTGAAAAAACTCTACGTCGTGCCAACCACGAGGGTGAAGTAGACCCAATTTCAGTGCAAATTGCTGGCGCAGACCCCAAAATGATGGCGGAAGCCGCCAAACATAATGTGGATAATGGCGCGCAGATTATCGACATTAATATGGGTTGCCCTGCTAAAAAAATATGCAATGTCATGGCCGGTTCAGCCTTACTTAAAGATGAGCCGCTTGTGGCGCAAATTCTCAGAGCCGTGGTCAATGCAGTTGATGTGCCAGTGACCTTGAAGATTAGAACAGGCTGGGATAAAAATAATCGCAACGCCGTGCAAATTGCCAAAATGGCCGAAGATATTGGTGTGCAGGCTTTGGCCATGCATGGCCGAACACGGGCGTGTTTGTATACGGGTGATGCTGAATACGACACCATCGCGATGGTGAAGCAGGCGATTAAAATACCACTCATTGCTAACGGTGATATTACTACTCCAGAAAAAGCAAAATTTGTGCTTGATTACACCGGCGCAGATGCGGTGATGATAGGCCGCGCCGCACAGGGTAGGCCATGGATATTCCGTGAGATTGAACATTTTATTAAAACTGGCGAGCACTTACCCGCCCCCGAAGTGACTGAAATTCGTAGTGTGATGCTGGCCCATTTACATGATTTGTATGATTTTTATGGCGAATTAACCGGTATGCGTATGGCCCGTAAGCATATTTCTTGGTACACCAAAGGGCTAAAAGATTCAGCGCACTTCCGCCACAACATGAACACCTTGCAAACCATCGATTTGCAATTAACCGCTATTGATGAATTTTTTGACCACTTACAAAGTCGTGATCATCGCTTGCAGTATGATGATTATGCCGATATTGACACAGATAATTTGGTACTTAAAGTTGCCTAATGAAGCCGACTAACATGAATAAATGTGAACTTTCTAACAGCGTAAAATCTTCTCTTGATCAGTACTTTAAAGATCTAGATGGTGAGCCACCACATGCGCTATATGACATGGTGTTGGGTTGTATTGAAAAGCCATTGTTAGAATACACTTTGGAATATTCGGGCGGCAACCAAAGCAAGGCAGCAGAAATTTTAGGTTTAAATCGCAATACCTTACGCAAGAAAATGCAGCAGTACAAAATCGAGTAATTGACTTTATTCGACAGTCTTTTTATTAGTCATCAACCTTCAAACAGAGTTTTCAACATGGCAACTATTAAACGTGCGCTTATTAGCGTTTCAGATAAATCAGGTATTTTAGAGTTAGCACAAGCGTTAACTAAACTAAACGTAGAAATTTTATCGACTGGCGGTACCGCCAAACTGTTCCGCGACAACAATATTCCAGTAGTTGAGGTGAGCGATTACACGGGCTTTACTGAAATGTTAGATGGCCGGGTTAAAACGCTGCATCCAAAAGTGCATGGCGGTATTTTAGGTCGTCGTGATTTACCTGAGCATGTTTCAGCCATGAAGGCAGCTAACATTCCTAACATCGACATGGTGGTTGTTAATTTATACCCATTTGAGGCGACCGTGGCACAGCCTGATTGCACGCTTGAAGATGCCATTGAAAATATTGATATTGGTGGCCCGGCAATGGTGCGTTCTGCCGCGAAAAATTGGAAAGATGTTGCGGTGCTGACCGATGCTAGCCAATATGCAGAGATCATGAGCGAACTAAAAAGTACTGGTGGTGCAGTGAGTCAAGCGACGCAATTTGCCTTGTCTATCGCCGCGTTTAATCGCATCAGCAATTACGATGGTGCAATCAGCGATTACCTTTCATCATTTAAATCGGATGGTACTCGCAGTGCTTTCCCTGCACAAACCAATGGCCGCTTTGTTAAATTACAAGACCTACGTTATGGCGAAAACCCACATCAGCAAGCAGCATTTTATCGTGATTTAAATCCAGCGCCTGGTTCGCTAGTGACTGCGGTGCAGTTACAAGGTAAAGAATTAAGCTATAACAATATTGCTGATGGCGACGCCGCTTGGGAAGCAGTTAAATCATTTACTACCACCGCCTGTGTGATTGTAAAACATGCCAACCCGTGTGGTGTGGCGTTAGGCAGCTCTGCTTTAGAGGCTTATACCAAAGCATTTCAAACAGACCCTAGCAGTGCTTTTGGTGGCATTATTGCTTTTAATACTATTGTAGATAAAGCCGCTGCCGAAGCGATTAGTAAACAATTCGTAGAAGTGCTAATTGCACCAGAGTACACAGCAGATGCCCTAGCTATTTTTGCCGCTAAAGCCAATGTGCGTGTGCTTAAAATTGACTTACCTAAAGGTGGTGCAACTGCCTGGGAGCAAGGTCGTAACTCCCATGATACTAAGCGTGTAGGTTCAGGCTTGCTGATTCAAACTGCTGACAATCATGAAATCAGCGAAGCAGACTTAAAAATAGTCAGCAAAAAACAACCAACCCCACAACAAATGTCAGACATGTTATTTGCTTGGCGCGTGGCTAAATATGTCAAATCTAACGCGATTGTATTCTGTGGCAATGGCATGACATTAGGCGTAGGCGCAGGCCAAATGAGCCGAGTAGACAGCACCCGTATTGCCGCAATTAAAGCGCAAAATGCGGGGCTCACGCTTAAAAATTCAGTAGTGGCGTCTGATGCATTTTTCCCATTCCGTGATGGCATTGATGTGCTGGCAGAAGCCGGCGCGAGCTGCGTAATTCACCCAGGTGGCAGCATGCGCGATGAAGAAGTGATTGCGGCAGCAGATGAGCACGGTTTAGTGATGGTCGTGACAGGCATTCGCCATTTTAGACATTAAGGTAAAGTCATAATATGAAAGTAATGGTCATAGGTGGTGGTGGTCGCGAACATGCGCTTAGCTGGAAAATCGCACAGAATAAAGAAGTCAGCCGCGTGTATGTAGCGCCTGGTAATGCAGGCACAGCCACTGACCCTGATATGATTAATGTACCTATTACCAGCGTGCCAGATTTACTGGCATTTGCCCAAAAAGAGCAGATTCAACTCACTATCGTTGGTCCAGAGGCGCCGCTTTCACAAGGTGTGGTCGATGCGTTTCGTGCCGCTGGGTTAAAGATTTTCGGCCCTACTAAGGCTGCGGCCCAGCTTGAGTCTTCAAAAGACTATGCCAAGGCGTTTATGGTGCGCCACAATATTCCTACCGCGGCTTATGCCACGTTTACCGATGCTAAGCTGGCGCATGATTATGTGAATAAGCAAGGCGCGCCGATTGTGATTAAAGCCGATGGTTTGGCGGCAGGTAAGGGCGTAGTGGTGGCCATGTCTAATGACGAGGCGCATCAAGCGATTGATGCCATGCTCTCTGACAACAAGCTCGGCAGTGCAGGTGCGCGCGTGGTGATAGAAGAATTTTTAACGGGTGAAGAAGCCAGTTTTATTGTGATGGTGGATGGCAAAAATATTTTAGCCCTTGCTACTAGCCAAGACCACAAACGCTTGCAAGACCACGACCAAGGCCCTAATACAGGGGGTATGGGCGCTTATTCACCAGCACCGGTAGTCACGCCGCAAATTCACGCCAAAGTGATACGCGAGATTATTCGTCCAACAGTTGAAGGCATGGCAAAAGATGGTATTCCTTATACTGGGTTTTTATACGCAGGCTTAATGATTTCACCGGATGGTGGCGTTAAAACCTTAGAGTTTAATTGCCGGATGGGTGACCCTGAAACGCAGCCGATTATGTTGCGTCTAAAAAGTGATTTTGTGGCATTGGCCGAACATGCTGTGAATGGCACCTTAGACCAAGTGGAAGCAGAATGGGATAGACGTACCGCGCTTGGCGTAGTGATGGCTTCCGCTAACTACCCTGATACACCGCGCTTGGGTGATGAAATTACCGGCTTACCTAGTGACTTGGTAGATGCGCATGTGTTTCATGCAGGTACTGTGCTAAAAGATGGCAAAGTGCTTACCAGTGGCGGCCGAGTGCTATGCGTCACCACCTTAGGTGAAACTGCTAAGTTTGCTCAAAGTCAGGCCTATCAAATTTTAGATGGCATTAAATTTAATGGCGCGCAATACCGCACAGATATTGGCTACCGCGCCGTTAAAGGTTAATGATGGATACCCAGTCAGTACTTAATTACTTACAAAATCTACAAGCTAAAATTGTTGAAGCTTTAGAACTGGTCGATGGTAAAAACTTTTTGCAAGATAGTTGGCAACGCCCAGAAGGTGGTGGTGGCACCTCTTGTTTATTAGAAGAAGGGAATGTCTTTGAACGTGCTGGGGTAGGTTTTTCACACGTACTGGGTAGTAAGTTGCCGCCCTCTGCTAGTGCAGCGCATCCTGAGGCGGCTGGCCGGGCATGGGAGGCGATGGGCGTCTCGCTGGTGTTTCACCCACGTAATCCTTATGTCCCCACCGTACACATGAACGTACGCTTTTTTGTGGCTAAATCGCAAAACAGCGCAGAAGCTGATATTTGGTGGTTTGGTGGTGGTATGGATCTCACGCCATATTATGGTTTTGAAGAAGATGCGGTGCATTTTCATCGCACCAACAAAACCGCATTAGATGCGTTTAATCCCGCTTATTACCCTAAATTTAAAAAAGAATGCGATGAGTATTTTTACCTAAAACATCGCAAAGAACCACGTGGCATAGGCGGCATCTTTTTTGATGACTTTAACGAATTAGGTTTTGAAAAAAGTTTTGAAATGCAACGCGCCGTGGGCGATAGCTTTTTAAATGCTTATTTACCTATTGTTCAGCGTCGTAAAGACACGCCCTATGGTGAGCGTGAGCGAGATTTTCAAGCCTACCGACGTGGCCGTTATGTCGAATTTAATTTGGTGTACGACCGTGGCACCTTGTTTGGTTTACAGTCAAATGGTCGTACGGAATCTATTTTGCTGTCGATGCCACCCATCGTAAAATGGCGCTATGACTGGAAGCCAGAAGTGAATAGCCCAGAATCTAAACTCTATACGGATTTTTTAATAGATAAAAATTGGCTGGCAATCGCATAAATTATCTACCCTAGAATCATTCATAAGAATTCACCCACAACATGCTCAGCCAAACCCAGCCTAAACAACAAGCCCAAGCATTACTCAACTTTATTGATGCTAGCCCCAGCCCTTGGCACGTCGTAGATACGGTCGCCCAGCGGTTATTGAAAGAGGGCTTTAAGCTGCTGGTTGAAAGCCAGTCGTGGCAATTAGAAGCAGGGGAGCATTATTATGTGGTGCGCGGTGGCGCTTCAATTATTGCGTTTACCATGGGCAAACGAGCCCTCACTGATGTAGGTTTTCGTATGGTGGGCGCCCATACTGATTCACCTGGTTTGCGACTTAAACCCCACGCGGCTTATGCCGGTGATGGTTTAGTGCGTATTGGCGTTGAAGTGTATGGTGGACCGATTTTAGCCAGCTTTACTGATCGCGACTTAAGCGTGGCAGGCCGCGTGAGCGTGCGCACAGCGGGTAGTTTTGAAATGCGTTTAGTGAAGTTTGACGATGCGCTGATGCGCCTGCCTAACCTAGCGATTCATATGAACCGTGAGGTAAATGACAAAGGATTGGTGCTGAATAAACAAACTGAATTGCCGCTTATTTTTGGTGAAACCCAAGCAGGGGCTGAGGCCGAGCAACAATTTTTAAGCCATATTGCACAAGCCATCAATGCCGAAGTAAAAGACATTTTAAGTTTTGAGCTGAATGTGTTTGATACACAAAAGGGCTGTTTTTGGGGCGCCAATCAAGAATTTATTGCCAATAGCCAGTTGGATAATTTAGCCTCTTGCCATGCCACGCTTACAGCGTTATTGGCTACTCAAGCGCCTGATGCAACCTGCGTATGTGCTTTGTTTGACCATGAAGAGGTGGGCAGTGAAAGCATGACGGGGGCGAGTGGTAGCTTTTTAAATGATGTGGTGAATCGTATTACTAGTGGCCAGCAATTGAATGATGAAGCCCGACTACGTGCGCTGGCGAATAGCTTTTTTATTAGTGCCGATATGGCACATGCCTACCATCCTAACCACCCAGCCGCTTATGAGCCTTGCCATCATGTATTGGTAAATAAAGGCCCAGTGATTAAAACCAATGCCAACCAACGCTATGCCACTAACGCAGAAAGTGCCGCGCGCTTTATGACGCTGTGTGAAACGGCGGGTGTACCTTACCAGCAATATGCACACCGAACTGACTTAGGCTGTGGTAGCACCATAGGCCCGCTTGTGGCGTCTAATTTAGGGGTGGCGAGTGTAGATGTGGGTTCACCCATGTGGGCTATGCACAGCCTGCGTGAAAGCGCGGGTGTGCTAGATCATGGCTATATGATTGCTGTATTAAAAGCGATGTTTAACAGCTAACTTTTAATGGCTAAAGTAGCGTGAATAGATTTAATTCGCTAGTATGTTTATAAGCTAACAAAAATAATGATGGGGAAAAGCAATGCATAGAAAGTTACTGCGTACTAAAGCGATTGTTGATCACTCAAATAGTGGCTTAAAAAAATGCCTGACCGCATTTGATTTGGCACTTTTAGGCATAGGTTGCGCCATTGGCACGGGGATATTTGTGCTCACTGGTATTGCCGCGGCTACGCAGTCTGGCCCTGCCGTTGTGCTGTCATTTATTATTGCTGGGGTGGCCTCCGCTTTTGCCGCACTCTCTTATGCTGAGTTAGCTGCCTCTGTGGGGGGGTCTGGTAGTGCTTATGGTTATAGCTATGTAGCTTTTGGTGAATTTATGGCCTGGGTGATGGGCTGGATTCTACTGCTTGAATACGGGGTAGGGGCGGCGGCGGTGGCCAATGGTTGGTCTGGCTATTTCATCAACACCTTAACGAATTTTAATATTACTCTGCCTGAAGCGCTAACAAAAGCGCCTATGATGGGTGGGCTGATTAACCTACCGGCATTTGCCATTATTTGGGTGCTGACTATTTTGCTGATGATAGGCGTTAAAGAGAGTGCGCGGTTTAATAACATTATCGTGATTATCAAGCTCACCACGATTGCTATTTTTATAGTCTTAGCGGCTATGCATCTGAATACCGATAACTGGCATCCCTTTATGCCTTATGGCTGGTTTAGTACTTTAGAAAATGGCAAAAATATTGGGGTGCTAGCGGGAGCCTCTTTGGTATTTTTTGCTTACTTTGGTTTTGATGCAGTTTCAACGGCGGCAGAAGAGGCTAAAAATCCACAACGTGATTTGCCGATAGGCCTCATAGCATCACTTTCATTTTGTACCATTATCTACATTATCGTATCTGCCCTGCTTACCGGTATCGTGCCTTATACTGAATTGAACGTGTCATCCCCAGTCGCATTTGCCTTAACTAAAATAGGTTACACTTGGGCTAGTACCTTGGTGGCGACAGGCGTATTGGCAGGGCTTATTACTGTGCTGTTGGTGTTGCTTTATGGCTTAACCCGCATACTGTTTGCTATGAGTCGTGATGGCTTGATTTCACCGATATTTTCACAAGTGAATCCTGATCGCCAAACGCCGACAAAAATCATTTTGATGTGTGGTGCGGTGGTCTCAATCGTGGCTGGGTTTATTCCACTAGGTGAGTTGGCTGAAACCGTGAATATTGGCACACTGGCTAGTTTTATTATGGTGTGTGTTGGCGTGATTGTGTTGCGTAAACGCCAACCCCATTTAAAACGTCCTTTCAAAAACCCATGGAATCCATTAATCCCGTCGTTAGGCATATTTTCTTGTGGTGCGCTGATGACCTTTTTGCCAGCAGTCACTTGGATGCGATTTGGGGTTTGGATTTTAATCGGTGTGGTGATTTACTTTGTTTACTCTATGCATCACAGTAACTTAAACAAATAATGCTATTGTAGAATGTTGTGCAGCAGTAAAAAAGCCAGCTGATAAGCTGGCTTTTTTACTAGACTATCACTAAATTATAGTGACAAAATCCATTGTACGATTGTTGTGATGTCAGCTTCTTTAACCTGAGCAGCCATTGGAGGCATAGGCATAGGACCCCAAACGCCACTACCACCGGCTTTAACTTTTGCAACTAATTTAGCTTCAGCAGTTTTATCGCCTTTGTATTTTGCAGCAACATCTTTGTATGCTGGGCCTAATACTTTTTTATCGACAGTATGACAAGCTAAGCAACCACTTTTTTGCGCTAATGCTGATGCATCAGCGGCATTTACTTGAGCGGCAACTAACATAGAACTAGCTGCTGCAATTGCTAACAATAATGCTTTCATGTTATCTCCTTGAATTTAGACTTCATCATTAATTTTTTTTAAACCTACAGCTAGTAATGATACCTATAATTACCGCTTGTAACAAGCAGGTTACACCATTCTCACGCACTAAATATGACTCAATAAGTTTGGCAAATGATGAATGCTTTGTGAACATACAACGCCCTTGCACACCCATGCGTTGACATCGTTCACTAGATTTTCTGGCAAAGGTCTTTGCAAGGTTTTTGGTAAGTGGGTGATGGTTTCATCTAAGTAGAAAAAGATGTGGTGGGGGTAATAATGTTGCCTTATTTCATTGCGCCATTGGTCTAGGTTTTTAGCATTGCCACGCATAATAATCAGCGTGGGTGGCGTTAGATATTCATTCAATGCATGGCTTAAACTGGCACAGCCTGCTGGATTGCGCTTAATCAAAGTATCAAATGCTTGCAAGACGCGCTCTGCTGTTTGTAAGTAGCGTGGCTCACCCAAAATGTGGCCTAATCGTTGTAATGCAACTGCGGCTATGCCGTTACCATTAGGTGTTGCGTTGTCGTAGGCTGATTTAGGTCGATGAATTAATTGCTCATGCTGGTGTGAGGTAAAATAAAAGCCACCATCTTCAGCTTCAAAATTTTCTAGTAAAGCTTCAGCGATTTCTTCAGCAAATTGCATATCGACGCTTCTGTAGTCTGTCTGCATCAGTTCGATGAGTGCATCTAACAAAAAAGCATAATCATCTAAATAGGCATTGAGGTGCACTTTGCCATCTTTAGCGGTGGCTAATAATTGATAATCGCCCGCTGAATTCTTAACCCACGAATGTTCGTGAATAAAATCTACGGCATGTTGCGCAAGTGTTATCCAATCTGGTCGATTAAATACGTTACCAGCACGCGCTAGCCCTTTGATGGCTAAGGCGTTCCAAGCGGTGAGTATTTTGTCGTCTAATCCAGGGCGGGTGCGATGTTCACGTGCGGCAAATAACTTAGCTTTGGCGCTATTGAGTAACGCTTGATCTTCTTCATCTGGCAAGATGGTTAGGTAGGCATGCCAAGCCTGACCTTCAAAATTTGCGGCGCGGTCAAACCCTAAGCAACGCGTAGCCACGATAAACTCTGATGGTGTGAGTAAGGCTTTAATTTCGTTTAATTGCCATACATAAAACGCACCTTCTTCACTATGCCCATGGCTATCGAGTGAATCTGCATCTAGCGATGAATAAATCGCGCCATTGGGCGATAGCATTTCACGTTGCAACCAGGTAATGGTTTCTTCTACAACCTTGCTATAAAGGGCTTTTTCGTGAGTATCTTGGCTCATCTGCCAACCATCGGCATACAAAAATAATAACTGTCCATTGTCGTACAGCATTTTTTCAAAGTGGGGGATATTCCAGCGTTCGTCCACACTGTAGCGACAAAATCCTCCGCCTATTTGGTCGTAAATGCCACCTTTTGCCATAGCGCTTAACATTTGCAATGCCATCGCCTTTGCGGATTGATTGCCAGCGTGAGCTTGATGCAACAGCAAGGTGATATCGGCAGGGTTGGGGAATTTGGGCGCTGTACCAAAGCCACCATTTTCAAAATCAAAACTATCATGTAGTTGTTGAAGCCCTAGCGTGAGCGTCGTTTCATCTGCCGTGACAATATGATTAGCAATCGGGATGGTTCTTTTTAAGGCTTCTTTTAATTGCTCATTTTGGCTGGCAACATCCGCTTTGTGTTCATGATAGTAAGCCGCTACGCGTGGAATTAAGTCAGCAAAACCAGGTAACTGATAACGTGCCGTTTTAGGAAAATAAGTACCGGTAAAATAGGGTTCTTGGTCGGGCGTTAAAAACACCGTGAGTGGCCAACCGCCGCTCGCTTTAGATAGCATGCTGTGCGCAGTTTGGTATATTTGGTCAATATCTGGGCGTTCTTCACGGTCTACTTTGATATTGATAAAGTGGGTATTCATTAACGCTGCGGTTGCAGTATCTTCAAAAGATTCGTGCGCCATGACGTGGCACCAGTGACACGCTGAATAGCCGATTGAAACCAGTATGGGCTTGTTTTGATTGCGCGCTAAGGTAAGCGCTTCTTCACCCCATGGGTACCATTGCACGGGGTTGTCTGCATGTTGCAGAAGATAAGGGCTGGTTTCTTGCTTTAATGCATTAGGCATTAAAGCGTCTCGACTACGTACTCCGCGCTGATGATATGCGTGCGCCCAGGGTTAATCACCACCATGTTTTCTAGTGCATTAGTCGTTTCGACACAGATGGTTTTCCGCCATTCATCAGGTGTGCCCATATCTGCCATTTGGGCGGCTTTTTCAGGACCTGGACTCCAAACGACAGTGGTGTCACTGCCTGATTTTTGCACATGAATCAGACGATTATAGCCGCTGTCATGCACTGTGCAATCTGAGCTGTGGTTGATAAATACACGGTCAAACTCACCATCAAAAGTGATTGCATTGTGTTCTACTTGGCGTTGGTATTTTTGTATCTTGTCGGCATACACACAATCTTGCAAGCCGGTAATTTTTATATTAGCAATATCGCTAATATTTAAATAAGTGTGAAACGCCTCACCAATCACAAACGGGTGGTCGGCATTATTAGTGGTTGCCATATCCACGCGTAAACGTCGACCTACGGTAATAGTAACTTTAAGTTTATACGGGTATGAAAGCTGACGTTTAGCTTCTGGCGTTTCTACCATTTCCAATATGATGCGAGTGGCGCCAGTGGGCGTTGCATCAATATCCATCACCCGCCAAGGAATGACACGTGCAAAGCCATGCGGACAAAAAGTACTATCGGTAGGATGTGCACCAAACCAAGGCCAGCAAATCGGCACGCCACCACGTATTGAGCGGCCTTTAACAAAGCGCGCATTACTCGATAACCACAATACCGGATTTGCTAAAAATTTAGGATGCCAGCCAACTACGTGTGCGCCTTGTAAAGCAATTTTCGCATGAGCGAGTGGATTGTCTACCTCAAGGTATTGCATACCATTTTCATCTTGTGTTTGCATCACATGGGCATGCAGCTTTAAACGTTTTGTCGTTTTAAGCGGGTGGGTATCGTCTGGGCTAGTTTCTAAACTGACTATATTCATATTGTTTATATACTCGTATTCGTTTTATTATTTTTCAATTTGAGACACATCACGGACCGCGCCACGCGCTGCACTGGTGCTCATTGCAGCATAAGCGCGCAAGGCTGGTGAAACGACACGCTGACGGTTGACTGGTTTCCAAGCGGCTTTGCCTTTGGCATTCATTTTTGTCCGGCGTGCGGTCATTTCTGCATCGCTAATCGCTAAATGGATGGTGCGATTTGGAATGTCGATTTCAATCGTATCGCCTTCTTCAACCAAACCAATGGCACCGCCTTCGGCCGCTTCGGGTGAGGCATGACCAATGCTTAAACCTGATGTGCCGCCAGAAAAGCGACCATCTGTAAGTAAAGCACATACTTTGCCTAACTCTTTAGATTTTAAGTAAGAGGTGGGGTATAACATTTCTTGCATCCCTGGGCCACCACGTGGGCCTTCGTAACGAATCACCACCACATCACCAGCGACGATTTGATCGGCAAGAATTGCTTCAACGGTAGCATCTTGGCTTTCAAAAATACGGGCACGACCGGTGAATTTTAAAATACTGTCATCTACACCAGCCGTTTTAACAATACAGCCATCTAAAGCAATATTGCCATATAACACGGCTAAGCCACCATCCTGAGAATAGGCATGCGCTTTATCGCGAATACAGCCTTCAGCACGGTCGTCATCTAAGGTGGGGTAAAGCATGCTTTGTGAAAAAGCAATGGTGGTACTAATGCCACCAGGGGCGGCGCGGAAGAATTTTCTCACTTCTTCGTCTTTGGTGACCATGATGTCCCATTTGTCTAAAGCCTCACCCAAACTTGCACTATGCACGGTGGGGGTGTCGCGGTGCAATACGCCTGCACGGTCTAGCTCGCCCAATATCCCCATGACGCCACCTGCATGGTGCACGTCTTCCATATGATATTTTTGTGTGGCAGGGGCTACTTTGCTTAAGCACGGCACTTTGCGTGAAATGCGGTCAATATCTGCCATAGTGAAATCCACTTCGGCTTCATGCGCGGCAGCGAGCAAATGCAATACGGTATTGGTTGAACCACCCATGGAGACATCTAAACTCATGGCGTTTTCAAATGCTTTGATATTAGCAATACTACGTGGTAATACACTGTAATCATCTTGCTCATAGTGGCGTTTTGCGAGCTCAACAATTAAACGACCTGCTTTTAAGAATAATTCTTTACGTGCGCCATGTGTAGCAAGCGCAGAACCATTGCCCGGCAAACTTAAGCCAAGCGCTTCGGTTAAGCAGTTCATTGAATTTGCGGTAAACATACCAGAACAAGAGCCGCAAGTAGGGCAAGCTGAACGTTCAATGGCTTCTGCTTTTTCATCACTGACTTTACTATCAGCAGCGGCAACCATGGCATCAACTAAGTCGAGCTTCATCTCTTCACCTTGCCAATTGACTTTGCCCGCCTCCATTGGGCCGCCAGAAACAAAGACTACAGGAATGTTTAAACGCAAGGCTGCCATGAGCATGCCAGGGGTTATTTTGTCGCAATTTGAAATGCATACCATGGCATCGGCACAATGCGCATTCACCATGTATTCCACGCTATCAGCAATTAAATCTCGGCTAGGTAAGCTGTACAACATGCCACCATGTCCCATGGCAATGCCGTCATCTACCGCAATCGTATTAAATTCTTTTGCCACACCGCCAGCACGTTCAATTTCTCGGGCTACCAATTGACCTAAATCTTTTAAGTGCACATGGCCAGGTACAAACTGGGTAAATGAGTTGCAAACCGCAATGATAGGTTTATCAAAGTCACCATCTTTCATGCCTGTGGCGCGCCAAAGTGCGCGTGCGCCTGCCATATTGCGGCCGTGTGTGGTGGTGCGTGAACGATAAACTGGCATAAGTAAAATCCGGAGTAATTAAAAGTGCAGGCGTAATTTTAAATCAGCTTGCCTGAACAAGCCAAAGAAATATATCTATCTCTACCCTGCCTAATTCAGGCAGTTTATTGTGTTAATAGTTTACTTTATTGCTGGCATTAAGCTGTTGTTAAAGGTTTAATCTCAAAATCATGCGTAATTTCAACGCTTTTGCTGAGCATGATAGAAGCAGAGCAATATTTCTCTGCAGATAATTTGACGGCACGTTCTACTTGCGCTTCATTTAAATTATCGCCAGTCACCACAAAATGTACATGAATCTTAGTGAATACTTTAGGGATTTCATCGGCACGCGTGGCATCAATTTCAGCCACACAAGCGGTAATCGGCTGTCTTGCTTTTTTTAATATGGCAACCACATCAAACGAAGTGCAACCGCCCATACCCACCAACAACATCTCCATCGGGCGCATACCAATATTGCGCCCACCATTTTCTGGCGCACCATCTAATACTACGGCATGACCAGATTCAGATTCGCCGACAAAGCTGACGCCATCTATCCATTTAACGCTTACGTGCATACCTATCTCCAATTGGGACGATTAGGAATCGTCCCGCCACACATTTATTTAACGTCTAATAATTCAACATCAAAAACCAATGTTGCATTAGGTGGGATGACACCGCCAGCACCCCGTGCACCATAGCCCATTTCTGAAGGAATGACGAGTGTACGTTTGCCGCCAATTTTCATACCGGCAAAGCCTTCATCCCAACCTTGAATGACTTGCCCACCACCTAAAAAGAAATTGAAAGGTTGTTTGCGATCTAAGCTGCTATCAAATTTTTTGCCTTTATGGCCTTCAGCCGCTTCGTCATATAACCAGCCTGTGTAATGCACGGTAACGTTAAAGCCAGCTTCTGCTTCACGACCTGTACCAACTTGCGTGTCAATTTTTTGTAATGTAGTAATTGCGTTTTGTGTCATTGCTGGTTTTTCCTGTGTTGATTTGTTTGATTCGGCTTTGCAAGCATTGAGCGTGATTGCACACGTACATGCCAGCATAAGATTAAGTAGTTTCATGCGCTAAACCTCGATGATTAATTTGTTTAATTATTTCAAGCGATATGATACCGCAAACTCGCTTAGCTTATATAGTTGGCGATTAGTGATTCACGCATTACGGCTGACTATAAACCCAATCTATAAGGGCATCTTGCGCAGTTTTACTGGCACTCGCTTTTTCATGATTGACAATCATTACGATAATTTGACGCTTGTTCTGTTTGTCTAATATGTAACCCGCAATTGCGCTGACACCATCTAAAGAACCTGTTTTTAAATGAGCACGATTGGCTGCAGGACTGTCTTTCAAACGTTTCATTATCGTACCATCTAATGCCAATATAGGCAGAGAACTCATGAATTCAGGCATGATAGGGCTGTGGTAGGCACTGAATAGCATTTGCGATAAAAGTAATGCATTTATGCGTTCAGTACGAGATAAACCCGAGCCATTTTCAATCACTAGTTCATCAAGTTTAAGGTTATCGACCTTGAATGGTTGATTGGACAGCCAATTTTTAATGGCGATGGCGCCGTTAGCTTCGGTGGCGGGGATTGCTATTTTTTCAGCGGCAAGGGTAAGCAGTAATTGCCGTGCCATTAAATTATTGCTCCATTTATTCATTTCTCGGATGACATCACTCAGTGGGCTGGAGAATTGTTCTGTGACTTTCACTGCGCTGGCGGGCATATCTTGTGTCTTCAATTGCCCAGAAAACTTGCCACCGAGATCTGCCCATAATTTCTTAAAGGTGTAGAACGCATATTGATCATCATTAAACACGCTGAGCTCTAGGTATTTTTGAGCGCAATCGGGCGAGAATGTACCGCTAAATGTGACGCTTTTTCCTATTTCAATGCCATTTTTTTCTTCAACGTTTACGTTATAGCTTATGTGGTTACGCCAGTCGTTACAGCTCCCGGGCACTAGTCTTATGTTATTGATAATCTCTAATTCCGGTAGCGCAAATTCTTGGACAATATCTACCTGCCCTTTATTTGAAGTATTGGGTACGACGGTAAATTTAAAGCTGGTATTGCGGCCATTGACTAAAAATGCACTCGGGGTGGCGTTGTAGGCACGCCAAACTTGGTTGTCAAAAGAATTTTTACCTGCAACATTCTTTGAGAAATAGCTTTTATCAATAATTAAGTCGCCCTTAATTTCTTTAATGCCAGATTGCTGTAAGCTCATCAGCAAGCGCCAAAAATCCTGTACTCTAAAGTTAGGGTCACCATAACCTTTAATTACCAAGTTACCATTCAGTACGCCACTGGTGACTACGCCATCTTGATAAATTTCAGTTTTCCAACGATAGGCGGGTGTGAGTAAATCAAGCGCGGCATTACTAGTGACTAGCTTCATTACCGAAGCAGGATTAAGACTTTTATTACCGTTATGTATAACGCTGGCGTTGCTGTTATCTACACTTTGAACAACGATGGCGACATTCTCTTGCGGGATGCCTGATTTCTTCAATGCTTCTGCCACCGTGCTTGTTAGCTCGGCATGAGAAGTTAAGCTGGTGAGGGCAAAAATAATATAAATCAGGCGTTTTTTCATAAAACCTGCTTAAGCGCACCCAAGGTTGCATCTATCATGAAATCTACTTCAGATTCAGTAATCGTATAGGGCGGCATAAAATAGACTGTGTTGCCGATGGGGCGTAATAACAGCCCTTGGCTTAATGCGGCCGCGTAACATGCACTAGAAAATTTTGTATGAGTTGAGTTTACATCAAACGCCAAAATCATGCCTTGCTGGCGCATATGCTTGATAGGCAGATCATTAAAGGCTTGTGCTTTGCTAATGATATAAGCGGCTGTCTGTTTATTTTTTTCTATTATATTGTCTGATTCAAAGATTGCTAAAGTCGCTAATGCAGCACTGCAAGCCAGTGGATTACCTGTGTAACTATGGCTATGTAAAAAACCTTTAAGCGTACTTTCATCATAAAACGCTTGGTAGACTTTATCGGTGGTCAGTACGGCAGATAATGGCAAATAGCCACCTGTAATGCCTTTGGATAAGCACGTAAAATCAGGTGTAACCTTTGCCTGCTCGCTGGCAAACATCGTGCCGGTGCGACCAAACCCAACGGCTATTTCATCGGCAATTAAATGTACTTGATATTGGGTGCAAATTTCGCGGGCACGTCGTAAATAAGTGGGGTGATACATGGCCATCCCAGCCGCACATTGAACGAGGGGTTCTATTATAAAAGCAGCCAACTCATCATGATGTTCGCTCACATGAAGTTCTAATGCGTTAGCACAGCGTAAGGCAAAGTCTTCTGTGGTTTCACCTTCAGCACTTAATCTAAAATCAGGGCTAGGCATTTGAGCGGATTGCATCAAGAGTGGTGCGTAGGTATCTTTAAAAATGGCCACATCGGTCACACCTAATGCGCCTAATGTTTCCCCATGGTAGCTATTTTTTAGGCTGATAAACTTAGTTTTAAGTGGCCTACCAGTATTGCGCCAATAATGAAAACTCATCTTAAGTGCAATCTCTGTTGCACTGGCGCCATCAGAGGCATAAAAGGCATGCCCTAACCCCGTGATTTTGGCTAGCTTCTCAGACAAATTCACTACAGGTTCATGGGTAAAGCCAGCCAACATCACATGTTCTAAAGTGTCTAGCTGTAACTTAATGGCATCTTTAATTCGTGGGTTATTATGCCCAAATAGATTTACCCACCATGAACTGACTGCATCTAAATAATGCTTACCATCGGCATCAACAAGCCATACACCTTCGCCACGTTGGATAGGAATGAGTGGAAAATTTTCGTGATGCTTCATCTGTGTGCAAGGGTGCCACACAGACTGTAAGCTTCTATTTAATAGCGTTTGATTGCTCATGTGTGAATTGTACGACTTTTTGTGTAAGCAAATAAATCAAATGTCGTCATAAGCTATTGTTTAGTCTAAAATTCAGTCTCATTTAACACTCTAGTCATGCGCAATGCAAAAAACTCGTCGCCACCTTGAACTGCTTGCTCCTGCAAAAAATGCAGCGTTTGGCATTGAAGCTATTAATCATGGGGCAGATGCTGTGTATATCGGCGGACCAGCCTTTGGTGCTAGGGCTAAAGCGCCTAACACGGTGGCCGATATTGCGCGTTTGGTAAAACACGCGCATCGCTATCATGCAGAAGTATTTGTCGCACTCAATACCATTTTTCATGATAACGAGCTTGTAGGTGCTCGGGAACTGGTCCAGCAACTTTATGAAGCTGAAGTAGATGCTTTGATTGTGCAAGATATGGGGTTGCTTGAAATGGATTTACCGCCCATTCAATTACATGCAAGTACCCAAACTGATATCCGCACGGTTGAAAAAGCCGTATTTTTAGATCAGGTTGGATTTTCGCAATTAGTGTTAGCGCGCGAGCTAGACTTACCCACCATACAAAAAATTTCAGCGGCCACCACTTGCAACTTAGAGTATTTTATTCATGGTGCTTTATGTGTGGCATTTAGTGGGCAATGTTTTATAAGCCACGCGCATACCGGACGTAGTGCAAATCGTGGTGAATGTTCGCAGGAATGCCGCTTACCTTTTACCTTAGAAGATCAAAAAGGCCGCATTATTGGCAAGGATAAACATTTTTTATCTATGAAAGATAATGACCAAAGCGCTAACCTCCGAGCTTTGATTGATGCTGGGGTGAGCTCATTTAAGATTGAAGGCCGTTATAAAGATTTACCTTATGTAAAAAATGCCACTGCGCATTATCGACAATTGCTAGATGAAATTTTGCATGATGCGCCTGAGTTGGCAAAATCATCGCACGGGCATTGTGTATATTCCTTTAGCCCACAGCCTGAAAAAACTTTTAACCGTAGTGCGACAGATTATTTTGCTAATGGTCGACAAGCCGATATTGGCGCTTTTGATACACCTAAATTTTCAGGTGAAGCGTTGGGTAAAGTCAGCAAAGTGGGGCATGACTATATTGAAATAGATACCGAAGTACAGTTACATAACGGTGACGGCATCTGTTTTTTTGATGTGCATAAAGAATTAGTCGGTTTGCGTGTGAATACAGTCGTGGGTAATAAACTTTACCCCAATGAAATGCCGCAGGATATTCGCCGAGGCATGGCGGCATATCGCAACCGTGACCATGCCTTTATGCGCTTGTTAGAGAAAGATTCTGCACAGCGCAAAATTGCTTTAATGATGGCGTTTGCAGAAACAGATTCTGGCTTTGCTTTGACGGTGACCGATGAAGCGGGCTTTACTGCAACTGCTCATTGCAGCGTAGAAAAACAGATTGCAGACAATATTGAAAAATCACAAGCGAGCTTGCACGAAAACTTAGCCAAACTTGGCAGTACAGATTTTTTGGCTGAAGCAATAGCGCTTAAAACCACGCAACCATGGTTTGTGCCAGCCTCTATTGTGAATGGCTTGCGGCGCGATGCTATTGATTTATTACAGGATGCGCGTGATCGTGGTTATGAACGTCCAGCACTTCGGGCTAAATCTCAGCCTTTGGCAATTTACCCTGAAGACACCTTGAGTTATCTAGCCAATGTTTATAATAAAAAGGCCAGACAGTTTTACGAAAAACATGGCGTAAAAATGATTGCTGCCGCTTATGAAGCCAACAAAGAGTTGGACGAAGTGCCATTGATGATTACTAAGCACTGCTTACGTTTTAGCCATGGTCTATGTCCCAAAGAAGCAAAAGGCGTGATTGGGGTGCAAGGAACGGTAACAGCAGAACCGATGACCTTAATTAATGGTAATGATAGGTTTACCCTCAAGTTCGATTGCAAACCCTGTGAAATGCATGTGATGGGCAAGATACGTAAGCCAGTGCTGAATTTGCCTCAGCCGCAAATTGTCCATTTCTTTGATAAGCGACAATAGATAGTGATGGGTGCCTAGGTGCACCTCAACACGCTACACTTTTTTCACAAACTCCGATTTTAGCTTCATCGCGCCTATGCCATCGATTTTGCAGTCGATGTCGTGATCACCCTCTACCAGTCGAATATTTTTTACTTTAGTACCCACTTTAACCACCAGTGAAGAGCCTTTTACTTTAAGGTCTTTAATCACAGTAATGGTGTCACCATCTTGCAGAACGTTACCATTTGCGTCACGGATGACCTTAGCCTCGTCTGCATTTTCAGTAGTGGCATCTTTAGACCACTCATGCGCGCATTCTGGGCAAACGTACATGGCACCATCTTCGTAAGTATATTCAGAATTGCATTTTGGGCATTTTGGTAAATTAGACATATTAGCTTTCTCTTTGTAATGTTGCGCGGTTATAACGTGTGGGTTTAATGTAAGGTTTGTGTGGATGCGTGGATATTCACTTGAGTGCTATCTGTCGCTATCAATAAATCCCAACCGGCTTCAC
>JAIPCR010000024.1 GCA_021738125.1 Sulfuritalea sp.
AGTAAAAATCTGCCAAATTTTGGCTAAATTGTTCATACGCTTAACTTCCCAAGAAAATAAATACTGAATATCGAAAAAATACTCGATAAACTATTATCGTATTATTCTCAAGAAGTTAGCTTGATCTAAATCAGCTTTCTAAATTATGTTTACCAATGAAAAACGCATTATGAATGTCTGCTTCTGGCCCAAAGCAGTCATCAGACTACAAAAATTATCAGAAAATACACAATTTTTACGAATAAATGAGGTGCGCCCTATAGGGTAGGGCTGAATCTTATCTTGTTGATTTATATCACTTTGTGCGTCAGAGACATAATAGCGTTATTCCTAAACTTAATCATTATTAACTATATAACTTAAACAATTTAACTAAGTCTATCTAGGCAAATCTTTTTTGGTGCGCTTGTACCCACATCCAAATACCCACTAGCATCATAGGTAAACTTAACCACTGGCCCATACTAAAGCCCATAGACAGTAAACCTAAGTAACTATCTGGCTCACGGGTATATTCTGCGATAAATCTAAAGCTGCCATAACCAATGAGGAATAAGGCTGAAATCGCACCGGTCTCTCTCGGTTTAGAAGAATAAATCCACAGAATTAAAAATAAACATATACCTTCAAGGGTGAATTCGTAAAGTTGTGAGGGATGGCGTAATAGCTGATCAATCCGAGGAAACACCATACCGTATTGGCTATTAGTCACGCGTCCCCATAGTTCTCCGTTAATAAAATTGCCCATGCGTCCAGCGCCTAAACCAATCGGCACCAATGGCGCTACAAAATCCATGATGCTGAGCCATTTCAATTGGTACTTGCGTGAGAATAAGCCCATGGCAACGAGTACCCCTAAAAATCCGCCATGAAAACTCATGCCACCTTGCCATACCGCCAGAATCTCATTGGGGTGTTGCATAAAGTAGCCAAATTGGTAAAACAATACATAGCCTAGGCGTCCGCCTAAAATAACCCCTAACGCACCAAAAAAAAGTGCATCATCAAGCATAGGGATAGTCCAACCATGCCATGCACGATTATTAATTTGCCATTTACCTAAGCCTATAAAGGCTAAAAAACCAATTAAATACATCAGGCCATACCAATGAATACCAAAGGCGCCGAGATGAATTGCTATAGGGTCAAATTGTGGATGAACAAACATGGGAAATCAGACAAAAAAGTAAAAGCAGGATTTTACCTAAGTTTTTAGGGATAAAGACTTAAATCAAATAATATTGAGTAACTTTATTGCTATCAGTGGCGTATTAACTTGCGAGGCTTTTAAAACTAAGCGTGACTTTCTGTAACCTTGACTTTGAGTGGCTTTTCATCTTCCAAAAGATTTAATAATCGATCCACATTAGGATGTTTGCCTGGGCAGTTCTCTGCATCGCTGGTATGTTCGGCAAATAGACTTAATCCCTCAACCGCAGCATCTAAAGAAATTTCGCCATACATACGGTACAGGTGATAGTACACTTTGACTGAACCTTGACTGCCGGGTTTATTTTCTATGACGCCAGCAGCACTACCATCACTATTAAAAAGCTCAATACGCTGCACATGTGATGCATCATCGAGAGTTAATAATACGTCGCTAAATTTTTGCATTGAGTACTTACCTTTTTTAAATAGTAGTTTAGCATTGACCCTTGATGGCAACAGAAGTGCCCACAATAGCGCGTCAAATGCAACAACCCATTCCAATCTACTTCAGTTAATAGTTTACGCTCAAATGATGCTGTTAAACCAGTATTTAGTTATTGATTATCAAATCCCATTTGTTTGGCGATAATCTGTATGGGATGGCAGATAGAAACATTTAGATGTTGGTCTTTTAGGCCTTTGGCGATGTGTAAACTGCAACCAATGTTTGATGTAGCAAGTATGTCCACCTCAGCATTTTTAATAGCAATTAGCTTATCATTAAGAAGTTGATTAGCCATACTTGGCTGTGAAAGCATGTAGGCCCCTGCACCGCCGCAACACTGACCATTGCTGGATAGCGGCACTATCTCCGCTTGAGGAATTTTTTTAAGTAAAGCATAAACTGACGCATGACTTTTTTGGCCATTACGTAAGCTGCAGGGATCTTGCACAAAAATACGCTGATTAAGCGTTTTAATATTCACTTTAGACCAATCGCATGATGCTAAAAATGCGCTGACGTCTTGCACATGATGATGGGTTAGATAGTCATTCAAGCCAGAACCACATCCGCTAGCCACCGTTAATATCGGCATACTTACATCAAAGCTACGTTGATTAAGTGCCAGCAGTTTATTTGCTTCAGCCACATCACCCATTTGTCTAGCAATGCTGCCACAGCAAGTTTGTTGCGCGGGAATATGCACATCGAAACCAAGTGCGTTTAATACATAAATACTAGCTTTTAAGGTATCACTATCAAGCGCATGGCTAGCACAGCCTAAAAACAAACTCACATCGCCTTGTTTACTCTTAGCTGTTGTTGGGTATAACGATTTCCAAGTCACGGGTTTGTTGATAGCGGGTAGTAATTTTGCGGCTGAATTTAAGCGTTTCAGTAAACCTTCAAACTTACATTGCTGTATTAGCCAAATCAGCCAAGTTAAGCCACTCATTAAAAGACGACACCGTATAAATGGTTTTGCTAAAGCAAACCACATAATCTTTTGCTGTATAAATATCGCCCGAGTGCTATCGACTAAAGCGCCATAATTAACGCTATTAGGGCAGGCAGATTCACAACTGCGACAGCTTAAACATAAGTCGATATGTTGTTTGAAGCGATTGTTATTGGGCAAAATATCTTGAGCAACGGCTCGCATAAGTTGAATGCGACCACGTGGCGAATCTGCTTCAGAACCTGTTTTTCTGTAAGTTGGGCAATGTGGCAAACATAAGCCACAGGCGACGCAACGATCCGCTTCTACAACCAACTCATTAATAGATAAACTCATGCCGTTATTATAAACCTAGCAATGTTATCTAAAGCCAATGCTGCCATAAAAAAACCCGCCCTGTTTGCAAGGCGGGTTATCAGCGGTCATGATTGAGTGATAATTATTTGCTAACCGCTGCTTCCACTTTTGGCGGCTCAGATTTAATCACTGGTTTGCCTTTAAGAAAATTCATAGCTTGTGCAAACTGAAGATCTTCTTTACTGGCAGGCTCAATAGGCGCCATCGCTTCCGCATATTTTTTCTCATTGAGTTTAGCTTGAGCAGCGTCTTTAGCGGGAGATGATGCTTCAGATTTCACAGCAACCCCAGCTTGCGCATCTTTAGGATTCGATAAATGGCGTGATAAATCAGCTTCATGGATATTGTTAGATTGATCCGTGCCATCTTCCACATAGTAATCTGGCTCTATGCCTTTAGCTTGGATAGACCGTCCTTTTGGCGTGAAGTAACGGGCAGTAGTCAATTTAATCGCCGCACCGTTATTCATAGGCATAATGGTTTGTACAGATCCCTTACCAAAAGTGCGAACACCAATTAAGGTAGCACGCTTATGATCTTGCAATGCACCTGCCACAATTTCTGAAGCTGAGGCAGAGCCAGCATTAATCAATACAACCATAGGTACCGTTTTTAAATCTGCAGGAATGTCACGCATGTAATCATTAGCCACACCACCACGTGCATAATTCTCTGGGTTCACGGTAAGATTCATTTTTGAATCAGGTGCACGACCTTCTGTATAGACCACCAGAGTGTCTTTGGGTAGGAATGCAGCTGCAACACCCACGGCACCGTTAAGCAGACCGCCCGGGTCATTACGTAAATCTAAAACAAAACCTTTAAATGGGCCTTTATTTTCATCAGCCATCACTTTAATGGCTTTAGCCAAATCCTCACCCGTGTGTTCTTGGAACTGTGTGACACGTGCATAGGCATAACCTGGCTCAGTCATTTTATATTTGACACTTTTATTTTTGATAATCGCGCGTATTAAGGTGATTAACAAAGGCTTAGCTTCATTTTTACGCAAAATTGTGAGTTTAATAGAGGTGTCAGGCTTGCCGCGCATAATTTTTACAGCATCATTTAGACTCATGCCTTTAACCAGCTTTTCATCTAACTTCATGATGAGATCACCACTTTTGATACCAGCAGCGTATGCAGGCGAATCTTCAATTGGTGAGACTACTTTCACCAAGCCGTCCTCCATACCGACTTCAATACCTAAACCACCGAATTCACCTTGGGTAGAAGCTTGCATATCTTTAAATGCATCTACGTCCATATAAGTGGAATGTGGATCTAAACCAGTCAGCATGCCACTAATCGCTTCAGAAATGAGCTTTTTATCTTCTACTGGCTCAACATAATCACTTTTAATTTTGCCAAATACCTCAGCGAAGGCGCGCAAGTCTTCTAAGGGAAGTTGCGGTTTTGCCATTTTCTCAGCGACTGCCGAATAAGTTAAACTCAACATCAGTCCGAGCATCAACCCTGAACAAACGAGAGCTACTTTAGTAAACCCTTGATATTTATTTCTAGCTTGCATGTATTATTATCCCTAGCTAAAGAAAGCGTACAAGTTTATGACAAACTTAATATTAATAGTTCCAAATAGTGCCTAATCATTAA
This sequence comes from Sulfuritalea sp., assembly GCA_021738125.1. GTDB lineage: Bacteria > Pseudomonadota > Gammaproteobacteria > Burkholderiales > Methylophilaceae > Methylotenera. The sequence goes on from JAIPCR010000024.1 coordinate 4,584, forward strand.
CAAACTTAAGTATACCAGTAAGGACTTCCAAATTGATTCAACACCATATTGAAATTACCTATTGCACACAATGCCGCTGGCTTTTACGTGCCGCGTGGCTGACACAAGAGCTGCTAACCACTTTTGAACAAGATTTAACGAGTGTATCACTGAGGCCAGGACGTAACGGGATTTTTGACATTACTCTAAATGGACAATTACTTTTTTCTCGTAAAGAAGCGGGGCGTTTCCCCGAAGCCAAGGAAGTAAAACAACTAGTACGTGATTGCATCGATCCCCATCGAGATTTGGGGCATTCTGACAAAACATCTTCAACGCCGACTTAAAGAGCGTTTAAACGCTCATCAACTATTCTTGATTGATAACGCTAGCGTGTTCAACTCGCTGTGCGCCATTAAAACGTTTTGCCCAGTAGCCATCTTGCATATTTTCTACCCTGACTTGCCCACCCTTACTAGGTGAGTGAATAAAACGATTATTCCCCAAGTAAATACCCACATGAGAAAAAGTCGCTTTCAAGGTATTAAAAAACACTAAATCGCCCGGCTGCAATTCATTTTTAGGAACGGTTTTGCCCACTTGGCTAATAGCAAGTGCACTATGTGGTAACGTTAGGCTAGTCGCCTGCTTAAAGACGTAGCGTACAAAACCACTGCAATCAAAGCCAGTTTCAGGCGAGTTTCCGCCGTATTTATACTGAACACCGGTCAAACTCAACGCACTCACTAGCACTTCACGCGCACGCGCCGACCAACTTGCATCATTCATATCTATAGCTTCTGTGCGAGTTTGACTATCGGTGGGCGCTTCATCAGGCGCTGGCTCAATGGCAGCGCACGATGTGCTGGCTAATCCCAACAATAAAAAAATGAACAGACGATTTTGAATATATTTAATCACACTTTGATTATAACCCAACGTGACATCAATCACCTACTTTTTTGGCTAGACACATGTTTTATATCGTTATTTTTGTTTTATCAACAATCATAATGTCTGCCATTTTGGCAATAAGATAGTCACGCGCCCGTACGAAAAATGAATGTTTAGCATTTGCCTAATGGCCTTTAACTGACTAAGTCATGGGATAATGATAGCCCTTATGACAACACATACCATGCGCCAAGTTTTTGAAAAAGATGGCATTTTAGCCAAGCACATCGAAGGCTATAGTGAGCGCACCCAACAATTAGAAATGGCAACGGCGATTGCTGAGGCCATAGAACAAAATAGTCTGTTGGTTGCAGAAGCGGGTACAGGAACAGGAAAAACTTTCGCCTACTTAGTGCCCGCTTTACTTACTGGTGGCAAAGTGATTATTTCTACAGGCACCAAAAACCTTCAAGATCAATTGTATAGCCGAGATTTGCCTAACGTACGCGATGCTTTAAAGGTGCCTGTCACTGTCGCCATGTTAAAAGGCCGAGCCAATTACGTATGCCATTATCATCTTGAACGTGCGGCGCTAGAAGGTCGCTTCGCCTCACGTGAAGATGCAAAATATGTTCACGTCATTAAAACTTTTGCTGAAAACACTAAAACTGGTGACAAAAGCGAGCTCAATACCGTGCCTGAAAATGCCATGATTTGGGCTAGCGTCACCTCGACCCGAGATAACTGCTTAGGGGGCGATTGTGCCTATTACAAAGAATGCTTTGTGATGGAAGCGAGAAAGCAAGCCTTGGCTGCAGATATCGTCGTCGTGAATCATCATCTATTTTTTGCCGATGTGATGCTGCGAGACGAAGGCGTAGCAGAACTTCTACCCAGCGCTAATACGGTTATATTTGATGAAGCGCATCAGTTACCTGAAGTCGCAGGGCTATTTTTTGGTGAGGATGTTTCAACGAGTCAAATTATAGAATTGGCACACGACTGTACGGCAGCACATGCAACGCTCGCCAAAGATTGTATTGAATTAGGCGAGGCGATTCCAAAATTAGAAAAATCCGCAAAAGATTTTAGGCTGATTTTTGCCTATGAGGGCTCACGCCTGCCTGTACAAAAAGCACTCGCATTAAAAGGCTTTGAAGCGTCGTTTAATGAGATGCACTGTCAATTAAAAGCCCTTACAAAAGTGCTTGAGACACAAGCCGCCCGTGATCCTTTGTTAGAAAAATGCTGGCAACGTAGCGAAGCTTTGTACGATTTATTTGCCCGCTGGCAATCTGCTGAAAATAATAATTTAGTGCGCTGGGTAGAAGTCTTTACCCATTCCGTACAGTTACATGCCACACCTTTGAGTGTTGCCGAAGGTTTCGGAAAACAATTAAATGCACAGCCTCGTGCTTGGATATTTACTTCGGCTACATTAGCAGTTAAAGCTGACTTTAGTCACTATCAAGCACAAATGGGTTTGCAAGACGCTAAAACAGGCTTCTGGGAAAGCCCCTTCAATTATCAGGAGCAGGCGCTTTTGTATGTGCCCCCTGATATGCCAGACCCTAACAGTTCAACCTATACTGCATGCGTAGTAGCTGCTGCCTTACCAGTGTTGCAAGCCAGTGGCGGTAGAGCTTTTGTGCTGTCTACCAGCCTGCGTGCCATGCGTGAAATTCATGCCTTACTGAAAGAAGCTTTCTCTGAAAATGGTATAGAGAGCCCATTACTTTTACAAGGTGAAAGCTCGCGCACAGAATTACTGGACCGCTTTCGTAAACTAGGTAATGCGGTACTCGTAGGCTCGCAAAGTTTTTGGGAAGGCGTTGATGTACGTGGCGAAGCTTTAAGTGTAGTCATTATTGATAAGTTACCTTTTGCACCACCCGATGATCCAGTACTTTCCGCCCGTGTTGATAAACTGAATGCAGAAGGCAAAAATGCGTTTATGGAATATCAACTGCCTTACTCAGTCATCACTCTTAAACAAGGTGCGGGGCGCTTGATACGTGATGAAAATGATAGAGGGGTATTGATGATTTGTGACCCTCGCTTGATTAGTAAATCTTACGGGAAAAGAATCTGGCAAAGTTTACCGCCCTTTAAAAGAACGCGTGAATTGTCTGAGGTGCAGCGATTTTTTGAAGAGATGCTATAAGCCCATCAGAAATGATTTTAATCCCAGACACTGAATACGAACTAAGCGCGATTCGTGCACAAGGTGCAGGCGGGCAGAATGTCAATAAAGTTTCCAGTGCGATACATTTAAGATTTGATATTTCAACCTCAAGTTTGAGTGATTGGCTTAAACAACGCTTAATGCATTTAAAAGATAGTCGCATTACTGATGAAGGCATTTTAGTATTAAAAGCGCAGCAATACCGCACACAAGAAGCTAATAAAAAAGATGCTATTAAGCGCTTACATGAGATTATTAACGCGGCCAATCATGTACAACCCATGCGCTACGCTACTAAACCGACATATGGCGCTAAGCAGCGACGATTAGAAAGTAAAACGCAACGCGGGCAAATTAAGCAGATGCGTGGCAAAATAGCATCTCACAGAAATGAACATTAAACCTAACGTGAATTTACTCGCATTCGACACTTCTACTGAATATTTATCGCTCGCCATCATGAAGGGCGATGAATTTTTCACGTTTGATATCAATGCGGGACAAACACATTCACAAATCATTTTGCCGCAAATTCAAGCCTTACTAGATAAAGCGAGTTTACAGTTATCAGATTTACAAGGTATTGCCTTTGGTTCTGGGCCTGGTTCATTTACTGGCGTGCGCATTGCCGCGGGGGTTGCGCAAGGTCTTGGCTTCGGGGCTAAGTTACCCGTGGTGGCCATTTCAACATTGCTGGCTTTGGCCGAAGCAAGTGGCGCAGAAAAAGTAATTGCCTGTTTAGATGCGCGCATGGGTGAGGTTTATCATGCGGCTTATGAAAAAATAGCAACTCAGTGGCAAATGACGATTGAACCAGGCGTATATAAGCCAAATGACGTTCCTGCTCTTGATGGCACAGACTGGGTTGGCGCGGGTAGTGGTTGGCAAGCTTATGAAGTCCAATTAAGTCAAGTTTATGCGGCCCAGTTGCGAGCGATTCAGCCACAATTATCACCTACTGCCAGCGCCATATTAGCCTTAGCACAGCCTATCTTTGCTCGTGGTGAAGCAAAATCTGCAAGCGAGGCAATGCCAATTTACATCCGTAATCGCGTGGCGCTCAAAACTTCAGAGCGTGATCAAGGCTTACGTTTATGATGATGAAACATAGCACTCCATATGGCTTGACCGCTCATGATCAATTTAGACCCATGCAGTTAAATGATTTAGATGCGATTATGGCTATAGAGCCATACATTTATCCTTATCCTTGGACGCGCGGTAATTTTAGTGACTCCTTAAATTCTGGTTATAGCGCATGGGTATTGTTACGCAATGAAGTGATTATTGGCTATGCGCTGGTCATGATGGTCTTAGATGAGGCGCATTTACTCAACTTAAGTATTGCAAAAGATCACCAAAAACAAGGCTTAGGACGGGTATTGCTAGAACATATGATAGACATTGCCAAAAATAACCAAGCCGCTAATATGTTTTTAGAAGTTCGGCCTAGTAACATCAGTGCAATTGCCTTATACGAAAATATGGGATTTAATGAAATGGCGATTCGGCGCGGTTATTATCCAGCCAAAAATGGCCGTGAGGATGCAGTTTTAATGGGTTTAGCACTGTGAGATTAAGATGATGACACGTGAAGACATGTTGCGAGAACTAGAGTTATTGCCGGTATGGCAATTACGCAACCCATTACCCGCGCCTACTGCATCTCCAACTCTGCCCAACATTCCTGAACCTGCCATTATCGAACCTAAGATTGAAAAACTGGAAACGTTACCAACTCAATCACTGATGCATATCAGCAGTGAAGACGGTGATTGGCTGTTTGTCATGGGCAGTCAATCGCTACAAGCGGATGAGGCGCAACTATTTAAAAATATTTCTAAGGCAATTCGTATGATTGCCATGCCAGAACAGATGGTCATCGATACTTTAACGACGATTCAAGCAAAACCTCCGAAAATCATTATTGCAATGGGTGAGTTGGCGTCGCAATCGCTACTTCAATCAACACAACCATTAACTGACCTACGCGGTAAGCTCCTGAAATACCATAATATTTGCTTAATTGCGACCTATGACTTAGCCCATTTATTACAGCATTTACCCGACAAAGCAAAGACATGGGATGATTTACGCTTGGCAATGCACACCATGCAGGATTTTAAATTATAGGCCCGTTACAATTCACCAATCAGCATGAGCGACTTAATCACTAATGCTGACTAAATCACTGTTAAAATGTAGAATTCGCTCTTTTATTTTTGAACAGATTAGACCCTACCATGCGCGCCTCAAACTTTTTCTTTAACACCCAAAAAGAAGCCCCTAATGATGCTGAGCTGCAAAGCCATATTTTGATGGTGCGCGCTGGCTTAATTAAACGCTTAGGCTCTGGGCTTTATAGCTGGATGCCACTTGGGCTTCGTGTGTTGCGAAAGGTAGAAGCCATAGTGCGTGATGAAATGAACAAAGCAGGCGCGCTTGAATTACTAATGCCAGCGGTTCAGCCTAGAGAATTATGGGATGAAACTGGTCGCTGGGCAGTGTTTGGCCCACAAATGCTTAAAATCACCGACCGCCATTCAAGGGAATTCTGTTTTGGCCCTACCCATGAAGAAGTGATTACCGACATCGCACGCTCAGAAATTCGTAGCTATAAACAGCTACCGCTTAATTTCTATCAAATTCAAACGAAGTTCCGTGATGAAATTCGTCCACGCTTTGGCGTGATGCGTGCGCGTGAATTTATGATGAAAGATGCCTACTCTTTCCATACCGACTTTACATCGCTAGAACTCACCTATGCAAAAATGTATCAGGCCTACAGCAATGTGTTTAACCGCTTAGGTTTAAAGTTTCGCGCAGTAAAAGCTGACACTGGGGCCATTGGTGGTGATGGATCTCATGAATTTCATGTGCTAGCCGATTCAGGTGAAGATGGCTTGGCCTATTGCGACAGCTCTGATTATGCGGCCAATGTAGAGTTGGCAGAAGCCGTGACACTTTCCACACGCAATGCGCCAACAACGCCAATGCAAGAAGTTGAAACGCCTAAACAAACTGCATGCGCAGATGTGGCAAAGTTGTTGAATATTGACATCGAAAATACAGTGAAGGCCATCGCACTGATTGTTAATAACGTAGAAGGAATCAGCCAATTTTACCTAGCCCTATTACGTGGCGATCATAATTTAAACGAAGTTAAGTTTGGCAAGTTAGCTGGTTTCGCCGATTTTCGTCTAGCGACAGAAGAAGAAATTCGCGCTCATTTAAATTGCCCACCAGGCTTTATTGGTCCGGTAAATGTGGCAGTTAATGTAAAAGTCATTGCAGATAAAACCGTTGCGGTCATGAGTGATTTTGTCTGTGGTGCCAACAAACCAAAATATCATTTAACCGGCGTCAATTTTGGTCGAGATTTAGCTGAGCCAATTTTAGTGGCAGATATTCGCAATGTGGTTGAGGGTGATGCTAGTCCAGACGGAAAAGGCACCTTATCACTTTGTCGTGGCATCGAAGTCGGGCATATTTTTCAATTGCGCACTAAATATTCAGAAGCTATGAATGCAACTTACTTAGACGAAAATGGCCAAACACAAGTCATGGAAATGGGTTGTTACGGTATTGGTGTCTCGCGTATTGTCGGTGCCGCGATTGAACAAGGCAATGATGAACGCGGCATTATTTTCCCTGCGAGTATGGCACCATTTTCAGTGGCCATTTGTCCGATTGGTTACGATAAATCTGAAGTCGTTAGATTAGCCGCCAATACTTTATATGATGAATTAGTAGCTGCTGGTGTAGATGTACTACTAGATGACAGAGGCGAGCGCCCTGGTGTAATGTTCGCAGAAGCTGACTTAATGGGCTTGCCGCATCGATTAGTGGTTGGTGAACGCGGCTTAGCTGACGGGATGATAGAGTATAAAGCAAGAGCTAATACTGAAGCGCAATCTCTACTATTAACCAATGTGGTTGAATATATAAAAAAAGCAACCTTATAATTAGTCATGCTTAAAATTGTTACATATGGTTTGTTCGTATTGTTTGGAACCTTGGTTTCAACCATAAGCTTTGCTGGATCACAAATTGAAGAACCTTTATCTAACAGCGTAAAAGCAATGATGCAGCGTAGCATTAGCGACAAAGCTGCACCTAAGCTGATGTTTGCCACACCAGAAGAAGGCAATGCCTGGCTTAATGAAATGTCTCAGCGCCTTAAAAGTCGTATTCCAGATGTAGCCTATCGTGAAGACTTATTACGTACCGTGCACTATGAGGCAACACGTGCTGGCTTAGACCCGCAAATGGTGTTAGGTTTAATTCACGTAGAAAGCGGCTTTAAAAAATATGCCGTGTCATCAGCCGGTGCACGCGGTTTTATGCAAATCATGCCATTTTGGCCGCGCAGTATTGGTGCAAGTGACCACAACTTATTCCTTTTACGGACTAACCTGCGTTATGGATGCACAATTTTAAGGCACTATTTAAATATTGAGCGCGGTGATTTGTATCGTGCATTAGGTCGCTACAATGGCAGTCTAGGTCAACCTCAATATCCCAACATGGTATTAGCTGCCTGGCGTAAACATTGGGATTACAGCCCAAAAAACAATAGTTACACACAAAAAGTTGAAAATCCTGCTCTAAAAAACACTTAGAAAATCAATTGATTTTCTAACTTATCTTTGCTGTTGCTCCATATTAGTGCTGAAAAAAGTTTACATTTCTGTAAAAATCGTTCAGTATTGCCCTAGCGTTTTTATGACGGGGCAACTTAGTCACAAAAAGTCCCGCATATCTCGCCGCTGTTCGCATTAACTGATATTCATCATAATAATTAGGAGAATTAAGTATGTCGAAATTAACTGCACTTGCATTAAGTATTGCTGTTTTAGGGGGCGTGTGGGCATTTTTAGCGTTAAATCCACTCGCAGGTGTTGCTTTAGTATGGGTTGGCTTTATTGCTTGGGGCTGCTACTTCCACACCGGAGGAGATGATGCTGCATTACAAAAAACAATCGCAGGCATGAGCTTTGGTGCTGTCATGGCAGGGGTTGCATTGTACTTAGTAAGCGCTGGCACTTTAGCTGGTTTAGGCGCTTTAGCTGCACCTGTGATTATTGCAGTTACTGTATTCCCACTAGTCATTGTTGCAGGCATGAATTTACTTTCAGTTGTGCCAGCTAATGTCTACGGTTACGCAGCTACTGCTGGCTTAGCTTTAACAGCTGGTACAGCAGGCAATGCAACTGCGATGGACTTAACAAACCCAGTAATACTCGTCGCCATCTCAGTAGTTATCGGTGCATTGTTTGGTATGGTTTCAGGCAAACTAGCAGGCATGCTAGGTAAATAATTCTTCTTTAAATTAGAAAATAAAAAAACCGCCTAAGGGCGGTTTTTTATTACAGACGATTAAACTCAAATTAATTGGTTTTAAGTACTTTAAATCCATAATAGGTGCCAAACTCACCCTCAGATTCATGATATACAAACATCATGTCGTTGGCATAACCTGCCCCATTCAAATGATTATGCGAGCGTAATTTTAATGTTTTGGGCAGTTCACTTTTACCAACATACTTACCACTTAAATCAAATATCAACACTGCTTTGTGATCAATGTCTAATAAGGCAAACTCCTCACCCTTAATACCGCTATAGGCGATAAAATAATCGCTTACATCATCAAAAGCTACGCCCGCTTTGGCCAAGTCTAAATTAATTTCAGCAATGTGTTCGCGCACTTTTAAATCAATAACGAGCACCTTATTGCTGCGGCCCTGTTTTGCATAATACTGATTAGTTTCAGGGTTATAACTTGGCATCGTATTCGCATCACCAAAAGCCGGATTAAAGCCAAACACATCATTCGATGTATCTTTTAACTCACCCGTTTCTGTTAAGTCGATAGAAAATATGCCCGTATTGGGAGAAAAGCCACCAAAACTAGATATATTGTAAGTAATGGTTTCTAACTTATTGGTATTAACGTTGTAATAAATTGAACGATTATCGTAGCCGGGCCGTGAAGAGTTAATATACTTTCCTTCACTATCATAGCTATGCATTTCCGATTTTGAAATAGGCGCTTCTGTTTCACTTCCCAACGGTGCTAAGCCGCCATCCGCAACATAGTAGTGTTTTAACCCAGGAATATATGCCACGGTCATAGGTCGTGTACTTGGTTTTTGAGTCAATGGAATTTTAATGCCCACTTGAGCTTCGGCTAAAATTTCTGCCTGTACGGGTTGAAATGTGGCCATCATTACTAAGGCAGATAATAAGGTTGAAATACGCATAATGATTCTTTCTTCTTTTGTGGTCATAAGTAATGCTGAGTTATTAATAATCTGAGGTTTAGTCAATCAATCATCTATATTCGTTCAAGCGATATGCATCTATTCATTCATAGCTTGTCTTTCAATCAGCATCGCATCACCATAACTAAAAAAGCGATACTGCTTTTCTATGGCATGTGCATAAGCTTTTTTAATATTCTCTACGCCGGCGAATGCAGACACTAACATGAGTAGTGTACTTTTAGGTAAATGAAAGTTAGTAAACAAGCGATCTACTACCTTAAATCGACTGCCAGGCGTAATAAAAATATCCGTCTCCTTACTGCCCGCTTGCAAAACACCTTCAGGGTTAGAGGCACTTACACGCACAGCGCTCTCTAATGCGCGTAAAGCGGTGGTGCCAATTGCAGTGACCTTTCCACCCCTGCGTTTCGTTTCCGCAATCATGTCCACCGTTGTTTGTGAAATGCTATAAAGCTCGCTGTGCATTTTATGGTCACGAATGTTGTCAACACGCACCGGCTGGAACGTGCCCGCACCCACATGCAAAGTCACATAAGCGATACCTATACCTTTTTGTTTTAGTGTATCTAACATGGCATCATTAAAGTGTAAGCCTGCAGTGGGCGCGGCAACTGCGCCTAAATGCTTACTAAATACCGTTTGATAGCGGGTTTCGTCGTCACTGGTTGCTTCGTGAGTAATGTAAGGTGGCAATGGCAGTGCGCCATACTGCTCAAGCAAATCCAATACTGCTGTTTCACTTAAAAAATGTAACTCAAATAAATCGTCATGCCTTGCGGTGACTTCTACATCAAAAACACCTGACAACTTCAGTAAACCACCCACTTTCGGCGCCCTTGAGGCTCGCACATGCGCATAAGCCAGATGTTGGTTAATGACTCGCTCTATTAACACCTCAACACTACCACCCGTATGCTTATGGCCGAACAACCTCGCCTTAATCACTCGAGTATCGTTGAACACCACTAAATCACCTGCTTGCAAACAGCTAGGCAAATCAACAAAAAGCGCATCATTCAAGCTACCGTCAACACCATTTAGCTGCAACATGCGGCTTGCCGTTCTATCAGCAGTGGGGTGTTGAGCGATTAAATCATTAGGTAAATAAAAATCAAAATCTTCTGTACGCATAAATCTCAGAGCTTGTTATAATAGCGAAATCGCAAATTATACAGTAATGTATTTTCAATCATGCCGGGATGGCGGAATTGGTAGACGCACGGGACTCAAAATCCCGCGCTTGCAAAAGCGTGTCGGTTCGATTCCGACTCTCGGCACCAATAAAATCAAGGGCTTACGTAAAGTAAGTCCTTTTTTTATCTATTTTTCGCGTTGCACAAACGTTGCACAAAAGACAAGATGAGCATACACTTTAAAGCACATAATTTACTCAGTGTTTTTTATTCATCTATATGCCACAAAAAGCTGAACATACCGTACATATATTAGAAGGCAAAGCAACGCTCTATAAGCGCCCAACTACGCCACATTGGTTTGTAAGGTACAAGGCTGATAACAAGTGGCAACGCACAACAACTAAATGTGAAGACTTAGCTAAAGCAAAGTTAAAAGCTGTTGATATAGTGATGGATGCTTGGTTTAAAGAACGACATAACATCCCAGTTGTTAGTAAACGATTTAAATCCGTTGCTTTGTTAGCTATTAAGCGAATGCAAGATGATTTAGATGTGGGCGTAGGTAAAGTAGTGTTTAAAGACTATATCCGCGCTATTAATAATTACATCATCCCATTTTTAGGTTTGCATAATATAGACAAAATTGACCGTCAACTTATCGCGCAATTTACAGATTGGCGCATAACAAAAATGCAGCGTGTACCTAATGCAAGCACTATCAACACACACAATTCAGCACTTAATAGAGTTTTTGATACAGCATTAGAGTATGGATATATTACTAAATCTCAAGTGCCTACATTGCGCAATGAAGGCGTTGAAAGCGGCAGGCGACCAGACTTTACAAAAGACGAATATATTGCGCTATACAAGTACATGCGCACATGGGTTAAAGAAGGTAGAAAAGGACACGAAAGTGCAATGCGCTACTTGTTGCGTGACTATATATTGATACTTGTTAATACTGGCATTCGTGCAGGCACTGAAGCAATGAACTTAAAATGGAAACATATTGTATTTTTTGTGGAAAGCAATAAACACTATCTGTCATTTAACGTTAACGGCAAAACTAAACATAGGGAATTAACAGCAAGGCATAGAGTTGCACGTTATTTACAACGCATACAGCAACGCAATCCAAAACTTAATGAAATGACATTTGAGGAATTAATTAACAAAGGCAGTGAGGAATACGTATTTAGAGTTAACGGCAAAGATGCAACAACTGCTTTTGGCAGAATGTTTAAGCGACTGTTAATTGCAGCTAATTTATTAGTTGATAGACGCACAGACACACAAAGAACTTTGTATAGCTTGCGTCATGTGTACACAACATTAGCATTAACTAACGAAACAATGACAACACATGTACTTGCAAAACATATGGGTACAAGTGAAACAATGATTGAAAATTACTATGGGCACGTAGACATGCGTAAAAAAGCACCTACGATTGCTGGTAGAGGCAGTATTGGTGCTGTTTTGAAAAAAAACAAAACAACCAAGCCTGCAAATAGCAATTAGATTGGCGTTAGGCGCTTTAAAACAGCGCAACAGATTTAACTGATATAAACGCCAGCTTTCAATAATAAACTAGCATGTAAGCTGGCTAGTGCAATGAAGTATAATTTAAAAAAATAATCTGTAATCTCTAAACTTTAGTAATTATTTTGCATTGGAATTTTGATGGCGAATAGCACTACGAAGTATGAGTGGCTTAAAGCTGAGCTTGAGAAACTTAAAGAGTTAGCTGACAATCAATCCCATCATTATCACAGTAGCAGAAACTTGCTTTATGAAGGCTTAAGTAGAGTTTACTTATGGTGGCTAGAAGCAAGCGCAGAAGATAGTTTGCTTGAAAAGCTGTATGAAGAATACGGCTTGCAGTACAAAAAACAGACAATACACGAAATTACATTTACTCCATTGCTACGCTACTTGTGGAATATGAACGGTAGTATCAACAGCAATACTTTAGATCAGTGGAACAGAGCTTTAAACAATATCCACGTCACAGTTCAAAACGATAAAGCGTTTTACAAAACTAACACACAAAATAAACTCATTTCACTTATTAGCAATAGCGGTGGCATTACTGCACTAGCAGGTTACGTTGGCAAGAGTGACGAAGACAATACTGCTAGTAAAAACAAAATTAGCAAAACAGGCGAACAGAAACTTAAAGATGCACATTTAAATAACGGAAAGCTGTTTTTTGCTAGTGCAGCAACACCTATAGCACAATTCAAAACACCACAAACACTAGCAAGCGCAGACAGTGGATTTACGTTAGCACTGCTACGCAAAGTTAATAATGGCTATGAAATAATAGGTACAGTTAATGACAATGCATTAGTTGAACAAGCTGTAATAGCTGCATATAAGCGCACTAGCGAGCAAATGCCAAATACAGCGCGATTACTAACTGAAATTATCCGTACACAAGTTTTACCAAGCAAAATAGCTAAGCTAGCTGCTGCGCTAACAGATGACAGTAAATTTAAAGTGCAAGACGGTAGTAAAGAAGTAATGAAGCAGTTGAAGCGACTGTTGTATGTTGCTAAAGAGGGCAAATTTGTATTGAGCGCAAATAGAAGTGACTGTAGCGTTGTTACTGTTGCAACGCCTTTTGCCACAATATTTGATGTTGATACTGATGTTGCGCTAGCAGTAAATGACAGAACGTTTATTGAGAATAACTTAATACATAGCGGCGACTTTAACTTTTACACAGCTGACGCTACGCAATTCGTACCAGCAACTGAGGATGAACCTGCTAGTCATAAGCTAAAGCTAGAAAATACAGTTACTAAGCAATTTAGATATATTCGTTTTTATCGTTTAACTACGTTCAAATTCCCACCAAGTAAAACGCAAGCAGTTGTTAATGCAAATGTGCCGTTTAATGCCAAGTTCACAGCAAAACTAGATAGTAGTTGGCTAAGTGAAATGAATGCGCTGTTTTTAACACGCTGGATTGACGGTTTTGGCGCAAAAATGAAGCGTAATGAACACAAAATGCTTATGTTGGCACTTGGTAAAACACGCATTGCATTCAAGTACAACTATAAGGCGCAAAACTATAAAGAAGCGGAAATAGTTGATTTGAGCAGTAGTGCAAAGGCAAAAGGTTTTATTGAAGTAAACGTGCTTAGCAAAGACATTATTCCTGTACTTAATGCGCTAGTGCAAGTTGAGCTTGATGGTGATGTAACAGTGCAAGCAAATGACAAAATGCTGCGCTTTACGTTTAAAACGAATTGTGCGGACTACGTAATTGCTGTGCCTTGTTGTACAACAAAAGCAAAACGTATTGGCGATTACTTTGAAACATACGGAGCTGAGTAATGGCAAATAACGTAAATGACTTAACACCGCGTTGGGACAATTTTGCTGTTTATTTGCCGTCTATACAAAAAGCATACGCAAAAGCTGCGTATAAAACTGGCGATAAAACACGAGTAATGCCTGACGGCGTTACGATGAAAGACTTAAACTTCCTCAATCCCAATAACAAACTTTTTCATTACGGCTATTCGTTGTATTCAGCAGGGCAGTTTAAAGTAGGGGAGCAGCAAGCTGATATTATTACAAACAGAACAAGTGGCAGTATTATTGTTGGCGATAGTGGTGGTTTTCAAATTGGCAAAGGCACACTAGCTGGATTTGATGCCCTAAAAAACATACGTAAACCTGAAGATGTATGTGCTGCTTGGACGGACGCAGTTGAGCTTAAAACTTGGATTGTAAATTGGCTTGAAACACACAGCGACTATGCAATGACGCTGGATATGCCTTTGTGGGCGCAAATGCCGTCTAATAAAAGCTCACCATTTCATAAATGCAGTACAGAGCAACTTATTAATTTAACGGTTGAAAACTTACGCTTTATTGACACGCATAGACGTGGCAATACTAAGTGGCTAAATGTAATACAAGGCAGTACAGCAGAAGATATGAAGCTGTGGTGGGATGCTGTAAAAGACTTTAGATTTGGCGGTTGGGCGCTTGCTGGCGATACAGGTTGGCGAGGTGGTGCAGCAGCAGTGATTAAACAAGTGTTAATGATGCGCGATGAAGGGGCATTTGAACCTGGCTTAGATTGGATGCATATTTTAGGTGTGTCACAAGCTAAATGGGCTGTGTTGCTAACAGCAATACAACGCGGCATACGTGCGCATTGCAATCCAAACTTCCGTGTTAGTTATGATAGTGCAAGTCCAAATATACTAAGCGGCAGATTTCAGCAAGTCGCGCTGTATCCTAACTTTACAAATAAAGCTGAAAGTTGGAGTATAAGAGCTGCACGTTGCCCTAACGACAAAGTATATGTAGACGGCAACCCAAGTTATGCTTTTCCGTTTCCATCGCCTTTAGGTGACAGGCTTAAAATGCATCACTTAAATGTGCAGTATGACAAGTACAGCACTGTTAATTTTGACGATGTTAGCCAACACATGCTTACGCACCATAATACTTGGGTGTATATACGTGCAATGCTTGAAGCTAACGAATTGGCATTTTTAGATAGACACGATGCAGAGAATTTTGTGCCACCGCAATTATTGGAATGCATTTATGTGTTTGAAGATTTGCTAACTGGCGGAGCTTGGCAAGCAAAATGGAAAAAACACGAAAAGCTATTTGATGCTTTGAAAGACTTAAAAAGCAGTGGTGAATTTGTTGCTGATAGCAATCCTGTTATTTAAAATTTAAACTAACTCCACTGCCACAATATAAATTAACTGTTATTAAGAGAGTTTTAATTATGCAAATCTACCTAAATACTAATAATCAGCTAAAAGAAGTTGAAGCAAAAGCGTAGCTGATACAAATATGACATATTGTGTAATACACAATTGTAGGATGTTTTGAATGCTGATTGCTGCGAAATATTTTAGCAAATGTAGGGCTTGTGGAGAAACAATAAACAAGGGTGATATGGTTTATTGGGAAAAAGGTGTTGGCTGTAATCATAAAAATTGCGGTAATGACTTTACTAAAATAGCTAAAGTCAAAACTACAAAGACACACCTTACAACTACAGACAAAGCTGAATTCTTCATATTCATTCCACCTATGCTATTTGGACCACTTTATTTTTATTTTAACAAGGATGTAGCAGCCTTTTGCATCCTTATCCCAGCTGTATTAGCTATACGATATGGAATACGTTACACGGGCACTAGAATTGCTGTTAAAGGCGGTAGCAGAAGGGCAACAATGTTAGATATGTATGGAGGAGCAATTATGTTATTAAGTGGTATCTCTTATTTTATTACTTGGCTTGTGCACAAAATTTAAAAAGTGATCGTATGTTAAGACTTATGGGTTTACTGCTTTTTATTTTTTCTAAATTTGCACTAGCTGATGAAATGAATGGACTGGAGCAATGCAAAGCATTTGCTAAGTTTCAAGTTGCTAAAAATTATTTAAATATGGGAAAAGGGAACAGTTTGCAGGAAAACAGGCAAATTGAATTTCAATACAATTTTTTTATTGGCTTAGGCAATGAAGTAGCTTGGAAAGCAGAAAAGCTTAAGAGTTATGATGCTAATACATTTGATAGCAACTCAAATGTATTGCTCTACAAGATAATTGCTGACTTAAATAAAAAGAAATTAAGTATTGAGCAGATTGCTAAAGCTTCTTATAAGTGTGCTGATGATATTGGCTTCAAGTTGAAAGCTAAGAACTAATATAATTAAACCAACTCAACCGCCGCCCGTTTCATATCACTTGTCACATTGATATAGCGCATTGTAGTTTGTGCTTGTCTATGTCCTGCCAATTCCATCAGCACTTTAAGTGGTACTGACTTACTGGATAAGTGCGTTAAAAAACTACGTCTGCCACTATGACTACTTGCACCACTAATACCAGCAGCTTTATATAGCATCGTCATAGTGTACGTAAGTGTATTAGCACTAAACCCCTCACTCTTTTGTGTAGCAAATAATGGCTTGTTGATATGCTCGCTGTAAGTAAGTGCAATTAACTGCTTAGTGTCAAATCGCGTTTGTAAGTAAGTCTGTATTTCTTTACGTAACTTATCTGCCAATACTACAGTGCGCGAGTACTTACCTTTCGTTTGCTCTGCCGTTAAGTTAATTTCGTGTTTAATACTGCCGTCAGCCGCTATTACGTCTTTTAGTTTAGTTGCAGCTACTTCTCCAATACGCATTCCACCCCAATACGTCATTAGCACAATCGCTCTGTCACGTGCCGCGTGTTTGCGTGTGTTGATATATAGCAGTAATAAGTTAAGTTCTTTGTCGTTTAATGTACGTGCTTGTTTCATCTTATTTTCCTCAACTAACCAATGTTTATCAGTAGTTGCAGCGTATATTCTTTGTATTAGTTTTCCTACCTCAAGTTGCCATTTATCTAATAAGTACATATACC
>JAIPCR010000025.1 GCA_021738125.1 Sulfuritalea sp.
TTTAGATACTGCCCCTGAATTTTATGGTGAAGTGATTACTACGCGCACTTACCAAGATCGCCTTGAAACATTAGATCGTGTTCGAAATGTTGATATTAATGTGTGTAGTGGCGGCATTGTTGGCATGGGGGAGTCGCGCAATCAGCGCGCTGGTTTGCTAGCGCAACTGGCTAATATGGAACGTCCACCAGAAAGTGTCCCTATTAATTTACTCACCCAAGTTGAAGGTACGCCATTACATGGCGCAGATGATTTAGACCCTATGGAGTTCGTACGAACTATTGCAGCGGCGCGCATTACTATGCCAACTAGTTACGTGCGTTTATCGGCAGGTCGCCAAAGCATGCATGAAGGTATACAAGCGCTATGCTTTTTAGCTGGAGCGAATAGTATTTTTTACGGAGAAAAGCTACTAACAACGGCTAATCCTGAAGCCTCGGAAGATAAGAAATTATTCGCTAAACTTGGAATTAATAACATTTAAAATGCTGGCGTCACTGCAATTAGCGTTAGATAAACGCAAAGAAGAAGGGTTGCTACGTCAACGACGCTTGTTAGACTCCCCTCAAGCTGAGCATATTGTTGCGAACAGTCAGCCCTATCTATCTTTTTGTAGCAATGACTATTTAGGGTTGGCTAATCACCCCAAGTTAATTACTGCGATGCAGCAGGCAGCAGGTGATTCTGGGGTAGGTAGTGGCGCATCAAACTTAATTACTGGCCATCATCGTTATCATGATGATTTAGAAAAGCAGTTAGCAAGGTTTGTATGCTTACCAGCCGCTTTATTATTTTCTACCGGCTATATGGCAAACATTGGTGTGCTTGGGGCATTGGTAGGCCGTGGCGATGCGATTTTTGCAGACAAATTGAACCATGCTTGTTTAAATGATGGCAGTTATTATTCGCTGGCAGAATTTAATCGCTTTGCGCATAACGATGTGGCTGCGCTTGAGAGTTTACTCAAGGTGAGCTCGGCAAAACATAAACTCATTGCGGTTGATGCAGTATTTAGCATGGATGGGGATATTGCCCCGCTCTCTGAATATTTAGCACTTTGTGAAAAGTATGACGCTTATCTTTATGTGGATGATGCACATGGTTTTGGTGTGTTGGGTAAGCATGGAGAAGGCTCGCTAAATCACCTCAAGTTAAAATCACCCCGTATTATTATGATGGCCACTCTAGGTAAAGCTGCTGGTGTGGCAGGTGCTTTCGTTGCTGCAGAGCAAGTCGTGATAGATTATCTCATTCAAACAGCAAAGAGTTATGTCTATTCGACTCCGGCGCCGCCAGCACTTTCAGCTACGCTTTCAGCCTCTGTAAACCTGATAGAGCAGGGCGATGATTTGCGTAGCCATTTGTTTGGCTTGATTGATTATTTTAAAAGCAATCTTAGTTGTAGAAAGTGGCATTTGATGCCATCGCAAACGTCTGTGCAGCCTTTGCTTGTAGGTAGTAATCAAGATGCTTTGGCATTAAGTGCATTTTTACAAAATTGTGGTATTTTAGTACCAGCGATAAGACCACCAACAGTGCCAGTAGGCACAGCGAGATTGCGTATTTCATTATCAGCTGCACATACTTTAGACGATGTAAAAAAATTAATTGTAGCTATTCATCAAGCGGAAAGTGTTTTATGAACATGACACCTAATAATATTCATATTGAAACCATGGGCGTTGGTCCCAACTTGGTGCTTATTCACGGTTGGGGTATGAATGGCGCTGTATGGCAACCTATCGTAAAACGGCTAAGTAAGTTCTTCACCCTGCATATTATAGATTTACCTGGCATGGGCTTGAGTCGTCCGATTGAGCCTGTACATTTGCATAGCTTGGCTGAAAAAGTTGCTGAAATTATGCCGGCAAATGCCGATGTAGTAGGTTGGTCGTTAGGCGGGCAAATCGCGCTACGCATTGCACTAGATTATCCTGACTTGGTTCGAAGATTGGTGTTGGTGGGTAGCACACCTTGCTTCGTCAATAAAAGTTTTGATAAACAAAATATTGAGTACAAAAAAACATGGGATGCTGGTATAGAGCCTGAAGTGTTCGGTAATTTTGCTGATAATGTGAATGAGGATTATCACAAAACCATGGCGCAGTTTTTAACTTTACAATGTATGGGTGCTAGTGATGCAAGAAGTACAGTCAAGTTATTACGGCATAAATTTTCTGAGCGCCCAACGCCTACCGCACAAACTTTATATCGTATGCTGGATATTTTGCTAGAAACTGATTTGCGTGCTGAAGTCCAATATTTAAGAAAACCGACATTGCTTATCCATGGTGATCGCGATTCCTTAGCACCTGTGCAGGCTGCACATTGGATGATGCAAAATTTACCTGTAGGCTATTTACGGGTAATTTCTGGCGCTTCACACGCACCTTTCTTGTCTCATCAAGAGCTGTTTGTTGATGCGCTAGTTCAATTCTTAGAGCCACAGATTTAAGTGACTAGTACTAGCGTAGTAGATAATTATCATATTGATAAAGCACGTGCGCGCGCATCTTTTGGGCGCGCAGCGCATACCTATGATGCGGCTGCAATTTTGCAGAAACAAGTGCGTGAAGAAATGTTAAGTCGCTTAGATTTAGTAAAGCTAACGCCACAAGCAATTTTAGATGCGGGTTGTGGAACGGGAGCTGCAAGTCATGCACTGCAAAAACGCTTTGTAACATCACAAGTGATTTCACTCGACTTTGCCTTACCAATGCTAGAAAAGACGAGAGTGAGCGGTCATGGAGTCGGGTTGATAAGACATATTAAAAACCTATTTACCAGTGTCAAACATAATCTAGTATGTGCTGATATTGAGTCATTGCCATTAGCAAGTAAAAGCGTGGATTTAGTTTGGTCTAATTTAGCCATACAATGGTGCAATGATTTAGATGCGGCTTTTCAAGAGTTTTACCGTGTCTTGAATCCAGAAGGTTTGTTGATGTTTAGCACTTTTGGGCCAGATACGCTGAAAGAATTACGTATTGCTACTAGTGGGCAAAAAGAGATAACCACTGTAAGCCGATTTATTGATATGCATGATATTGGCGACGCCTTGGTACGTGCTGGATTTAGCGCCCCAGTGCTTGATGTGGAACGATTTACACTGACCTATGATGATGTTAAAAGTGTGATGCATGATCTGAAAAATATAGGGGCACATAATGCTACTAACGGTCGTGCTCGCGGTCTACTAGGCCGAGGTTTTTTAGCAAAGCTAGAGGCTGATTATGAGCAGTTTAGAGTTGCTGGAAAATTGCCAGCAACTTTTGAAGTGGTGTATGGCCATGCTTGGCGTGGACAAGATAAAGCAAAATTTGATGATGGGGTATCTCCCATTACATTCAAAGCTAGAAATAAATAAGGTGGCATGAGTCAGTCATATTTCATCATAGGCACAGATACTAATGTAGGTAAAACCTACATAGCGCATGCATTAGTCAAAAAATTTGTCGGGCTAGGTTTTAAAACTATTGGTATGAAGCCGGTGGCATCAGGATGCCAATACAATGAAAATCAAGAGTTAATTAACGAGGATGTGGCAGCACTAATGCATGTAAGCAATGTTAATTCAAGCTTAGATGCAATCAACCCTTATCGATTTATTCCTGCTATTGCACCACACATCGCTGCCGAACAGGCGGCAGTCAATATTAGCTTAGAGGTTATTGCTGAGGCGTATCAAAAGTTAAGCAGCGTAGCCCAAGTGGTAATTGTAGAAGGCGCTGGCGGCTTGCTAGTGCCACTTAATGGCACTCAAACACTCGCCGACTTGGTCGAGTTACTTAATATCCCTATTATTTTAGTGGTGGGGATGCGATTGGGCTGTATTAATCACGCGCTTCTCACTATTGAGCTGATTAAAGCCCGCGGGCTAAATCTTGCAGGTTGGGTGGCCAATGAAATTGATCCTAACATGGATATGTTTGAGGATAATTTAACTAGTTTGCATAATCGCATTTCTGCGCCTTGCTTGGCCGTAGTCCGCTGGCAGGGCCAAGCAAATTTTACGTTGGCTTCTTAAGCGCCATCACTTACTTGATGATTTACTTCACCACCTCAGCATATTCAACCAATACTTGAAATTGTTGCGCTTCTTGCGGCGTAGTTATTTTTTGACCTATTGCAATTTGATTGCGCTTGCCAGATGCTATGCCACCTTTCATGATTAATGGGACGCTTTGTGCTATTGTGCGGCCTGTTTTGGCATCATGTTTCACCACGCGCACCTGCACCAAACCTATAGCTATAGGAGTGTTATTTTGAACGACAGCAAATAAATTGCCCGCATTATCTGCTTGTATCCCAGCTTGCAGATATTTTGCAGGATTGCGTGGTAAATCTAAGCGTAAGCCTCGTGCCGCTGCATCTTTCCCAATATCGGAGTTGGACTCAGCAGCCACTTGATAATGGTGCAATGCTAATTCTGTTTCGCCTCGATCTTCAGTAATTTGGCCGAGTAATGCGTGACCTGGGGCAGTTGGCAGTAATTCATTCGCGCGTTTAAGAAAAGCTTCAGCCTCTTGCTTTCTCCCCATGTTAAAGAGTGCGACGCCACTTTGTATATGAGGTTTAAAATAGTCAGGTTGCATTTTGATGGCTTTATCATAAAAAGCTAATGCTTCTTCAGGCCTTTTCTTCGTTAAAGCAATATCTCCTAGTAGTTCCTGAAAACGAGCTTCACGTGGTTCGCCGGCAATCGCTTGTTTGGCTAGTAAAGTAGCTTTGGTGACATCTTTGGCGGCAAGTGCTTTTACGGCTACATCGTAAGCTTTATAGGCGGCTTGAGTCGATTTAAGTTTACTTACTTTTTGGGCATAAACTTCTTTGCCTAAATCGCCTCCGACACCAATTTGTGCGAGTGTGACTTTGTTCGCGGCAACGCGTTCAGGTGAAGGCGGATGGCTAGCAAATAGTCCGTCAATGAAGCTGCTTTTTCGGTCGGCACTTAAACGCACAAAGGTTTCTTGAAGGTCTACGGCGGCGCTGGGGTCATAACCCGCTTTTTTCATATATTGCATACCGTATAAATCTGACTCACTCTCAGCATCACGTCCATATTTACTGGTGACTAGTTGGGCCCCCACTTGAGCACCCCCAACGATTAGTTTCGAATAGTCAGTGTTTTGTGCACCAATGCCAACTGCAATCATTGCGCCTTGTAAAAAGATTCCACGCTCCATGCCTTTAGCGCCATGCCTTGCTGCAGCGTGTACCATTTCATGCCCCATTACTGCGGCTAACTCAGCTTCGCTATTTAATTCATAGAGCAGCCCACGGTTAAAGGCAATTTTGCCACCAGGCATCGCCCAAGCATTGGGGGTTGAGTCATTGATGATAGTGTATTCATATGGTAACTGGCGATCAGAAACAGCCGCTAATTTATTACCTATGCTTTGCACATAAGCCGTTAACTCTGAATCAATTATGTAGTCACCACCCTGAGATTGACGTGCAGGCCCATAATTTTGTTTGCCAATAGAAATTTCTTGCGATTCAGAAACAATTTGAAATTCTCTTTTTTTGGTGACCGGATTTGTGCCACAGGCTGAAGTGAACATGGTGGATACCATCACCAAAGTGAATATTAATTTTCTAGAATAGATAGCATTCAACACGACGATATTCCTTTGATAACACAGTCACTGATTTAAATTCTGTAAAACTATTTAGCGCTATTATTGTAGAGCATATTACTTTTAATATAATCAAGTACACCATCAGGCATAAGGTAGCGCGCAGAATTTTTGTTTTGTAAATTGGTACGAATAGCCGTAGAAGAAATGTCAAGTGGCGTGATAGATTGCATCGTTACATAGCCTGCATTAGTCTCACGTAAGTCATCTATATTTTCTGTGTAATGATTGTGCAAAAAAGTCTCTAGCACTTTTGCTAAAGGTGCTTTCATTGTTCCAACGGATCTTTGTACTAGTGCAATATGGCAAAGCTGAATAATCTTTTCCCATTCATGCCAGGTATGGAAGTTAGTAAATGCATCGCTACCCATGAATAATACTAAGCTTGTGTTTTCACCTAGCTCATTACGCAAGTTTATTAACGTATCTATAGTGTAAGATGCCCCTGTTCTAAGCAACTCTCTGTTATCCAATTTAAAGATAGGATTGTCGGTAATCGCTAATTGCACCATGGCAGCTCGGTGTGCCGACGAAATTGATGGTGTAGCCTTATGCGGTGGATTAGCAGCAGGAATAAAACGTACTTCGTCTAGATTTAAGGCTTCTGCCAACTCTTGCGCCATCCTTAAATGGCCAAAATGAATGGGGTCAAAAGTACCCCCTAACAGGCCAATATTAGGCATTTATGCTCTTACTTGGCCGTCGCCCAATACTATATATTTGAGCGAAGTTAAGCCTTCTAAACCTACAGGGCCACGAGCATGAAGTTTGTCAGTTGATATGCCAATTTCAGCACCCAGTCCATATTCAAAACCATCAGCAAAGCGTGTAGATGCATTCACCATGACGCTACTAGAGTCTACTTCACGCAAGAATCTGCGAGCTTTAGTGTAGTTTTCGGTGACAATCGCTTCGGTATGTTGTGAGGAATGTTGGTTAATATGTGTGATTGCTTGGTCTAGTCCATCAACAACTTTACACGAAATAATGGCAGCTAAATATTCGGTATAAAAATCTTCCTCAGTAGCAAGCTTAGCTTGTTTTACTAAAGCACAAGTTTCAGCACAGCCGCGAATTTCAATGCCGTGTGATATGAGCATGGCCGCTATTTTAGGTAGCATGGTCTGGGCCACAGCGCGAGCAATGAGCAATGACTCTGCTGTGTTGCAGGTACCAAGTCGCTGTGTTTTGCTATTTTCAACAATACGTAAGGCTTTATCAAAATCTGCATCGTCGTCTATATACACGTGGCAATTGCCATCTAAATGTTTAATCACAGGAATGCGGGCATCATTGCTGATGCGCTCAATCAGCCCTTTTCCTCCGCGAGGCACAATGACATCTACATATTGCTTCATGGTAATTAATTCGCCAACAGCGGCACGGTCTGTTGTTTCGACAACCTGCACTGCTGTTGTTGGTAATCCCGCTGCGGCTAAGCCTTCATGCACTAGTTTTGCCAAGGCCTGATTGCAATGTATAGCTTCGCTGCCACCACGTAATATTGCGGCATTGCCAGACTTTATACATAGTCCGGCAGCATCAACGGTAACATTAGGTCTGGCTTCATAGATGATGCCAATGACCCCAAGTGGCACACGCATTTTACCGATTTGTATGCCGCTAGGTCTAAATTTGAAATCGGTCATTTCCCCGATTGGATCGGCAAGACTGGCAATTTGATTCAAGCCTTCTGCCATGCTGTTGATAGATTTCGCAGTAATCGTCAGTCTGTCTAACATCGCCTCATCAAGGCCGTTGCTTCGAGCTGCATCTAAATCAAGCTTGTTAGCTGCAAGGAGTACTGTTTTTTCACGTAAGATTGCTTTAGCAATATGGCTTAATGCAAGATTTTTGATGTCGCTATCGGCACTTGCCATTAGGCGTGAAGCTTTACGAGCCTCTATGCCTATTTGTTGCATGTAATTTTTAATGTCCATAATTTTTATATCCATGCCGGATTATACTTTTTTATATCAGTAAAGCGTTAGCGATACTTAATGCTTTCATAAGCTTAAGTCCTTATCGCTCACGTACACGTGCTAGGCCAAAGCAAAGCCGAGAAATTTCCAGCCAAGCGTCACCTAGCATTACGCCTTTGGCTGTTTTATCAATATCTGCAAGTTTTTGTAGCGCAGCTTCTAATTGGCGTAAACTTAGCCTTGCTAAGGCACGTTTGACTAATGACTGCCTGTCACCATAAATGCGTGCGTTCGTCATTGCGTTCATTATGTTTTCGCCACGCATTTCAGCTTGCTTAATTCTCACTAGTGGGCGTAACACCCATAATAATGGACTCATGACGGCGACCGCATTTTCACCTTCATCTTGTAGGCCTTGTAAAATTCGAGCGGTGCGAGCTGCATCACCGACCAACACGGCTTCGCCTAATTGAAATGCATCATAACGAGAGACGTTTAGTACTGCATCACGCACGCTTGCATCAGATAGTTCACCTTGAGGATAAAGCAATCCGAGCTTTTGCACTTCTTGATTCGCAGCGAGTAAATTACCTTCCACCTGATGCGCTAAAAACGCTAGCGTTTGTTGGCTAGTGTGTTGACCTTGCATTGCTAATCTGTTGGCTATCCATTTTGGCAGATGGGCTGCATTGACTTCATCAACGTAAATTGTGACTGCTTGTTTTTCAAGGGCAGAAAACCAAGCGCTATTTTTGGCCTCACGTTCTAATTTTGGTAGGATAATGACAACGCTGGTATCAGGGATTGCGGCGCTTGCTAAAGCCTGTAATGCTTTGCCGCCATCAACCCCAGGTTTTCCGCTAGGGATATTAATTTCTAATAATCTTTGGCTGGAAAATAGTGAAATTGATTGGCCGTAGGATTGAATTTGTTGCCAATTAAAAGTTCGGTCGACGGTCAAACTATTTCGTTCATCGAAGCCTTGTGAACGCGCAGCAAGTCGAATGGCATCTATACTTTCTTGTTGTGCAAGAGGCTCATCTCCTACTAACGCATATAAGGGTTGCAGCCCTAGATTTAGGTGTTTTTCAAGTTGTGCTTGAGCTAATTGCATGGCTTGCTGTATAGCTATTTAGCCGTCAATTTAATTGCGGATAGCCTGCGCAATAATTCTCGTACGACATCGCTGCGCATGTCAGTATTCAATTGCGACTCTTCATCCAACTTCCCTAGTAGGGCATCGTCACTGTATGAATAATCTCGACGAGATTGAACAGTTTGTGGCGCACTCCAAATGGGGTTGGCTGGTTCACGCGTTCTAAAGCTTACGTGATAATTAAGTTCATATTCACGAACCGTACCGCTACCACTTAAAGAAAGAATACGTTTTTCATTCATTTCGTTTAACATTTCTAATAATAAATCTGCATCAGATTTATTATCAACCACCTTAATGCCATTGGCTTTGAGTGACTGATTGAGTTCTCTAGAAATACTGAGCGTTGTGCCTTCAATATACAAGGTTTTAAAAGATAATTCAGTGATGCCTCGCAACTGAAAACCGCAAGCGGAGAGCATCAGACTAACTAATATTGCTAAAATTAAGCTACGGGATAGCGTAATGTTTAAGCATTTATATTGCATGGTGCCGGTTCCTATTGCTATGCGACAACAACGTTAATGAGCTTATTTGGCACAACAACAATTTTTCTTACAGTCATGTGTGCTTCAATGAATTTTTGCACGAAAGGTTGCTGTAAGGCTAATTTTTCTAGCGATTCTTTGCCTTCCGTTTTTGCTACAGTGATGCTACCACGTAATTTGCCATTCACTTGAATCACGTATTCGACGCTATCTTGTACCATCGCTAATGGGTCAGCAGCAGGCCAGTTGGTTTCTAAAATATGGCTATTGGGGCATAGTTCAGTCCAAATAGCTTGGCAAATGTGTGGCACTATCGGTGAGAGCAGTAATGCTACATTTTGCAAAACCTCTTGACGCACTTGGCGACTCATTTCATCTGTATTTTCGATTTTTGCCAATGCGTTCATTAATTCCATCACCGATGATATGGCTGTGTTAAAACTATGGCGACGGCCATAGTCATCGGCAACTTTTTCAATAGTGCTATGTAATTGCAAGCGTATTGCTCTTAGTTCTGCAGAGAGTTCACCTGAAGTATAAGCGGCAATTTGACCTAATGCGACGTGGTCATAGACGGCTTTCCATAACCTGCGCAAGAATCGATTTGCACCTTCAACACCACTGTCCGCCCACTCTAGGCTTTGTTCTGGGGGTGCGGCAAACATCATGAATAGACGTGCAGTATCAGCACCATAGTTATCAATCAGCTCTTGTGGGTCAACGGTATTACCTTTCGACTTACTCATTTTAGTGCCATCTTTTAGCACCATGCCTTGTGTGAGTAGGTTGGTAAAAGGCTCATCATTTTTAATCAAACCCACGTCGCGCATCAGTTTGTTGAAGAAGCGCGCATAAAGTAAATGCAAAATCGCATGCTCAATGCCTCCTACGTATTGGTCAACAGGCAACCAATAGTTAGCCCGTTCGTCCGCCATGGTGGCTTTACTGTCAAAGCTCGCATAACGGGCAAAGTACCATGAAGACTCAAAAAATGTATCTAGCGTATCGGTCTCACGTGTCGCTTTGCCATGACAGGTTGGGCAGGTGGTTTCATAAAAACTAGGGTCTTTTTTGATTGGCGAGCCCACCCCATCCATCACGACGTCTTCTGGTAATGCCACTGGCAATTGCTCAGCAGGTACAGGGACTTCACCACATTTATCGCAGTGAATAATAGGAATAGGACATCCCCAATAACGCTGACGTGAAACACCCCAATCGCGTAGGCGGAATTGCGTACGTTTTTTACCTAAGTTTTTTGTACTTAAAGCTAATGCAATTGCTTCAGTGGCTTGCTCAAAATTCAAACCATCAAATTCACTAGAGTTAAACAACGTACCATGCTCTATCATTGGTAATGTATCTGAGTCGCTATGTTTAATCACAGCTTTAATCGGCAAGTTGTATTTATTAGCAAATTCAAAATCACGCTCATCATGCGCTGGCACTGCCATGACAGCACCTTCACCATAGCTGGCTAACACGTAGTTAGCCACCCAAACAGGCAGTTGCTCGCCATTCAGCGGATGTGTTACAAAAAGCCCCGTTGCCATGCCTTTTTTCTCGGCCGTTGCTACGTCAGCTTCAGCAACGCTTCCGCGTTTACATTCGGCAATGAATTCAGCTAGTGCTGAATTATTTTGTGCCGCTTGTGTGGCGAGTGCATGCTCTGCTGCCACGGCAACATAGGTTGCGCCTATTAAAGTATCTGGGCGGGTGGTATAAACTTTTAAGTTTCCACTTTGATTCATAATTGGAAACTCAACCTCGCAACCATAGCTTTTACCTATCCAGTTGCGTTGCATGGTTTTTACTTGCTCAGGCCAACCGTCTAGCTTATCTAGATCATTGAGTAATTCTTCTGCATACGCAGTAATTTTCATGAAATATTGTGGTATGTCACGTTTCTCTACTAATGCGCCACTGCGCCAGCCACGGCCATCAATGACTTGCTCATTCGCGAGCACGGTACCATCAACAGGGTCCCAATTGACGGTAGAGGTTTTTTTGTAAATTAAGCCTTTTTTGAAAAGCTCGGTAAATAGCCACTGCTCCCATTTGTAATACTCAGGTTTGCAAGTCGCAATTTCGCGATTCCAATCTACGCCCAAGCCCAGTTGTTTAAGCTGAGTTTTCATGTGCTCTATGTTTTCATAGGTCCATTTTGCTGGTGCAGTATTGTTTTTAATGGCCGCATTTTCAGCAGGTAAGCCAAATGCATCCCAACCCATGGGCTGCATGACATTAAAGCCTTTCATTTTGTGAAAGCGGCTTAATACGTCGCCTATCGTATAGTTGCGCACATGACCCATGTGCAAACGACCAGATGGGTAAGGAAACATCGATAAACAATAGTATTTTGGTTTATTTGAAGTTTCTGTTGCGGCAAAGGTTTGATTGGCTTCCCAATAAGCTTGGGCGGTTTTTTCAATGTCTTTAAAGGGGTACTGCTGCTGCATAATTTAACTATTCTTATGGTTTAAATGAATACTTAAGATTATACCTTTGACCTGTGAATAATGCGATTTCTCGTATGATTAGATGCGGTAGGATTTTACTTTAATCAATTTAACATAAATTGCTATACCAACAAAAACGCCAATTCCGTCAGCCACCCAGTCCCATACATCACCAAATCTACTGGAAGTGAGTGTGCTTTGCATTATTTCTATAAGTGCGCCATATATGATTAAGCCCATAAAAACCTGATTTGTTTTTTTCGGAAATGCAAGTTTGCCAGAGATAGTCAGCATTAGGAAAGCTAAGGTATGTTGCGCTTTGTCCCAGAATTGAACAGCATTAGGGACAGCGCTACCAGGGATTAAGCCTAGTATTGTGGTGATAATAATACCTATCCAAAACAGCAAGGGCATGTAAGGTGGAATTATCGAAGTGATTTTGTTCATTTTGATTGGTGTGCAAATTGAATTTATTTGCACACCAAGTGGTAGTCAGTTATTTTAATGCTGCAAAAATATTGGCTTTGATTGTTTCAAGTTCACCTAAGCCATTTATTTTGACGTGTTTTGGTGCGCCAACAGAACCACTTTTCGCCCAATTGCCATAGTATTCTACTAACGGCTCAGTTTGGTCGTGATATTCAACCAAGCGTTTGTTCACTACTTCGGGTGCTTCATCTGCACGCTGTACTAAATCCTCACCAGTAATGTCATCTTTACCTTCAACTTTTGGTGGGTTGAATTTTATGTGGTAGGTGCGACCACTGGCAGGGTGGCTACGGCGGCCTGTCATACGCTCCATAATTGCACTGTCTGGCACGTCTATTTCTACTACGTAGTCAATTGCAACTCCAGCGTTTTTCATGGCTTCAGCTTGTGGAATGGTGCGTGGAAAGCCATCAAATAAGAAACCATTTGCACAATCAGCTTCTTTAATACGCTCATTGACCATGCCAATAATCACTGTATCTGGCACTAAGCCGCCGCTATCCATAAAGCTTTTTGCTTCTAAGCCTAATGGGGTCCCCGCCTTTACTGCGGCACGTAACATGTCGCCAGTAGAGATTTGTGGAATATTAAAATGTTGTTTAATAAAAGTGGCTTGAGTACCTTTACCTGCGCCTGGTGCGCCTAAAAGAATGATTCGCAAAATTTCCCCCTGATTTAGAATTAATTTTAAGATTGTTGGAATATAATTTACAAGTAAATTATATCAGCTCAAATAGTTTGCGATGGTGACAAAATCAGCCACGCTTAAATTTTCAGCACGTAATTGTGAGCTGATGTTTAAGGCGGTAAATCCATCGTCTTCAACTAGTCCTTTAAGCGTATTTCGTAAAGTTTTCCTACGTTGCCCGAATGCGGCCAGTACAACTTTTGCAAATATCGCTTCATTTTTAGCAGTAAATGGTAAAGAAGCATGAGGTATACAGCGTACAAAAGCAGATTCTACTTTAGGTGCAGGTTCAAAAGCTTCTGGCGGTACGGTGATTAAGTAATCCATTTGTAAATGGTATTGCAACATAACGCTGAGTCTGCCGTAGGCTGGGGTAGAGGGTGCTGCTACCATGCGCTCTACGACCTCTTTTTGCAGCATAAAATGCATATCACAAATGTGAGAAACGTTATCTAGCAGATGAAACAAAATAGGGGTGGAGATGTTGTAAGGTAAGTTGCCGGTGACGCGCAGATTTTCACCTAAGCTAGTGAAATCAAACTTAAGTGCATCGGCATTGTGAATATTAAGGGCATTGTTGGCATAAGCGGGCTTGCTATATTCAGTTTTCATCCAAGCAATGATGTCGCGATCAACCTCTACTACATGTAAAAGTTTTAGTTTCTGCAGTAAGGGCTTGGTCAATGCGCCAAGCCCTGGGCCAATTTCAACCATCAGGTCGTTTGGCTCTGGGGATATCGCTGCAACTAGGCTGGTAATGACACTTTGATCAGTCAGGAAGTTTTGGCCAAAGCGTTTCTTTGCGATGTGTTTCATGTGGCTATTGTACTTTAGATGCGTTATTTGCTAGCGTCATAGCCAACTCAATGGCGGCTAGCATGCTACCAAGTTCAATATTGCCAGTGCCTGCCAAATCTAATGCGGTACCATGGTCAACTGATGTGCGAATGATAGGTAAGCCTAGCGTAACGTTGACGCCTTCACCAAAACTGGCATGTTTAAGTACCGGTAAGCCTTGATCGTGATACATGGCGAGCACTGCATCAGCTTTACTTAGCTGGTGTTTTGCAAATAAAGTATCAGCTGGCAGGGCGCCTATTAATTGCATACCTTCAGTGCGTAAATTTTCTAAAACGGGGTTAATGATTTCAATCTCTTCCATGCCTAAATAACCATCTTCACCTGCATGCGGATTTAAGCCGGCCACCAAAATTATCGGATTTTTCGACCTAAATTTTTCCATTAAGTCACGATGCAAAATGCGAATAGTGGTTTCTAAACTTTGTTGAGTGATGGCAGTAGGCACGTCTTTTAGTGCTACATGCGTGGTGGCAAGGGCTACACGCATACCGCCGCCGACTAGCATCATAACTACTTGTGGTGTTTTAGTGAGGTCAGCTAAAAATTCTGTATGCCCGCTAAATGAAATGCCAGCATCGTTAATAATGCCTTTATGTACCGGTGCCGTTACCATCGCATCAAATGTATTGCCAGTGCAACCTAAGCAAGCCGTACTTAATGTGTTTACTACGTATTGGCTATTCAGTTGATTGAGCTTACCTGCAACGACTGTGCTGTTGATGGGCTCATGTAAAACAGTTAATGTGCCATTGCCTAGGTGTTGTTGAATTTTATTTTGAGTGTAGGGCATTATTGCTAATGCTAATTCAAGTTGTGCTGCACGCGCTTTTAACATTGCTTTATCGGCAATGACGACGATGTTTGCGTTGAGTTTTTTATGTGCCAGCATGACGCATAAATCTGGACCTATGCCTGCTGGCTCGCCAGCTGTAATTGCGATAGTAGGTAATGAATGGCTCACGAGAGTTTAAATCTACTATATGTTTAAGCCATGTGACTAAAATTTATCTTCAAGTTTAAGCTCAACATAAGCGCGGTCGCGTAATTCACGAATCCAATCTTGATAAGCTTCATCTGCTTTCTTAGCCCGAATCTCCTGGCGTGCTTTAAGGCGCGCAGCTTCTTTACTCATGTCTTGTGAACGACGCTCTATCACTTGAATAACATGCCAGCCAAATTGCGTGCGAACTGGAGGGCTGATTTGATTATCCTTTAGCTCATTCATGGCTTTTTCAAATTGTGGGACTGTGTCACCAGGATTAATCCATCCTAAGTCGCCGCCATTTGACGCAGTGCTATCTTCTGAATACTGGCGGGCGAGGGCTTCAAATTTCTCACCATTATCTAAACGCTCTTTAATGTTATCCATTTTTTGTTTTCCCTCTTTTTCTGACATAATTTCAGAGAGCTTGATGAGGATATGCCTTGAATGCGTTTGTTGAATGACCAGTGGGGAATTGCCACCACGTTTGTTGGTGAGTTTAAGGACATGAAATCCATTTGGGCTACGCAGAGGTTGAGAAACCTCGCCTACTTGCATCGTTTTTAGCGCGTCTAAAAATAAAGCGGGCATCTGCGCACCACTTTTCCAGCCTAGCTTCCCACCTTCTAGAGCGTTAGGTGCATCTGAGAAGCTCGCGGAGATCTCAGCAAAGCTTTTCCCATTATTGAGTTCTTTTACAGCAGCATCTACTTTAGCTTTAGCTTTTTGTACATCTTCTGTCGCACCTTCTTCAGGGGTACGAATTAAAATATGTGAAATTTCAAATTCATCCTGATTTTCAGTATTGGCTGCTTGGCTAGTTAAAAAGTTATCAATTTCAGATTCAGTGACATTAACGCGACCATCAACTTCTCTTTCACGAAGTCTGGCGATGGTAATTTCATTGCGAATATCAGATCTAAATTTACGCATACTGACACCGTCTTTAGCAAGTGCTTCGCTAAATTCAGTTAATGTCATTTGGTTTTGTTCGGCAATACGTTCAATTGTTTTATCAAGTTGATTATCATCAACTTTAAGCCCAGTTTGAGCGGCATATTGAATTTGTAGCGTGTCAGTAATAAGGCGCTCTAAAATTTGCTTACGCAAAATATTCTCTGCAGGTAATTCTGTCCCTTGTTTTTTTAATTGCGCAGTAACTGTTGCAATACGGCTTTCTAGTTCCTGTTCGGTCACTACTGTTTGATCGACGATGGCAACAATCCGATCTAGTTTAACTACTTCTTCAGCTTGCACATTTGGTTGGCAGACCACAGTCAGAGCGCCTGCTAGCAATAAAGGTTGAATCAGATATTTAATAAAGGTACGCAAAATAGTTACTCGTAGTAGTGTTGTTAATAAGAGTCAGGAATAAGTCCAGTGCTGACATAACCGGGGATGCTACGTTTAATGACATCTAGTGGGTCAGTACCAATTGAGGCAAGCCCCCCTAGCTCAATCTGAAGAAACAGAGCGTAGCTAGCATTCGCCGTTGCCGTAGTGACGCGCTGAATGACAGTTCTTGTTTGCCAACAACCTGCATTATATTCTATCCCGGCAAGAGTTTCGATGATATGTTTCTCTTCTATAGAATAGTTGGCACGTCCTATACCATACCAACCTTGGCCTAACGGCCATTCACCTGAAAGGTCATATTGATTGATGCCATTTGATACGCTCGTGCTGGATGTATCTTGTCTGTATGTATAACTGAGGTTAAGTGCTTTGCCCGGCTCTGGCGTAAAGCGACTGGCTAGTGTCGTACGTGCTGATTTTGAATCTGCGGTGTTATATTGCCAGAATGCATTTACATTCCAATTGGTTTTTAAGTAGGTTGTTAAGCCCATAACAATGTCTGAGGTATCACTCTTTCTCAAGGTTTCTGCGGGCAATGATACTTTTTGATCTGCAAAATAATAGCGTTGTCCAATAGAGGCTGAAAGTCTTTGTATGCCAGTGTCAGATTCAAGCAGACGTGTGGTGAGTGATAAGCTAAGTTGGTTAGCATTATTGATGCGATCGTTACCTGTATATTGATTTTCTCTGAATAGGGTGCTCAAATTTAAGTCGGAGGTGCTGCTGTCAAAAATAGGAATGTCAGATTGTTTTGTATTCGGAATGTAGACATAAAATAATCTGGGCTCTATGGTTTGCGTGTAAGCTCGGTTGGATATTTTGAAATCACGATCAAAAAATAAGCCGCTATCTATGCTGGCGATAGGTAAGGTGCGTTGTTGAGATTCTAGATTATTGGCAATATTGTTGAGGTTGTAACTAGTATGATGAATCCCTATTTTTGGCGTAATGTAGCCATAAGACTGATGCATGGGCAGGCTGATGCTAGGATATAGCGTGAGCCTCGTGCCATTAGGTTTAATGGCGGGGTCATTGATATTGCTGTCAAATGCGACTAATTGCGTATAGAGATTGGCGTTTACATCTCCAAAATATTTGGAGCCGGTTAGCGTCAACTGTGGCAAGCGCTCATAAGGATAAGATAGTTTGTCTAAAGTTTGAAATTTTTGTGCTAAACCGTTAAACCGCCAATTTTCATTTGCGTAATCGATATTAAACTGTTGTGGTAAGTTAATCCGGCTGGTGGTGACAATGCGTGTAGATAAGTCAGAAAAATATTCATCATCTGAAACTTTTTCAAGACTGTAGCCTGCAGACCAGCCACTACCAAGGTTGTGTTGATGCTTTAATGAGGCATAGTAACGGTTTTCGCTAGTTTGATTGTCACTCGACAAATATTCTAAACTATCAATGCCTGAAAATTTTTCTTCTAAATATCTAAATTCGCCTTGTAATTGAACGCCACGTTTACTTAGAGTCCGTGTTGTAAGCGTTGCATCCATATCAGGTGATATATTCCAATAAAAAGGGACCGATATTTCTAGCCCATTCTTCGACGTGGTGCCGTAAGTGGGGGCAAGCAAACCACTTTTACGTTGATTGCTGAATGAAAAGCCAATCCAGGGGGTATAAAGTACAGGTACGCCTTTGATTTCTATATAGGCATTTTTTGCAACGCCAGATTCTGTGTAGTTATTGAGTTCCAATTCTTTTGTTTTGATATACCAGTCATCTACGCCTGCTTCACAGGTGGTATAGCGTGCATCTTTCAGTTGTTTTTTGTCTTGCCCTTCAAAGAGTATCTTTTTGGCATCACCACGTGCTTTTGAAGAATTTACTTGTGAGCTACTTAGCGTCAATTGGACAATTTCAGAAGTTGGCGATTGATTGCTATCAGAAGCTGCGCCCGTTATTGCGTAATCGCTTCTTCCATCCATAGGTTGATTTTGTGAAGTGCTGAAATTATTGCTACGACTTGACGTTTTAAGCATGGTAAACGAGGCATCTTGAATTTCACCAATGCTGGTTGATAATTGCATGTGTAGCTCAGAGCCGCTTAGTTGAGCATCTCTAAGATTGAGTATGGCATTGCCTTTGGCATGCAATTCATCATTTTGCATGTCATAGTCAATCACATCACCTTGTATGGATTGTTCTCCTCGGCTAATAGAGGCATTTCCAATCGCACGCATTTTTCTATCAAGATGCAACTCAAGTTTGTCACCATTAATCACTACAGCATCAGCTGATGTCATAGTGATATCGCTATCGGCGTGGGCTGTTAAGCCGTAAGCTAATAAGATAGCAATCAAACAGCTGAGAATTTTCTTTCTCAGCATGTCAATGCCGCTGCAATTATTGTACGTAGGTGTGGTGGAGATAATGTCACGGGTATATAGATAGAAGGTTTATTTTAACGATATGTTTTATCAGTGATAAAATCTCATAAATTGATTTTTTTGGCAATTAGTAAATCGTATTTTACCAGTCCTTTAACGCTTAAGGTGGCAAGCCAGAATGCTAACTTTAAGCCGCTACATAACAACATTATATAACATTGGATAGACCGTCGTGGATGATAGACAACAACAACTTGGTGCTTGGTTATATACAGTCTTACAGCAAGCTAATTTTTCGCTCACTATAGCTTCAGCGGATGCAAGTTTTAGAAGATATTTTAGAGTCAATTTAGTCGCCCCATATTTAGGCTTTCATACATTGATTGCTATGGATGCACCACCACCACAAGAGGATTGCACGCCGTTTGTGAATATTGCCAAACTCTTTCTAGATGCTGGGTTGAATGTACCGCAGCTTATCGCACAAGACTTAGCGCGAGGTTTTTTGTTGTTAAGTGATTTGGGGGACGATACTTATTTGTCGCAACTGAATTCAGAAAGTGCGCCTAAGTTATATTTAGAGGCTACTAATGCCTTGATTGAGTTGCAAATTGCGAGCAAAGAAAATGTACTCCCTAAGTATGACGAAACTTTGCTTACACGTGAGATGCAATTATTTCCAGATTGGTATGTGAGTAAACACTTGAATGTGAGCTTAACTGGTGAACAGCAAGTTATCTTAAAAAATACTTTTGAGGTGTTAAATAAAAACATCCTCTCACAGGGACAAGTATACGTACACCGAGATTTTCATTCACGTAATTTAATGATAACGAAAGAAAATAATCCTGGAGTCTTGGATTTTCAAGATGCTGTCTATGGTGCTATTAGCTATGATTTGGTGTCTTTATTAAAAGATGCTTATATCAGTTGGGAAGAAGAACAAATCATTGATTGGGCTGTGCGTTATTGGCAACCTGCAAAAAAAGCTGGGTTGCCGGTGCCAGATGACTTTAGTGAGTTTTATCGTGATTTTGAATGGATGGGTGCGCAACGACATATTAAAGTACTGGGTATCTTTGCAAGACTTAGTCATCGAGATGGCAAGGATGGATACTTAAAAGATATGCCTTTGGTGATGATCTATTTACGCAAGGTGTGTGAGCGTTACGTGGAATTAAGGCCGATGTTAAGGTTGCTGAATCAATTAGAAAATGTAAAGCCTAAAGAAGGTTACACGTTCTAATGCAAGGCATTTCAATGAAAGCGATGATATTAGCGGCAGGTCGTGGCGAACGTATGCGACCGCTTACAGATTTCACACCCAAGCCATTAATAAAAGTGGGTGGAAAATCACTTATCGTATGGCATTTAGAGCGTTTAGCTAATGCAGGATTTAAAGAAGTGGTGATTAATTATGCGCATTTAGGTGAACAGATTGAACAAGCGTTGGGGAATGGCAGTCAATGGGGAATGCATATTGAATATAGTCCTGAAAAAAATGCGCTAGAAACCGCCGGGGGTATTGCTAATGCCTTAGCATTATTAGGCAATCAACCTTTTTTAGTTGTGAACGGGGATATATTCACCGATATAAATTTTGTAGGTTTAAAGTTGTTGCATCACACACCATTACAGGCCTTAGCGCATTTGGTGTTAGTAAATAATCCGCCCCAGCATCCTAATGGTGACTTTGCTATTGAAGAGGGTATGTTGATAAATGAAGGGTCACAAAAACTCACCTTTTCAGGAGTAGGAGTTTATCATCCAGATTTATTTGCTAGTGTGGTACCTGGGTCTCCTGCTAAATTGGCACCACTATTGCGACAAGCAATTTCACAGAAACAAGCTACTGCGGAACATTATCAGGGGGTATGGCACGATATTGGTACGCCAGAGCGATTAGAAAGTCTAGAGAAGCAATTACAGCAGCAAACTTTGTAAATTTTTTACCTGAACCAGTTAAATATAAATTTAAAATTGAATGAACATTCATCTAACAGAATATAAAGCCAGACGCCAAAAACTGATCGCCAGCATGACGGAAGGTATTGCGATTATCTTTACCGCACCTGAAGTGATTCGTAACCGAGATAGTCATTATGCCTACCGCTTTGATAGTTATTTTTATTATTTAACAGGCTTTAAAGAGCCTGAATCCGTAGTGGTATTAGTTGCAGGTGCCGAATCTAAATCCATTTTGTTCTGTCGTGACAAAGATATGGAACGTGAAATTTGGGATGGTTTTCGCTATGGTGCAAATGATGCGCGTGATACGTTTGGCTTTGATGAGGCCTATTCAATTAATGAATTAGATGCGGTTGTGTTGAAGCTATTAGCCAATCAGCCTAAATTGTATTTTAGCTTAGGTGAAAGTGTTGTGAATGATGCCAAGGTGACGGGTTGGTTAAATACATTGCGAACCCAAGCTCGTAACGGAATAGGTGTGCCAGATGAAATTGGTGACATTCGTCATTTGGTAGATGAAATGCGCTTGTACAAATCAGCCTACGAAATTGATTTGATGCGTCGCTCAGCTAATATTGCGGCGAGTGCACATAACAGAGCAATGCAATTTGCTAAGCCCGATATGATGGAATATGAAGTGGAGGCTGAGTTTTTACACGAATTTTATCGTCATGGTGCACAATCACCAGCCTATACTAGTATCGTTGCGGGGGGTGCAAATGCTTGTACTTTGCATTACAACGCGAATAATTCAAAGCTTAATAATGGTGAATTATTGTTGATAGATGCCGGCTGTGAGTTAGATGGCTATGCATCAGATATCACGCGTACTTTCCCGGTGAATGGTAAATTTAGTGCAGCACAAAAAGAGATATATGAGCTTGTTTTGGCCGCACAATATGCAGCTATTAGACAGGTGCATATCTCCAACCACTGGAACGCGCCACATGAAGCCGCGCTAGATGTTCTGGTTCAGGGTTTTATAGATTTAAAACTATGCAAAGGTAGTAAAGATACAGTTTTGGAAACTGGTACT
>JAIPCR010000026.1 GCA_021738125.1 Sulfuritalea sp.
CCACACCTTAAATAACAATAATGCTATATAATATATCTTATATAAGACATAAGTATTTTATTATCAATATAAAACACTGTTAACAGCCCTTTAATTTTTTGGAAGATTATTATGGCACTCGTTTCGTTACGCCAACTGCTTGATCATGCGGCTGAACATGACTATGGTCTTGCAGCCTTCAATGTAAACAACATGGAGCAAGTTCATGCGATTATGCAGGCGGCGGACGAAGTGAATAGTCCAGTAATCTTGCAAGGATCTGCCGGTGCACGTAAATATGCCGGAGAGGCATTTCTTAGGCACTTAGTTTTAGCTGCCATTGAAACATACCCTCACATCCCCGTTGTCATGCATCAAGATCATGGCCAGTCTCCTGCCGTTTGTATACAAGCAATGCGTTCTGGTTTTTCTAGCGTAATGATGGATGGCTCACTGATGGAAGATGCAAAAACACCCTCCAGTTATCAATACAATGTTGAGGTGACTAGAAAAATTGTAGAGATTGCTCATGCGATTGGCGTTTCGGTAGAGGGAGAATTAGGCGTACTTGGCTCTCTAGAAACAGGCTTAGCTGGTGAAGAAGACGGTTCTGGTGCCGCGGGCATATTAAGTCACGAACAAATGCTTACCGACCCTGAAGAAGCCGCAGATTTTGTGCGTCAAACAGGAGTGGATGCATTAGCGATAGCGATAGGCACATCCCATGGCGCATACAAATTCACCAAACCACCTACAGGTAAAACACTTGCGATTAGCCGGGTAAAAGAGATTCATGACCGAATACCCAACACACACTTGGTCATGCATGGCTCATCCTCCGTTCCACAAGAATGGCTTCACATTATCAATGAATTTGGCGGAGACATGGGCGAAACCTACGGGGTACCAGTAGAGGAAATTGTAGAAGGGATAAAACATGGGGTTCGTAAAATCAATATTGATACGGATTTACGCATGGCCTATACCGGATCAATACGTAAATTCTTTACGGAAAAAAGGAAAGAATTTGATCCAAGGAAATTTCTGAGCGCCTCAACCATTGCCATGCGGGCAATTTGCAAAGCTCGATATGAAGCTTTTGGCTCTGCAGGCCAGGCTGACAAAATCAAACCAATATCATGTGAACAAATGGCTAACCGCTATCAATTAGGCGAGTTACAGGCAGTCATCAAATAAAATATAAGGAATTGTGAAATGCGTCGCAATTTAGTAGTGGGTAATTGGAAAATGCATGGCAATATCAGTAGCAACCAAATGTTGCTGGAACAGCTGATTGAGAGCCTAAAAGATTGTAAAAACGCTGACTATGTAGTCTGTGTGCCCAACCCCTATCTACACCAAACAAGATCATTATTACAAAAGACTAATATTGCCTGGGGCGGCCAAAATGTAAACCAATTTGAAGAAGGTGCTTTTACTGGCGCGGTATCTCCCCACATGCTCACAGACTTAGGTTGCAGTTATGTGCTGCTTGGCCACTCAGAAAGACGTGTATTGTTTCATGAAACCAATCTTTCAGCGGCCGCAAGATTTGACGCCGCAATTAAAGCAGGCCTTACACCAATCTTATGCGTGGGAGAAACGCTTGCAGAACACGATGCGGGATTAACTGAAGTAATTGTAGCTAGCCAGATGGATGCAGTCATGGCAACACTTAGCGACGAAGGCTTCGCTAGAGCCATGCAACTCAATATGGTATTTGCCTATGAGCCAGTATGGGCTGTCGGAACAGGCAAAACAGCCACACCAGAACAAGCACAAGAAGTACATCAATTTATTCGTCAACGCATAGCCAGACGTAACACTGAGGCGGCATCAAAAGTGCGTATCATTTACGGCGGTAGTGTAAAAGCGCAAAATGCAACACAACTATTCAATATGCCAGATGTAGACGGCGGACTTGTGGGCGGCGCTTCTTTAAATGCGGAAGAGTTCAGTGCTATTTGCCGTATCGCAAATAGCCATACCTCAAGTAACTGCCTCTCATAAAAATAAGTCTAACGAGCTATTTTTTTAGAATGATAAGCTGCAATACGTTCCACTTCATTACGGCTACCCATCATGACTGGCACGCGCTGATGCAACCCGTTTGGATGAACCTCTAAAATACGCTGTATGCCTGTTGTTGAGGCACCCCCAGCCTGCTCTACAATAAAACTCATAGGATTAGCCTCGTACATTAAACGCAACTTACCGCCTTTAGATTGCAACTTGCTATCAATCGGATACATAAATACACCACCACGCACTAATATACGGTGCACTTCAGCTACCATAGATGCCACCCAACGCATATTAAAGTCTTTTTTACGAACACCTTCCTCGCCCTGCAAACACTCATCAATATAACGCTGCACGGGTTCTTGCCAAAAACGATAGTTAGACATATTAATCGCAAACTCTTGTGTATCTACCGGTACTTTAATATCCGGATGACTCAAGTAGAACTCACCAACACTGCCATCTAAAGTAAACCCATTAACGCCATTACCAGTTGTCAACACCAACATTGTCGATGTGCCATATAGTGCATATCCAGCGCAAATCTGCTGAGTCCCTGCTTGCAAGAAGTCAGCCAAACCCGGCTTTACTTTTGCACTTTTTAAAATTGAAAATATCGTACCGACTGAAATATTGACGTTTACATTAGAAGAACCATCTAGCGGATCAAATAAAAGTAAATATTGACCTTTTTGCCGTTGTGTTTCTGCAACCTCAATCACGTCATCCATCTCTTCTGACGCCATACCTGCCACATAACCGCTTAACTGATTAGTTTCAATAAATATATCATTGGTAATCACATCCAGTGCTTTTTGCACCTCACCCTGCACATTTTCAGAGCCTAAGCTACCCATATTGCCCGCCAGAGCACCTTGATCAATCGCTAGCGCAATTTTCTTACATGCATTAACAATATCGTGAAGCATCTCTGTCAACGCAACGCGATGCTCGCCAGTGAGATTATTTGATAAAAATTCAGTAATACTAATATGTTGAGTCATACAACCCTTCTAAATTTGGTGGTTATTCACACGCTTAAATTGTGCCACTTAAGTGATAGTATTTGTGAAAAAACTACGATTATGCTAAAAAATCAAAATACTAGACAACTAAGCCACACTCAGTTAAAGTGATAATCAGTGTTTCCGCCGATATTTCTACTAGAAAATTAAAAAAATATCGCAATTAGGGATTGAAAATGCATAGTAAATTAATAACTTACGCTAGAACAACAGCTGTTACAGCCAGTTTGTTAGCAGTATCTTTGCTTTCAGCCTGTGCCACACAAACCAACAAAGACCCTCTTGAAGGGATGAATCGTGGTATCTATAAATTTAATGACGTAGCAGATAGAGCTGTCATAAAACCCGTAGCCACTGTTTATAAAACAATAACGCCTTCACCAGCACGTACGGGCATCAATAATTTCTTTAGCAATTTAGGCTCGATCACTACCGTTTTGAACGATTTGTTACAGTTCAAATTTACGAACGCCTTTACAGATGCTGGACGTTTTGTCATCAATAGTACATTTGGCCTTGCTGGCTTTATTGATGTTGCTGGCATGGATAACATTGAAAAACATAAAGAAGACTTTGGTCAAACTTTGGGCTATTGGGGCGTAAATAGTGGTCCATACTTAGTATTACCATTCCTTGGGCCATCTAGCGTACGTGATACCACTGGCCTAGTATTTGACACAGTAACAACTGACCCCATCAGTTACCTGCATAATAGTGGTGAAGTTAGATTACACAACCAACTGCGTTTAGCTCAGCTTATAGATAAGCGTACAGAATTACTTACTGCGACCGACTTGATTGATGAAGCATCATTAGATCCTTACGCTTTTATGCGTGATGCGTATTTACAAAGACGTGCTAGCTTAGTTCAAGATGGCTTGGTGCCAGATGAGTTTATTAAAGATGATAGCGAAGAAGAAGTAAAATAACACGCTAGCCTGTGAATCGCTGAAACCCATTATTCACAGGCGACAGTCATACGCTCAATTAAAATAGAGCCTACCTGCTTAGACCCCTGAATGACGACATCAGTACCAATTCCAACAATCATTTTCAACATATCTACCATATTACTAGCAATCGTAATCTCTTCCACTGGGTGAATGATGACGCCATTCTCGACCCAAAAACCAGCCGCACCTCTAGAGTAGTCCCCCGTCACCATATTAACCCCTGATCCTAAAAGTTCGGTAACCAATAATCCTGTACCCATTTGCTGAAGCATGCCAGAAAAGTCATTGCTGCCTGATTGCACAATCAAATTGTGATTACCACCAGCATTGCCCGTAGTTTGCATTCCTAGCTTACGTGCTGAATAACTACCTAATACATATCCTTGCAAAACACCATTTTCCACTAACTGGCGGACTTGCGTAGCCACACCTTCATTATCAAACGGACTGCTAGCCAAGCCTTTCTTAAGGTGCGGATTTTCGATGATATTTAATAATGGACTAGCCACTTGCTTACCCAAACTATCAAGCAAGAATGATGACTTGCGATATAGACTGCCTCCAGAAATTGCATTAATCATTGTCGAAATTAAGCCGCTTGCAAGAGGCGCTTCAAATAACACCGGCACCTGGCAAGTTTTAATTTTCCGAGAATTCAATCGCCTAAGAGTTCGCGTTCCAGCAACATGTCCTATATCTGCCGGTGCTTGTAAATCGCCAGCCGCTCGAGCAGTGCTATACCAATAATCACGCTGCATGCTATCTTCAGATTCTGCAATTACTGAACAGCTCACGCCATGCCTAGAACTTGAATAGCCCTCAGTAAACCCATGGCTATTGCTGTAGGCAAAATATCCTTCACCTGTTGAAACACTTGCTCCTTCAGAGTTTGTTATCCGAGCGTCAACGCTTAAAGCAGCAGCCTCGCATTCTTGGGCAATGACAATAGCCTCATCTACAGAAATATTCCAAGGGTGATGCAGATCTAAATCAAGCGGATTTTTTGCCATTAAATCGGCATCAGCCAAACCACAAAACTCATCTTTAGCGGTGTACTTAGCAATATTACATGCGGCAGCTACCGTGTCTTTTAAAGCTTGTAGCGTTAAATCTGATGTACTCGCATGGCCTTTTTGGTGCCCAAAATAAACGGTTACCGACATACCTTTATCACGGTTGTACTCGATATTTTCCACTTCACTCAAGCGCACCGAAACATTCTGCCCGATACTTAAGCTCAATTCCGCCTCTGCTGCACTAGCACCAAGATTTTTTGCGACTTTAAGCACATCTTCCGACATTTGCTTAATTTGATCTAAACTATAACTAAAGCGCAAATCTGCCATAACCCTTTTATCTTTCACCGAATACACCAAGTGCGCTGAGTGTGCGCTAAAAATATGTTCTAAAAACTAAGGCTGTTATAATACCGCAGTATGAAACCTAAAAAGACAAACAGTGGTATTGATTTTAGTTACGATGCGAATTTAGCCTCTAAATTAAA
This sequence comes from Sulfuritalea sp., assembly GCA_021738125.1. GTDB lineage: Bacteria > Pseudomonadota > Gammaproteobacteria > Burkholderiales > Methylophilaceae > Methylotenera. The sequence goes on from JAIPCR010000026.1 coordinate 5,484, forward strand.
TGCTGAAGAGCCTATTAGTAAAACGCAGCTCAAGGCTGAAGCAGATCAACAACAAGCACTAGGCGTCAGACTAACTGAGTTGCCCAAAGACAAGCTATTAAAATTAGATTTGCCAGATGCAGTCGTCACAGCAGTATTAGATTCTAAAAAAATTACCGCCAACGGCGCAACTCGCCGGCACAAACAATATTTAGGTCGGCTAATGCGAGAAATTGATAATGCGCCTATTTTAGAGCAACTCGCCCGTTGGGATGGTAAACACACTGCAGAAAATGCCTATTTTCATGGCCTAGAACGCTGGCGTGATCGCATGATTGAAAATGTGGATGTGTTAGCTGAATTTATTGCACTTTACCCACAAACGGATATTCAACAACTTCGCACTTTAATTAGAAATGCTCAAAAAGAAGTTGCCGCTAGCAAGCCCCCTAAAAGTAGCCGTGAAATTTTTAAATTTCTGCGAGAAATTATGACCCTTGAAACAACAAGTGATGATAATTTTGATGAAACTAATCTTGAGTAAATCAGATTGCTTAGCTAGCATTTAAGAGAGACTATGAAATTTCTGTTAGGATTATTTGCACTGCTATCACCTAGCCTATTAAGTGCTGCAGAATCAACTAAAACCATGGACCTTAGTAATCACTGGGTCGGTATAAGCGCGCTAGTCTTATTTTTTATCGCCTACCTGATTGTCATGGCAGAAGAATTCATTCATCTACGCAAATCTAAACCGGTAGTACTAGCTGCCGGAATGATTTGGGCCTTAATTGCCTGGTATTACCAAAGCTTAGGCATCCCACATGTGGTGGAAACTGCGTTCAGACATAACTTGTTAGAATATGCTGAGCTGCTGCTATTTTTACTTGTCGCTATGACTTACATTAACGCCCTTGATGAACGTCAAGTCTTCGAGGCATTACGTACTTGGTTGATACGCAAAAACTTAAGTTACAGAGCTTTGTTTTGGGCAACCGGATTTCTGGCATTTTGCATATCGCCGATTGCCGACAACCTGACCACAGCATTGCTTATGGGTGCTGTGGTACTAGCTGTAGGTGGTAGCAACAAAAAGTTTGTTCTTTTAGGCTGCATCAACTTAGTCATCGCAGCCAATGCTGGTGGGACATTTAGCCCTTTCGGCGACATCACAACCTTAATGGTTTGGCAAAAAAACATTCATGCCAGCAACGGCGTAATCACTTTTTGGACTTTCTTCAGCCTTTTTTTACCGGCGCTAGTCAACTGGCTAGTTCCAGCTAGCATTATGAGCATGGCAGTACCTAATGAAAAACCGAAAGGCATTAGCCATCAACTGCCTATGCGTTCAGGTGCATTAGGCATTATCTTCCTATTCTTCTTGACGATTGCAATGGCAGTAATGGTGCATAGTCTACTTGGACTTCCTCCCGTACTCGGCATGATGACAGGCTTGGGGCTACTACAACTTTACGCATTTGCACTGAAAAAAAATGGGGAAAAAACCCATTTCAGTAACAATGCTAATAAGGATGCAATGTCTCCCGTACCTTACGACATTTACAGTAAAGTTGCGCGAGCAGAATGGGATACTTTATTTTTCTTTTATGGCGTGATTCTATGCGTTGGTGGCTTAGGCTTTTTAGGCTATTTAACACTATTATCACAAACCATGTACGATGGCTGGGGAGCTACCAATGCCAATATAGCTATAGGCATCATTTCCGCTATAGTTGACAACATTCCGGTAATGTTTGCAGTACTCTCTATGATGCCAGATATGTCAATTGGGCAATGGATGCTAGTCACGCTCACTGCTGGAGTTGGAGGCTCTTTACTGTCAATCGGCTCTGCTGCAGGTGTTGCTTTAATGGGCCAAGCACACGGGAGCTATACCTTTTTTGGCCATCTGAAGTGGACTCCCGTTATTGCCCTTGGTTATATTGCTAGCATTGTTACTCACATGCTACTAAATAAAACCTTGTTTTAAAATACAGCCATTAGTCTAGCGACGTGAATTTAATACCACGCTAGTTTTAAGTTCAGTTCCTTCATGCAGCAACTCAACAGCTACAGCCTGCCCAGCATAGCGCTTCACTGCTGCAAACAAGTCATCTGCTTTATCTAAGGGAACATCCCCTATTTTTAGTAAGGTGTCACCTTTAACGACATTCGCTTTGAATGCTGGAGAATCTTTAATCACTGCAATGATTTTCAAGCCTGGTTCAGCTACTTTCTGCTCATCTTCATCACTAGCCGCTCTTACTAACTTAATAACATGCACACCAAATAATGGCATGGGTAACTTAGCCCAGTAACTTGCGTAATATTGATATTCAATAGGCCCTTCAACTAAATCTTTTTCATCTACTTCGCCACCACTTTTGGCTGCCTTTTTAATCAATTCAAATTTAGAACTACTTGTCTTTGCTGACCCATATTTTCGATACACCAATACCGTGTCCGCTTTAATGGCTTTACCATGTTGTAAAGCAGCATCTACAGGAGCATCAGTTGCGCTAAATCCAGAAGAACCCATCATGTCATAACCATTCTCAAGCATACTAATATTGTCATCTTCTTTACGATTACTTAAATACATTTTAGTATCTGGCTGAGCACTTTGTGATTTCGGTTGATAAGTGCTTTGTGCTTGGTAGTTTTTAGCATATAAATTCTCATCTGCAGCATATAACTGTGTTGCAACAAGCATCATTCCTAAGGTCAACAAGCAACCTAGCATCCATCCAATAGATGGGGTTTGTCTCACCAATACTTGCGTTTCTACTGATGATTGATGAGTCAAATTTTTTGCATAAGCGCGCATGAAAAAGTCCTTTAATGTTGATAATGGTATGATTAAGCCTTAACTTAATACTACTGACAAACAAATGATAAAAGAATTCATTAAAATTGGTTTAGTTTCAATTAGCGATCGTGCAAGCCGTGGCGAATATGAAGATTTAGGCTTACCATCACTCAAAAATTGGTTAGAAAGTGCGCTCATTACACCCATACAATTTGTAGAGCGATTGATTGCAGATGAGCAAACTTCAATTGAATCCACCTTAATTGATTTAGTCGATCATGAAAGTTGCCATCTAATTTTAACCACTGGTGGTACAGGTCCAGCCTTACGAGATGTCACCCCAGAAGCCACACTGGCAGTAGCCGACAAAGAAATGCCTGGCTTTGGTGAACAAATGCGTCAAATCAGTCTTAACTTTGTGCCGACCGCCATATTGTCTAGGCAAGTAGCCGTAATACGTAAGCAGTGCTTAATCATCAACTTGCCCGGTCAACCCAAAGCGATTGCAGAAACACTTGCAGGCTTAAAAGATGGTGAAGGCCATCAAAAAGTACATGGGATTTTTTCAGCCGTACCTTATTGCTTAGATTTAATCGGTGGACCCTATCTAGAAACAAACGATTCAATCGTAAAATCTTTTAGACCAAAATCAGCTATTAAAGCAACTGCTTAAATCCCATGTCAGAATTTGATTTAATCCGCCAGCATTTCACTCGGGCAACACGCCACACCCATTTAGGAGTAGGTGATGATGCTGCACTAATTACTCCTAGTGCCAATATGGAGTTGGCCATTTCAGCTGACATGCTAGTATCCGGCACACACTTCTTCGCCGATGCAGACCCTTATCAGCTAGGCTGGAAATCACTCGCTGTTAATCTTTCAGACATGGCAGCCATGGGGGCCAATCCAAAATGGGCAACCTTAGCCATCGCTTTACCTGGCGTAAACCAGCCTTGGTTAACGGAGTTTTCTCGTGGTTTTTTTGCCTGTGCCGATGCATTTAAAGTCGATTTAATTGGCGGCGATACTACCCGTGGACCCCTCACCATCAGCGTGCAAATCATGGGAGAAGTGCCTACTGGAACAGCCATTAAACGTAGTGGTGCTGGTGTGGGCGAAGAGATCTGGGTGTCAGGCCAGCTAGGTGATGCCGCCTTAGCTTTGGCTCACATGCAAGGCAATTTAGCATTAACAGAAGACGCATTTACTCATTGCGCCAAAAAGCTGCATGCCCCACAACCAAGAGTCACTTTAGGGCTAGCACTTCGTGATATTGCAAATAGTGCCATTGACATCTCAGATGGCTTATTAGCTGATTTGGGCCATATCCTAAGTCAGTCAAATCTTGGTGCCTCAATCTATATAGCAAATATTCCACACTCTGAATATCTCAACATTCAATTAACATCCGACCTCTATCATCAAAAACTCAGCATGCTATTAGCAGGCGGTGACGATTATGAATTATGCTTTACCGCACCGACTGAAAAACATGCCGAAATCATTCACCTAAGTGAATCACTCAAGTTACCTTTAAGTTGCATTGGCCTTACAACTAATAATGCAAAATTAGTAGTCCATGGTTTTGATGATGAGATTTTAGATGTTAAGGAGGCTGGATTTGACCACTTTAGATAAACGCTTAGAAATCAAAACACCTAATTTACAGTTTTTACTACAACACCCTGCACATTTTTTTGCTTTGGGGTTTGGTAGCGGTTTAATGCCGAAAGCACCTGGCACTTTCGGCACCTTGGTTGGCATACCTTTATTTTGGTTAATTTCTGTATACGCATTCACAAGTCAGCTGATTGTAATTACTGCATTATTTCTAGTCGGCATTTATTTTTGCAACATCACTGGTAAATCCCTAGGGGTCGCTGATCATGGCGCTATCGTTTGGGACGAAATTGTCGCCATGATGTTAGTACTCGCCTGGACACCCAATGTATGGCAATGGTGGCTATTAGCGTTTTTATTATTCCGCCTATTTGATATTTGGAAGCCATTTCCAATTCGGCAATGTGATGCCAAACTCAAACATGGTTTCGGCGTGATGTTTGATGACTTACTTGCAGCCATTTACGCTATTTTAGTTTTGCAACTCGTCTTGGAATTGACGCAATGACCGACGACCATCATTTAACCACTCTAGCTGAGCAGCTTGGGCAACTTCTAGTGCAACGCAAACTCACCTTAACACTTGCGGAATCTTGTACTGGTGGGTTATGTGCGGAAATTATCACTCGTGTCGCTGGTAGTTCAGCTTGGTTTGACTGTGGTTTTATTACTTACAGCAATCAGTCTAAAGAAATGCTGTTAAATGTATCCAGCAACACCTTAATTACCTTTGGCGCAGTTAGTGAAGAAGTCGCTATTGAAATGGCAAACGGTGCATTAAGCAAAAGCCCTTCCACTTTAAGTGCGTCAGTGACTGGTATTGCAGGTCCAACCGGTGGGAGTAAAGATAAACCTATAGGGACTGTTTGCTTTGCCTGGGCGAGCACAAATTGCCAACCAATAACCGCTACACATCACTTTATTGGCAACCGTCAACAAATTCGTCAGCAATCGGCAAAAACGGTAATTGAAGGGCTGATTACACTTACTTTAAGCCTTGATTTATGAAATAATTACAGGCTATTAGAAGCAGTGAAAACCACAGAAAATATAAAGGCAAAACAACATGGATGACAATAAAAGCAAAGCACTTGCCGCAGCACTAGCACAGATTGAAAAACAGTTTGGCAAGGGATCCATCATGCGCATGGGTGATGGCAGCATAGGCGAGGACATTCAATCAGTTTCTACTGGTTCGTTAGGTCTTGATATTGCCTTAGGTATTGGTGGTTTACCACGTGGTCGTGTGGTGGAAATTTATGGCCCAGAGTCATCAGGCAAAACTACATTAACGCTTTCTGTGATTGCCCAAATGCAAAAAGTTGGCGGTGTTGCTGCTTTTATTGATGCCGAACATGCGCTAGATCCACAATACGCGGCTAAGCTAGGCGTCAATGTGCCAGATTTACTAATTTCTCAGCCAGATACTGGCGAGCAAGCCCTTGAAATTGTTGACATGTTAGTTCGCTCTGGCTCAGTAGATATTGTCGTAGTTGACTCAGTTGCAGCACTTACACCACGTGCTGAAATTGAAGGTGAAATGGGTGATTCACATATGGGCTTGCAAGCACGCCTTATGAGTCAAGCGCTGCGTAAATTAACCGGCAATATTAAACGTACCAATACCTTAGTAATTTTTATTAACCAAATCCGCATGAAAATAGGCGTAATGTTTGGTAGTCCAGAAACCACTACTGGCGGTAATGCGCTGAAGTTTTATGCTTCAGTACGCTTAGATATTCGCCGCACTGGTGCGATTAAAAAAGGTGACGAAGTCATCGGTTCTGAAACCCGCGTCAAAGTAATTAAAAACAAAGTGGCTCCACCCTTTAAACAAGCTGAATTTGATATTCTTTACGGTGAAGGTATTTCACGCGAAGGTGAGATTATTGAGCTTGGTGTTAATGCCAAATTCTTAGAAAAAGCCGGTGCTTGGTATAGCTACAATGGTGAGAAAATTGGACAAGGCAAAGACAATTCACGCGACTACTTAAAAGCACATCCTGCGATTGCTAATGAGATTGACGCAAAAATCCGCGCCAATATGAAAGCCTTAGCAGAGGCAATGCCAGCAGTACGGGCTGAAGAAGACTAGTACGCTATTGACTATCTAGCGAGGCCAGCCCATAGAATTTCAAGCTAAAAGTTTACGGCAGCGTGCGCTAGATTATCTCGGCAAGCGCGAGTACTCTTACTTTGAGCTGGCGCAAAAATTAAAAGCTTTTGCCGAAGAAACTGACGACATACCCGCCATACTGGATGATTTTAAGAAACGGGGTTGGTTAAGTGATGCTAGATTTACCGAACAATTGGTGCATGCCAGAAAAGCCAGATTTGGTAGTACTCGTGTAGCCAGTGAATTGCGTGAAAAAGGTGTGGCGGATGACTTAATTGCCAGTGCGGTGGATGAGATAAAAGCCCATGAATTAGAGCATGCGCGTGCTGTGTGCAAAAAGAAATATAAAACGAGTCCAACGAGCCGTGAAGACTGGGCCAAACAAGCAAGGTTTTTACAAAGCCGGGGATTTGGCTTTGATGTAATTAAAAAGGCATTAAATCAGACTGAAGTAGATGAGTAAGAAAATAGCTCAAAGATATTAATTGAAAACTAAAATGACCATTAAACTAAGTAGCAACCCTAGCAGCAACGAAATTCGCAAAGCATTTCTCGACTTTTTTGTTTCAAAAGGTCACCAAATTGTTGCGTCCAGCTCACTGGTACCGCATGGCGACCCTACCCTACTATTTACCAACGCCGGGATGAATCAGTTTAAAGACGTATTCCTCGGTTTTGACAAGCGCCCTTATACGCGCGCGACCACTAGCCAAAAATGTGTACGTGCCGGCGGTAAACATAATGACCTTGAAAACGTAGGCTACACCGCGCGTCATCATACATTTTTTGAAATGTTGGGTAATTTTAGCTTTGGTGATTACTTCAAAGAAGACGCTATTGCGTATGCTTGGGAGCTACTCACCGAAGTGTTTAAGCTTCCCAAAGACAAACTCACGGTCACCGTATATGCCGATGATGATGAATCCTATATCATTTGGCTGACAAAAATTGGCGTGCCAGCGGCACGCATTATTCGTATTGGCGACAACAAAGGTGCACGTTACGCTTCTGACAACTTTTGGATGATGGGCGATACTGGCCCTTGCGGTCCTTGCACAGAAATATTCTACGACCACGGCGATCATCATTTTGGCGGGCCACCTGGCAGTCCTGACGAAGATGGGGATCGTTTTATCGAGATCTGGAATAACGTGTTCATGCAGTTTAATCGCGATGAAGCAGGCGTGATGCACCCGCTACCTAAACCTAGTGTAGATACCGGCATGGGCTTAGAGCGCTTGTCGGCAGTATTACAGCATGTCCATGCAAATTATGAAATTGATTTATTCCAAGGTTTAATTTCAGCAGCGGCACGCGAAACTAAATCCACTGATTTAACTAGTCCTAGCCTAAAAGTATTAGCAGACCACATTCGTGCCTGCTCGTTCTTAATCGCCGATGGTGTAATCCCTGGCAATGAAGGTCGTGGCTATGTATTGCGTCGCATTATTCGTCGTGCAATACGCCATGGTTACAAGTTAGGTTCACGTGCAGCATTCTTCCACAAAATAGTGGCAGATTTGGTAGCTGAAATGGGTGATGCATACCCAGAGCTAAAAACCGAGCAAGTACGCATTACTAATACTCTAAAATTAGAAGAAGACCGCTTCTTTGAAACCATAGAAAACGGTATGGAGATTTTAGAAGCAGAATTGGCCACCATGGCCAAATCGAACAACTTAACTTTTAATGGCGACCTCGCATTTAAACTGCATGACACCTTTGGCTTCCCTCTTGATTTAACAGCTGACATCTGTCGCGAGCGCAATGTATCAGTAAATAGTGCTGCATTTGATGCTGCCATGACACGCCAAAAAGAACAGGCGCGTTCAGCAGGTAAATTCAAAATGGCTGCCAACCTTGAATACAAAGGTAAAAATTCTGAATTTAAAGGCTATTCAACACTTGAAACCAGTGCCAAAGTATTGGCCTTGTACAAGGAAGGTAGCACAGTCAATCAACTCACCGAAGGTGAGCAAGGCATTGTAGTGCTTGATGAAACACCATTTTATGCGGAATCTGGCGGCCAAGTAGGCGACAGTGGCATACTGAAAAGTAGCAATGGCATTTTCGCTGTTGAAGATACGCAAAAAATTCAAGCTGCCGTATTTGGTCATCATGGCATTTTAAAAACTGGTACGCTTAGTGTGGGTGATAGCTTAAAGGCCAATGTAGATTTAGTCGCACGTACCAACATTATGCGTAACCACTCTGCTACCCACTTAATGCATAAAGCACTACGGGAAGTATTAGGTAGCCACGTACAACAAAAAGGCTCACAGGTCGACACAGAAAAAACTCGCTTCGATTTTGTGCATAATGCGCCATTGACCAACGAAGAAATTCGCCAAGTAGAAAAACTTGTTAATGCTGAAATCCTTGCCAATACAGACTGTCAGGCAAGGGCAATGTCAATTGAGGACGCCCAGAAAACAGGCGCAATGATGTTGTTTGGTGAAAAGTATGGTGACGAAGTGCGTGTACTGGATATTGGTACATCACGAGAGTTATGCGGGGGCACACATGTAAGCAAAACCGGTGACATTGGCTTATTCAGCATCATAGCCGAAGGCGGCGTTGCATCAGGTGTACGGCGCATTGAAGCGGTGACAGGGGTAAACTCACTGCTTTATGTTCAAGGCATGGAAACTGCCTTAGGTGGTGTTGCAGGGACCTTGAAAGTTTTACGTGCTGAAATCCCCGCACGTGTTAATGCATTGTTAGATCAAACGCGCCGACTAGAACGCGAACTGGCTGCTTTAAAAGGCAAGTTAGCCTCGGTTAAAGGTGATGATCTTGTCAATCTAGCATTGGATATCAATGGTATAAAAGTACTAGCAACCATACTAGAAGGTGCGGACGCCAATACCTTGCGCGAAACAATGGATAAGCTAAAAGATAAACTGAAATCCGCTGCCATTGTGCTAGCAAGCATCAATGATGGAAAAGTAAGTCTGGCAGCTGGCGTCACCTCAGACTTGATTAGCAAAGTCAAAGCCGGTGAATTAGTCAACTTTGTCGCACAGCAAGTTGGCGGCAAAGGCGGTGGTAAGCCTGATATGGCGATGGCTGGTGGTACTGATGCAAGCCATTTACCGCAGGCGCTTGCCAGCGTAGAAGGCTGGGTAAGCAGTAAACTGAACTAGCAATTAATTTTAAATAGCATAAACAAAAAAAGAGTTAAAAATGGCACTTATCGTACAAAAATATGGTGGCACTTCAGTCGCTAATCCAGAAAGAATTCGCAATGTAGCGCGTCGTGTGGCACGCTATAAAGCAATGGGGCATCAAATCGTAGTCGTAGTTTCTGCCATGTCTGGAGAAACAAATAAACTCATCAACTTAGCTAAAGAACTGATGGCAGAGCCTGATCCACGTGAGTTAGATATGATTATCTCAACTGGTGAGCAAGTGACTATCGGCATGACTGCGCTTGCGCTCATCGAGCTAGGTATGAAAGCCAAAAGTTATACTGGCGCACAAGTTAAAATTCTGACAGACGACGCATACACCAAAGCACGCATTCTCGATATTGATCAAAATAATCTTAAAGCAGATTTAGATGCTGGCTATGTATGCGTAGTTGCTGGCTTTCAAGGCGTAGATAAAGATGGCAATATCACAACATTAGGCCGTGGTGGCTCTGACACTACTGGCGTAGCACTGGCGGCAGCGCTAGGGGCCGACGAGTGTCAAATCTACACTGATGTAGACGGTGTTTACACCACCGACCCACGCGTCGTGCCTGAGGCTCGCCGCTTAAAATCAATCACCTTTGAAGAAATGCTTGAATTAGCCAGCCAAGGCTCAAAAGTATTGCAAATCCGTTCAGTAGAATTTGCAGGTAAATATAAAGTTAAGTTACGTGTGCTCTCTAGTTTTGAAGAAGAAGGCGACGGCACACTGATTACATTCGAGGAAGAAGACAACATGGAACAACCCATTATCTCAGGCATTGCATTTAATCGTGATGAAGCAAAAATCACTGTATTAGGTGTGCCAGACAAACCAGGCATTGCCTACCAAATTTTAGGCCCTATCGCTGATGCTAACATTGACGTTGATATGATTATCCAAAACACTGGCGCAGATGGCACAACAGACTTTACCTTCACTGTACATAAAAATGAGATGAATAAGGCCTTAACTCTTTTGCGCGACAAAGTGCAAGGACATATTGGCGCACGCGAAATTAGTGGTGACGACAAAATTGCTAAAGTGTCTATTGTGGGTGTTGGTATGCGCTCACATGTGGGCATTGCTAGCCAAATGTTCCGCACACTTGCAGAAGAAGGTATTAATATTCAAATGATTTCAACTTCAGAAATCAAAATTGCCGTAGTAGTGGATGAAAAATATTTAGAGCTAGCGGTACGTGTCCTACATAAAGCATTTGAACTAGAAAGCGTATAAGTTTTTCGCAATATTTACATCACAGATTGTGATTGAATTTTCAATTGATTTTTAGGCTCGATTAAAGTAATATCGCGCCCTCAATTAAGAAACATTAGTTGAAAAACTAGCGTAATAAACGGAGAGCTGGCCGAGTGGTCGAAGGCACTTCCCTGCTAAGGAAGCATACGGGCTTAAATCTGTATCGAGGGTTCGAATCCCTCGCTCTCCGCCAGTTAGCTTAAAGATGAAATTTCACTTTAAGAAATATGCAGTATGTCGTATAATACTGCCCATGCGCCCGTAGCTCAGCTGGATAGAGTACTTGGCTACGAACCAAGGGGTCGGGCGTTCGAATCGCTCCGGGCGCACCAATAAAAACAAGGACTTAGAGAAATCTAAGTCCTTTTGTTTTTTGTTTCCAGATTGCAACTCTCCTGCTTTACATCAAACCAATAAAATCATTGAGGCTTGCACAATGATTTAACCCTATTCACTGCTGAATTAAATAATAAGTACTAATTAGCGTTAGCCATCGCTTTAATTTGATCTACTGTGACATAACCTTTTTTATCCACATCTATCTTATCAAATCCTTTAGCAACCTTAGGCATACCAGCCTTAGCTTCCTCTAAAGTTAATTGACCATCCGCATTTTTATCCGCTAATTTAAATTTTTCATCAATTTGCTTAGATTTTGCACTATCATCAGCTTGTGCCACACTTACCATTCCAAGACAAGCCAATAAGATGACTGATTTAGTTGACATGTTAGTCTTTCATTAGGTTAATAGTTTCGTGAATTAATTGTAACATCCGTATAAATTATAGAGGGATAAATTCGTGCAACTACCAATTAAAAAGACCGCGCTTATTGCTTCAATGGTTATAAGCTCATTAATGAATTTTAATGCCCTCGCAGATACCGCTTTAATGCAGGCAGACAAACCAGAGTCAGGGTTTTTTAGTGATTACAGCTTATTAAAACCAGTCAATGGGCCAAAGGACACTAAAGTATTTCGCTACACCAGCACGAAGTTTGATCCAAGCAATTACAAATCCATCATTATTGACAGCGTGCTGATTAATCAGTCATCGGTTGACGATAAAATTACGAATGACATTATTGAGAAAACAAGATTAACGCTTGAAGAAAACATTAAACAAAAAGTAACCCAGTTTTTAGCGCTTACACAAACCCCTGGCGCTCAAACTTTAAAAGTGAATATCTCTATCTCTGGCGCAGATTTAGCTACCGAAGGCTTTAAGGTAAGAAATCTTTTGCCGATTTCTGCGGTATTAAAGCTTGCTTCAAAAGCGACCAACAAAGATAAAAAAACAGCGGTTCTTTTGATAGAAAGCAAAGTAACTGACAGTCAAACAGGCGAACTGCTAAAGGGGACGATGGTCACAATTAGTAGTGAAAGTTTTAGAGATAATGACGAGGCTGGTCAGGAATTTGAAAACTTAGCAAAAAAAGTAGTTGAATTAGCTATGGCACACATTAGCACCCAGTAATCACATCCGAAAATTAATGGGATGTGGCACCAAGTGATTTAGGTGCTAAGCGCGCCTGCCACTGCGCCACCAACACATAAAACACTGGTACCAGCGCCAATTAGCGTCAAGCTATATACGTCAGTACAGCGCTAAATAGATATTTAATTTGTTACAAACCAAGGGTTAGGCGTTAAAGTCAACCCAGACAACCTAATAAAACCAAAGGCTTACAGATTAACTCTGTAAGCCTTTGGTTTAAAGCTTTTTGATAGCATCAACTCCTCAAATGAAAAGCGGATGCCTTATCAAAAATATTACATCATACCGCCCATGCCACCCATACCGCCCATATCACCGCCGCCCATTGCTGGAGCGTCGTCTTTAGGCAATTCAGCTACCATACAGTCAGTTGTTAGCATTAATCCAGCCACTGAAGCCGCATTTTGTAAGGCAGAACGTGTTACTTTAGTTGGATCAAGAATACCCATTTCAATCATATCGCCGTAAGTTTCATTTGCAGCGTTGTAACCATAGTTGCCTTTACCAGCTTCTACGTTATTTACAACTACAGATGGCTCAACACCGGCGTTTTGAACGATTTGACGTAATGGTTCTTCAACCGCACGCAATACAATTTTTACGCCTGCGTCTTGGTCATGGTTATCGCCTTTAACTTTAGCAATCGCAGCACGTGCACGAATTAACGCAACACCACCACCTGCAACAATGCCTTCTTCAACCGCTGCACGTGTTGCGTGTAAAGCATCTTCAACGCGCGCTTTTTTCTCTTTCATTTCGATTTCAGTTGTCGCGCCAACCTTGATGACTGCAACACCACCAGCTAATTTAGCTACGCGTTCTTGTAGTTTTTCACGATCGTAGTCGCTTGTCGCTTCATCGATTTGTGTTTTGATTTGGCTAATGCGCGATTTAATTGTAGCTTCAACACCAGCACCATCAATGATAATTGTGTTTTCTTTACCCACTTCAATACGTTTAGCTTGACCTAAGTTTTCAAGCGTTACGTTTTCAAGTTTTAGGCCCACTTCTTCAGCAATCACAGTGCCGCCAGTTAAAATCGCGATGTCTTCTAACATTGCTTTACGACGATCACCAAAACCTGGTGCTTTAACTGCTGTTGTTTTTAAAATACCACGGATGTTATTGACCACTAATGTCGCTAAAGCTTCACCATCAACATCTTCAGCAATAATTAATAATGGACGACCAGATTTAGCTACTTGCTCTAAAGTAGGTAACAAATCACGGATGTTTGAGATTTTTTTATCGTGCAATAACACGAATGGGTTATCTAATAAGGCAATTTGACGCTCTTGGTTGTTGATGAAGTAAGGTGACAAATAGCCACGGTCAAACTGCATACCTTCAACTACGTCTAATTCGCTTTCTAGACCTGAACCATCTTCAACAGTAATCACACCTTCTTTGCCCACTTTATCCATAGCATCGGCAATAATTTGACCGATAGAGCTATCAGAGTTAGCTGAAATTGAACCTACTTGAGCGATTTCTTTGCTGGTTGTACATGGTTTTGATTGTGATTTTAAATCAGCGATAGCTGCTGCAACTGCTTTATCAATACCGCGTTTTAAATCCATAGGATTCATACCAGCAGCAACTGATTTCATACCTTCACGAATAATTGCTTGTGCTAATACTGTTGCAGTGGTTGTACCGTCACCCGCGATATCAGAAGTTTTTGAAGCCACTTCTTTTACCATTTGTGCGCCCATGTTTTCGAATTTGTCTTTTAATTCGATTTCTTTAGCCACTGAAACACCATCTTTAGTGATGGTTGGCGCGCCAAATGAGCGCTCTAAAACTACGTTACGACCTTTAGGGCCTAATGTAACTTTAACTGCATTAGCAAGAACATTCACGCCTGCTACCATTTTATGGCGAACTTCATCACCAAATCTTACGTCTTTTGCTGCCATTTAAATTCTCCTGATATTTCTTAATTTGATTGAATATGCATCAAGCGATTAATTTGTTGAATTATTCAACAATCGCCATGATGTCTTCTTCGCGCATCACCAATAATTCTTCGCCGTCAACTTTTACAGTTTGACCCGCATATTTACCGAACAATACTTTATCGCCGACTTTAACGTCTAAAGCGATGATTTTGCCGCTTTCATCACGTTTACCTGAACCAACCGCTTGAATAACACCTTGATCTGGTTTTTCTGTTGCACTATCTGGAATCACAATGCCTGAGGCTGTCGTACGCTCTTCTTCTGAGCGTTTTACGATGACGCGATCGTGTAAAGGACGGATTTTCATACAATTTCTCCAAAATTAAATCAAAAAATTAAATGCTAAGGAACTCATAAAACCAATTTTATAAAGCTAAATAACACAGAGCGAGTGCGATTTTAGCACTCAAACCCTTAGAGTGCTAGTTATTGGGTCGCTCAGGAATATTTCAAGGTTAAACTGCGAAAAATTTAAAAAAAATTTATATCATGCCTACTCTTTAGCATTTAAAATAAGCTTATGTCGCAAAACGAATCAGCAATTGAACAAATTAATCTTGGCTACAATGAGCAAGAAGACCGTCTGTTACTCAAGGTGGGGCTCGCTGATAAAACTGAGGTAGCGGTGTGGATTACACGGCGTATATGCAAATCAATCTACGGCTCACTGCAAAGTAGCGCTAGCACTTTACTGCCAACAGCCACGGAATTTCCTTCGCCCACCATCACCACGCCAGATAATAAAAACCAAGCGATTGATAGCTTTATACGTGAGCAAGATCTTCAAAAAAAGATTGAAAATCTAGACTTTAAATCCGAATATTTAACTGATAGACAAGCACGTTCAGAAACGCCAATGTTAGCCATGCAATGTATGATTGTGAGCATAGGAAACTTGCCACCCTACTTAGAACTGCAATGCACGAACAGCCAATCTGTGAAAATGGCGCTCACTAACGAATTAGTCCATGCACTTACCAGCATGATGCAATTAGCCACCCGTGAAGCCGGTTGGGATTTATTGATAGCGACAGATAACACTCAAGTGAATATCAACGCATCCACACAAACCTTACATTAAACCCACACGTTATAACTGCGCAACATTACAAAGAGAAAGCTAATATGTCTAATTTACCAAAATGCCCAAAATGCAATTCTGAATATACTTACGAAG
>JAIPCR010000027.1 GCA_021738125.1 Sulfuritalea sp.
ACCATTAAAAAAGGTAACAGGGTGATGGATATTTTAATTACAGATCCTGCAGGTCATGTTACTAAGCGTTATCTTTGGTCCAATTGCGCTCATCGCGTTTTTTTAGTTGAAGATGAAAAGCATAACGAAATTGCAAGCGGCTACTTAGATAAAAATGCTAGTGAGATGCCACAGACAGTAGGAAGAGTTATGTGTGAAATTAAAAGCGATAATTAGCGAGTTAAATGATTAAAAAAAATTAAAAAATTTAGATTAAATCAAAATATTTTTTTGTTGCACAAAACGTTACGCAAAATAATTAATGCCCGTATAGTCGCTTAGTTGTTTGGCTGTAGCGGTGTTATTGCTCTCAAAATCCCGCGCTTGAAAGGGCGTGGGGGTTCGATTCCCCCTCCCGGCACCACAGTAAATAAAAGCTTAACCAATGGTTAAGCTTTTTTTACGTCCATCAAAAGTGATTCAAAGGCTTGCGGTTTTTGGCCTGTTGGCATCGGTGTGAGCAGTATTTAACTTCGTGCCAAATGGCTTGCCATTTTTTTCGCCAAAAAAATGGGCGCTGGCAAGTGGCGCAAATTTTGCTCGGGAAGTTTTCCTTTTTTAACATCAACATCGCCAGTTAGCTTATATGGTTGTTGCAGCACAAGCCGCCATCATATTTTTGCTAGCCTTCTGTTCTCGGGTTTAACCAATAACAGATGAACATCACCCAGGGCCCTTTCTTCAAAGCCACCTTCGCAATAACACAAGTAAAAATCCCACATGCGGATGAATGTTTCTGGGTAACCCAATAGCCGAACGTCAGCCAAACGGCCTAAAAAGTTTTTACGCCATTCGGCTAAGGTTTTGGCATAGTGCGGGCCTATATCCTCTAAATCAAATAAGCGCATGTCGCTGGACCGGGTGATGCTATTGAGCATGGCGGTGACGGATGGAATGCAACTACCAGGGAAAATGTGACGCTGGATGAAATCAACGGATTTAATGGCCGCGGCGTAGCGCTGATCGACGATAGTAATGGCTTGCAGTAGCATCATGCCATGAGGTTTTAATAAGGCGCTACAGCAGGCAAAGTAAGTGTCATAAAACTGATAACCAACCGCTTCTATCATTTCTATCGATACTAACTTGTCGTATTGGCCGGTGAGATCACGGTAGTCAGTTAGCAATACTGTGATTTTATTTTCTAAGCCAAGTTCGGCGATGCGCTCTATTGCCAAGGTGTATTGTGCTTGTGAGATAGTGGTGGTGGTTATTTTGCAAGCATAATGTTGGGCGGCATAGATAGCAAAACCACCCCAACCGGTGCCAATTTCCAGTACGTGATCAGTCGATTTTAAATCCAGTTTTTTACATATGGATTTGAGCTTATTTAACGAGGCTTGCTCCAAGGTGTCTTTTGACGATGTAAATATGGCTGAGGAATACATCATGGTCGGATCGAGCATCAACTTGAAAAAGTCATTACCCAAGTCGTAGTGGGCAGTTATGTTACGTCGACTGCCTTGTTGGGTGTTTTTGTTTAAGCGATGCAAGAAGGCTTGGATAGGGGTGGTCAGTTTAGCCCAACCGCTTTCTATGCCATCCAATAGCGATTGATTGCGTACCATCAATCGGATTAAGTTGGTCAAGTTGTCGCAGTCGTATAAATCACGCATGTAGGCTTCGCCTGCACCTATGGAGCCCCCAAACACCACTTCGCCATAAAATTGTGCGTCTTTGATGGTGAGGCTGACGTTGATGCCGGCTAAAGCAGACAAGTGATTGGACTCACCGAAAGTCAGCGTTTGATTGCCCTCAATGAGCGTCAGCGTGCCGTGCTTTAGTGGCTTAAGCCGTTGCATTAATATTTGCTTGGCCAAGCGGTCTAAGCGCCTTGGTTTGGGCGTCAATTTACCTAATGCGGGGGTGATGGTGTGCTTGGGTGTGATCATAGCTAATTTTCTATCTATCAGGAGTGAGGAATGAAGGGCACACGTTTGAGCCACAATTTGAGCGCCTGCCAATAAATGGCCAGCATGACCTTAATCGTCATAAATGGGTAATGGAGCAATACTTTAAGCATGTTAGCCGGCGTAATAGCCAATCTGTTTAAGGTCAACGTGGCATCAAATTTTTTCACCCCGGCTTGGGCATTTTCCATGTGCACAAACAGCGCGTCTGCTGGGGCATTAAAGCGCCAGTCATAATCCATGTTCATCGGCAAGAAAGGCGACACATGAAAAGACTTGTCGAACATAAATCGATAAGGCGGGGTTTTATTTTGGCAATCGAGCACGTAATGATGTCGCTCTCCCCAAGGGGTGTTGGTAATTTCGGCGACGATGTATTGCAACTGCTGATCTTGTGCATCGAAGCAATAATAAAAACTCACCGGGTTAAAGATAAACCCAAAATAACGCATGTGCGTGAGCAAGCGAATCGGGCCATTAGGCTTGTCCCCGGTGGCGGTGTAAACTAATTGGCGGATGGCGCCAGCCAAATCCTGTGTTTGTCCATTATAGTAATCTTGGCATAAAAAACTGGCCAAATTGGCGCGTTGCCAAGAGCAAAACCAATAGGGTTTAAACAACTGTGGCAGTTCCGATAAATCCAAATACATCATGAATAAGCCATAGCTAAAACCATGTGGCACAGGCAAGTAACGCTGATGCTTCACCCGGCCAGTATAAATACAGCTTTTTAGTTCGCTCATGCTTCCATAGCCCGATTAAAGTGTTCCAGCGCCGCCAGCGCGCTGGCTACGCCATCTTCATGAAAACCGTTACGCCAATAAGCTCCAGCATAAGCCGTGCGATTCACGCCGCTGATGTCGGCATGACGTGATTGGGCTGCAACGCCAGCTGGTGTAAACACCGGATGGGTATATTCCAACCTTTTAATGATTTTGTCAGGGGCTATCTTTGTGGTGTGGTTAAGCGTCACCAAGAACGGCTCGGGTGAGTTCAAAGATTGCAAGATGTTCATGTTGTAGGTGACCGCCGCTAAGCCAAGGGGCTGGTCAGTAAGGTGATAATTCCAAGCAGCCCAGGCTAACTTTCTTTTTGGCATCAGGCTAGCATCGGTGTGCAAAATAATCTGGTTTTTTTGGTAGGGCAGCGCGCCTAAAATGGCCTGCTCATGCGGCGATGCGTCGTCCAATAAGCTTAATGCTTGGTCGCTGTGGCAGGCAAAAAATACCCAGTCAAATTTCTCCGCGACTTGATCTTTCACTTGCACGCTCACCGAGCCTTTTGTCCGACTGACGCGAACAACAGGGCTATTTAAGCGGATCTTGTCTTTAAAGCCAGCGGTCAGTTTCTCCACATAAACTTTGGAGCCACCCTGAATCACCCGCCACTCAGGTCGTTCGGACACGCTTAACATGCCATGGTTATGAAAAAAGCGTATGAAAAATTTGCTTGGAAATTCAAACATCTGCTTAGGCGATGCCGACCATATGGCCGACCCCATGGGGATAATGTATTGCTTGATGAAGGCTTGACTATAACGATGTTTTTTTAAATAATCAGCAAAAGGCAAGTCATCGACAGCGGTATTTAACATCAAAGGCGCTTCTTTATTAAATCGCAGGATGTCTCTAATCATCAGCAAAAAACTGGGCCGAAATGCATTGCGGCGTTGCGCAAACAGGCTGTTTAAACTGGTGCCATTGTACTCCAAACCAGACACCTCATCACGGACACTAAAGCTCATCTGACTAGCTTGCGTGGCCACTCCTAGGTCGTCCAATAGTTGGATGAAATTGGGGTAAGTCCAGTTATTGTAAACAATAAAACCAGTGTCAATTTGATACTCACGCCCAAATGCTTGCACCTGATGCGTGTGCGTGTGGCCACCGACATGGCTATCGGCGCTAAATACCGTGATATCGTGGACTTTATGCAGGTGCCAAGCAAGAGTGTTGCCTGCGATGCCCGCCCCTATAATGGCTATTTTCATTTACTGGTGCGCTTCTGGCTTAAAACCTCTACCGGGACTTTTCTTAAATCCCATATCAACCCCAATGCAGATAGGATTTTTAAGCCATAATAAGTGAGATCAATTTCCCACCAATAAAAGCCTTGTCTGGCTGAGCTAGGGAAATGATGGTGGTTGTTATGCCAGCCTTCACCTAAAGTAAAAAGAGCAATCACCGGGTTATTGCGGCTGTCGTCATTGGTTAAAAAACGTCGTTTACCCCACACATGAGCCAATGAATTGACCGTAAACGTCATGTGGTAGAGCAAGACGGTGGAAATAACAAAACCCCAAATAAATAGCTGCATACCATTGGTTTGCAAATACGGCGCGGCGTTTTCTAACCAAGCACCCAAGCCAAATAGGCCAAGTGCAAGGGCCATGGGAGCCACCACATCGTACCTATCCAATAATGTTAACTCCGGATATTTAAGCCAATCTTTAATACGCTCATTCTTGGATCGGAAATTTTTATTTGCCAAAAACCAGCTTAAATGGCTCCAGAAAAAGCCATGTTGTTTAGGCGAATGAGGGTCTTCTGGGTGGTCAGAATGGGCATGGTGATGGCGGTGATGGGATGCCCACCACAAGGGACCCCTTTGCGCGGCACTGGCCGCTAAAAAAGCAAAAATAAATTGTACGGCTCTGGATGTTTTAAAGGCCTTGTGGGCGAAGTAGCGGTGGTAAAAACCAGTGATGGCAAACATTCTTAGCAGGTACAACAAGGCTGCCACGCTGATGGCGATGGTACTAAATTCCACCCAAAAAACCGCAAAACAAGCAAGGTGCAAAACGA
This sequence comes from Sulfuritalea sp., assembly GCA_021738125.1. GTDB lineage: Bacteria > Pseudomonadota > Gammaproteobacteria > Burkholderiales > Methylophilaceae > Methylotenera. Next base: position 4,754 of record JAIPCR010000027.1, read on the forward strand.
TAAATGGCAACACCCTTAAACATTCTATTTTTTCTGGATTTTCATCAGTCGTATCAACGGCTTGATTATCGAACCAAGAAACGAGGGTTTTAAAAAACATCTGGGGCTATCCTTAATTTTTAAGCTGGTGTGGAATTCTGACCAATTTGCTAATATCGTAGCCCATGGCCTTAATTTGCTCTACATAGCCTTGGTAAGCTTGATCTGACATGGCGGCTTGGCGTGACATTAGCCATACATAATCCCTAGCGTTTCTAGCGATGATAGTGGTTTGGTAGGCCTCATCCAAATAGGCGATACGGTACTCCGCTTTAATCGGCCAAACAAATTGCATGCCCCAGACTGCGTTGCCGGTATTGGGCACCACGAAACCCGTTGGTTGATAGCGCTTAAGCTCACCGTTAAACGAACCTTGGTTAAAGGTAAACGTAGTCTTAATGCTACCGTCAGCGGCCAAGGCATAGGATTCAATGCCGTTGTGCACGCCTTTCTCAATAAACGTAGGGATGCAGGCAATCACGTACCAATCACCCATGAATTGATCAAGATTAACTTGCTTAACCGTTGGAATGGGGGCCATGTGACTGCAAGCGCTAAATAAAACGCACAAGGTACTCAGTAAGGTCTTCTTCATTTTTTCACTCATTTTATTTAAGGGCATAATCTATACGGCCATCAGGAGTGGTAGATTGCAGTGCTAGCCACTCACCATCCAAACCATACCAAATCTCTATGACAAATTGACTGGTATGGATTTTATACCGTTCGGCTTTCATTGTTTGGCCTTTAACCAGAATTGTTTCTTGCCCGAGCCTAGCGATTTGGGTATTCAAGTACTCGCCAGTTTGCGGATTCAGCAATTTTTTTTGTTGCAGTATTTTTGGATTCCAATAGGCAAAGGTCATCACGCATTGTTGGCTTATCTCCAATGGCGTTGGCGCGGAAACTTTAAACATAGTTTGGTCTTGCTTAGCCTCTACCAAGGTCGCTTTACTGTTCTCTTGAGTTCTGGCGTCTAATTTTTTTAAGCAATCGTTTTGCCAAAGTTCATTGGCTAGGTGATGGTATTTAAAAACGTTAATGGACAAAAATTTTACATTAAATTTGGCCTCACTTTTTAAAGCCAACTGGCCACCCTCTCTTTCATCCAACACAAACTCATGCGTGCCTATGGCCTTGCCATCCATGGACACATCAAATTGCCAAGCTTGCGCAGCCGCTAAGCCTGGGTAAAGTAGGCACAAGAAGAGCACAGTTTTGAATTTCATTCGCACCATACGCTAATCGCCTTTTTTGGGAAACCAAGGCACAAAGCCTGAGGTGGTTTGCATATATGTCGTGTAGCCAGGGCGACGCTTAGCGATGTCGGCTTCCAGTAATTTTGCGCCGGTCACCTTGACCAATAAATAAGTCATGAACAGCGAAGAGATCAGTGTCCACCATGCGCCGCTAGCTAAGCCAAGGCAACCGTAGCCAAACCAAATGCAAGCTTCACCAAAGTAATTTGGATGGCGGGTATAACGCCAAACGCCGCTGCTTAGCACCTGTCCTTTGTTGCCCGGTTGTGCGACAAAGTGCGCCAACTGCCTGTCGCCCAGCACTTGAAAAACCATGCCGATTAACCACAGCGCTATGCCTAGCGCATCCCAGGCATTGAGCGCATTAGTTGAGACGATGGCCGCATGCAAGGGCGTGGCGATGAGCCAAGCCAACACGGCTTGCAATAAAAACACCAAATACAGGCTTTTGATCCTGAAATTGGGTTGGTTGCGAGCGCGTATGGCTTGGTAGCGGGCGTCTTCTGGCTTATTGTGGTTGCGATTGTGCAAGTGCCCACTTAAGCGGCAAGCCCAGATTGATACCAAGATTAGAATCAGCCAGGCGCGTGGGCTGGGTTCGGCGTAGGCAAAAAAACTAAACAGCGTGCTGAATAAGAAAAACAGCGCCCAGACGCTGTCCACCAAGGTCACGTTGTTGTGTTTTAAACTTAGTGTCCAAGCCAGTATGGCCATCAGGGACAATGGAATGAGTGTCAGTAAGTAATGTGCAAAATGAAACAATTCTTAGTCCTCCTTGATCAAGCACTTGGCTTGGCCGATGGCTGTGGCCAATTTAAGCAACAACGGTACCGCTATGGCCCAGCCTAAGGCTAAATAGACCATGGCTGAATTAAAGTTAAGCAAGCTCAGTGCCCCCAAGCGTTCGCCTGCCCAATAACACAATGGCCCAGAAAGGGCGCCGAGTAGGATGGCCAGTGCCGTGTGTTTTTTAAGCCAATTTAAGCTAACGTTTAAGGTGCTGGCAAACAAGGCCCATAGCCCAATCATCCAAGGTGGCGACAAGGCATCAGGCCAATATGCCACGGGTTCAAAAGCGACCCAACCCAATTGCAATAATAGGCTGTCAAAAACCAAACCGAATAAGGCGGCCAGTAGTAGCAAGTAGCTTTCCGCTTGTTTATGGCTGGACCGTGCAAGGTGCAACATCAGGATGAATAAAGCGTTAAACACGCCCAACCACGGTACTTGGTAAGCCGCGCCTAACACGCAGGCGAACCAACCGATTTGAAAGCTGATGAGATTAAATACCATGCTTACACCGCATTTTTTTCAAACAGGTAGTGGCTTACCCACCATTCTTGACCACCTTGGTAGCCAAATAACTCAGCACAGGCCATGAAGAAAATGCGCCAGCGTTGACGCCACAGCACGACGTTTTCTGACCCATAACAATCGGCCAAGATGCCGTTGATGACGGCCTCGTTTTGGTCCATATTGGCCAACCATGCATTAGCAGTTTTTTCGTAATGCGTGCCATCCCAGCGCCATTGTCTAGCTAATTTAAGATGCGTTTGAAATTGACTGGGCGTATCGTCACTGGGCATGAAGCCACCGGAAAAAAAGAATTGGCTCATCCAATCATCGTCACCTTGTACTTCAAATGCATAGGGAACATCTTTGTGGCAAAAGATGTGCATAAAAAATTGACCTTGAGGCGCTAACCACAGGCTGATTTTTTCAAACAACACGGCATAATTGCGCATGTGTTCAAACATTTCAACCGACACGATGCGATCAAACTGTTGATTGATCTCAAAGTGATTCATGTCACATGTGATGACATTGAGATTATTTAATTTTTCTTTTTTAGCGATGGCTAAAATAAAATCACGTTGCGATTTGGAATTAGAAACTGAGGTGATTTGGCTATCCGGATAATGCCTAGCCATCCATAAGGATAAAGAACCCCAACCGCAGCCCAGTTCTAAAATGGCTTGGCCATTTTGCAAGTTCGCGTGCTGGCAGGTTTGAGTTAAGGCTTGCTGCTCAGCTTGATCTAAAGTGTGCACACCATTCGGCCAAAAGCAACTGCTATATTTACGGTGTTTGCCCAGCACTAAATCAAAAAAAGCGGCCGGGACCTCATAGTGTTGCGCATTGGCCATTTCTGGTAGTGGAGCAATTTGTGCTTGGCGCATGCTTTGAAAAAAGTGATTACGAATCTCGCTGGCCACTTCGGTGTTGCCCGCAAAAATCTCCATCAAACGTTGTTGGCTAAGCTTGCGTATGCCATATCGAATAAGAAAATCGGGCATCAGACCCGATTCGGATAAACGGATGGCAAGCTTGGAAAAAATCATTTTTTATCTCTTAAAAATTTATATACATTACTATGAGCCTAAACCCATGAAAAGGTTTGACTGTTTGAACAATTTCTTATTAAAGCACTCAGAGTCATCATGAAAAATTCACAAAAATCATATTCAACCGGTGGCGACTATTCGGGCATGCTCGTGCTAACTACGCTAGAACCGTTTCACGCTTTTTGTCCAACTGAATACAAACTCCAAAAGTACATCATACACTTTCCAGATAGCTATACCTGCAATCACAGATGCAATTTTGTTTTGGGTGAAACGCCATGATAAAACTACTTCTTTTGGGCATTCCATTAGCAGGTCTGCTACTGTTTTTTTATTTCAAATTGTCACCAAGCGCTCAACTAAAAGTGGGTGAACTGGCTCCGACCTTTAGCTTGCCTGATCAACAAGGTCAAGAAAGGCGTTTGGATGAATTTAAAGGGCATTGGCTGGTACTGTATTTTTACCCTAAGGACGACACGCCGGGTTGCACAAAAGAAGCCTGTCGTTTTCGCGATGATTACACGGCATTACAACAAAACGGCGCTCAAGTTGTTGGCATCAGTGTTGACAGCAGCGCTGCGCATGCAAACTTTGCTCACAAGCATCGACTGCCGTTTCCACTTTTGGCCGACACACAAGGTCATGTGGCTAAGTCTTATGGCGCGTTAATTAATTTAGGTTATTTAAAGCTGGCAAAACGCCATACCTTTCTGATTGACCCTGCTAGCCGGGTAACCAAAATTTATTTAAGTGTAGACCCCAACACGCATGCCAAAACTGTGTTCAAGGACATGCAAGCATTAAAGGAAAAAGCCCATGAGTAAATCCCGCTTTATTATCCCTTTACTTTTATTAGCATCAGTTTTAGCCTACCTGATACATTTTTATCAGGCAGACGACCCACAGCCAAAATTTAAAACACCACTAGAAAAATCTGGCGATGAATGTGCTGGAATTGCAGAGAATGCCGTAGCAAAAATGAACGCGGTAGTAGCTTTTCAGATGCTGGAAAAAGAAGGCCGCAAGATTAACGTGATGCGGCGATGTATGGCAGACCGTGCCTACATGGAAAACCCAAAATGGCTGGCTTACGGCACGCCTATCGCCAAGGCAAATGCCTTAAAACAAGGCATATCTGAAGACGAGGCAACAGAAAACCTAAGACGGCTTAATATGATGATCTTCACGGTCAGCGACCAGCAACCTATTTACTGGACGGCAAAGCCTTAGCTTGCTTCAAGGCGACAACTTTGCCGGCTAATAATTCCGATGCATAGCCATCTAGGCTGGCAATGCGCAATGTCAGCTTATCCAATGTTTCAAAATCCGATTCTTGTAATGCTATTTGCGCTTGTAGCATGAAGACTTCAAGGTGCTGCGGATTCAAACTTAATGCTTGCGAAAATTCACGCTTGGCTAAAGGTAAGTGCTGTAAACCTAGGTCTGCAGCGGCTAGAAAATACCAAGCATCAGCCGCTTCCGGTTGGCTTTTAGTCCAGGCCTCTGCAATAGCATGCAGCGTTGGCCAATCCTGATTTTGATAGGGAATTACCACCTGCATAAAGTATGGTTGCCTATCTGTTGGCAGTGCCCAAAATGGCGATTCGTCGGTGTTCAATGTAAGTAATTCTTTATTGGCAATTAATGACTTAATCCATTCCACCGGCAGGCTGTAGAAAAAGCCTTGTGGACCGGGGCTTTTAAATGTCGTCATGCCTATTAAATTAAGTTTTTGGTCAAATAAAGCGCCGCCACTAGAACCCAGTGAAAAAGCAGTTGTGGAACGGATAATTAAGCCACCATCCATGCTGTATTTAGCTTTTACTGAACCGTAAGAAGGTTGTGGCACGTTGTTACCGTTCGGGTAACCTAGGCTAAATACTTCTTCCTCAAAAGCTAATGTCGCCGAATCACGTAGGTTAACTGGTTTAAAAGGCAGGCTTTCAAATTTCAGTGCGCACAAGTCGTGCTTCCAATCGGCTTTGAGCGCGATGGGTTTAAAGCCATCGCCATGCTTGGCAACGTTGGCACCTTTGCCATTGGCTAACACGTGGCAATTTGTCACCACGTATTCTGGGCTAATCACGACGCCAGTTCCTGTGCCTACCCTGCCGTTACCCAACTCAACGGAAATCTGTACAATAGATTCGTGCAAGGGTAGCAATTCGCCTATGCTAGGCTGGGCACATATGTGCATGGCTGGGAACAGCAAACAAAGCGTGATTAGTTTTTTCATAGGCGGTTTAATCTATCGTACGCGTAAGTAATATTAGTTACTTTGTCCGCTGTATGGTCACTAGGTTCAATAAATTAACCCGTGCTGACGTCTTAGCTAAAGTTTGCTATAACGATAAAGCCATCTTTGCTACAACCGTAATTCATTAAGCCTAACATCATTAAATACATTCAATGTTTACCAAGTAAGCTAATAATGTAAATTACAATTACTATGTATCAAAAAAAGTAAGCCAAGTGCTTAAACAATATAACACTGAGTTATAAATATTCTACATGCCTTCAATTTTTTTGATTGCCGCTTGCGGCATATGCGAGCTGTGAAAGTTATGGCAAGACATACAACTGCTGGCAATGCGCTTATATTTTGGGTGGTTGCCAGAATGGCAGCGCAAGCACGATTTTCTATCCGGCATAGCAACGTCTGCACTACTCTCTGAATGCTCGACCTGATGACAAGACTGGCATTGCTGCGTGCGATGTGATGCATGATTAAAATGGGCTTTACTAAACCAATCCTGATTAATTTGTAATGGGCTAATTCGCCATGGTAAAACGCTATCTTTTTTAGTATCCAGCACTTCATGGCAATAAGCACAACCGCCAGATTTTAGCGAATCCAAATAACGGGAAAAGTCTTTCGGCGCCTGCACCTTCAAAGCATTAATAACATTTTGTTCTGCACCATGAGGCACACTGAATGTCTGTGTTTTACTTCCCATTTGCAACTGATTGGCGTGGCAAAGCTGGCAATCACGTTGATAGGATATCGGCTTTATACGCATTTCTTTGCCTTCTTGCTGGTGGCAATTCGTACATGATAATTCACGCACATCCCATATACCATTTGGGCCTTGTACTAAGCCAACATGCTGCGAGTGAGGGAATTTTAGGCCTGACTTTTCAATTAAGCGCGCCTTTTCAGTTTGCGGAATACGTTCTACCTTTTCTACGGCATCATGTTCAGTTTCACCAGTTCTGAATGTGAGCTGAAAGTCTGGGTGATCAATATCAAAATCTCGAATATTCGGCAGTGTCGTTTTTGCATCAGCAGCTTTAATGTTAGCGTGACATTTCACACAGGTGGCATTATCTTGCCTTGCAATTGGATGTGGCGCCTTATGCTCTCGATGGCATTCAGCACAACGTATACCATCAGAAAATAAGCTGGTCGTTTTAAAGACACGTTTTTGTAAAGCTGGATCAGCAATGTGAGGCGGTGTGTCACGATGGCATTTTATACAGGCTTTATCTGAAACTTTGCGCGTCAACACTTCATGACAATTAAAACATTGTGAACCAAAATGTAAGTGTGAATTAGAAATATGACCCGGGCTCCATACTCGATCGAAACCTAGTGGCAGTTGTGCCATAGCTTTATGCAATGGTGGAACCAAATTCTGTGCTATTGGCAATACAAGAAATATCAGTGCAATGAATGCGGCCAGCCACAAGGATAGGCGGCGCTTGAAACTTGATGCCCCTCGCAATGGTTCGTGTGTTCGTAATTTTAAATCTTGGAAATCATCTGGCAGTCGTTGCACAAGTGATAGAGATACCGCAAGGTTGACATCTGGCGGCGCTGGCTCAACCTTCAATTGATATGGGCCAATTGTCACTTCTTTTCCATGCGCAAGTTCTACGTTTTGCAACGTAGAGCCATCCACTGAAAGCTCGCCATTGATTGCAACTAGATAGATCTGCCCATCATCCAGTTTTTTAATAACGGCATGATGCATTGCCAATCGTGGATCTAACAGATGTATCGTACATTCTGCACCACGTCCAATGGTAATTTCTTCAGAGGATATCGTTCGATAACTGCGCGCGAGTACACCACGAGAATTATGAGAAATCTTAATTAAGAGGCAATTAATCATACGAATACTCTTAAATTACCAGTAAAAAAAGACAGCGATAACATGAGATACCATTGCCATTAATAGCGCAATCGCAAAGGGCACGTGAAAATACAGCCAGAAACCCATTCTTGCACGGTACATTAAATCTTGCCTAGCACGCCTAACCAAAGACTCACGTCTCACCATAATAGAATAAAGATCACGATATAATTTTCTATGTTCTATAGGTAAGTCATTGCCCAGCATAGTTAATTCTTGTACTGCCATGGCTGAAGGACAATCTGGCTGAAAACCTTTAAGTTGCTCGAGCAAACTAACACCGATAGATGTTTCACGGCAAGCTCGTGACACGGTGTCATTAATATCATCTGGCATCAACAATGCAATCTGCCGTGCCATCTTATCTGACTCTGCAATACGTAATAGCAAACCATCTAAGTTATCTTCACCCATGTTTTCAGTCATTAAGCGTGGGTAAATCATGTATGCGTAGTTACCAAAAAAACCGCTAACTACGACGACTAACAAGATGCCATAAGTGACTGTATGAATATTAAGGCCAAAGTGCAAACCACTATGGAAGGTCGCGAGGAAAGTCAAAGCAGTACCGAGGTAAATATGTGCTGATAGCCAACCCTGTGTTGTACCACTACTACGATAGCGACGTTTTCTTACGCCATACCACGCTAACAAAAACACTAATGCAGCAGATGCGGTGCCTAAGCTATATCCTAGCCAACTACCACCGTAATGGCCGACCGCAGGCTCAAAGATCAAGTACGCAGCAAATGCAATTAAAATAATAATGACCGCTAATTTAAAGTAGCGATATCTTTTATAGTCAAAAATATTACTATGTTGCATCAGCTCATCCTCTAATGTTCATCTGAACTGATTAAACTAGAATCACCACTATGACCACTCGCATAGCTAAGTAACTCTTCTGGTTTCACGCGTAAAGCTGCGCCAACGGGACAAGCACGAACGCATACGGGGCCACCAGTAATGTCCTTGCACATATCGCATTTAACCGCCACTTTTGCACCATCCTCTACAGGCAATGCTTTTGGCTGTATGCCCAATAACATCTGCCAAATACTAGGTTCAGGCTGATCATGAATCACCGACATTTGAATCACATCGTAAGGGCAATTTTGTTGACAATTACCACAGCCAATACAACTATCATCAATATAGACTTCACCATGTGGCGCTCGATGAATCGCATCGGGAGGACAATCCTTCATGCAATGTGGATGCTCACAATGACGACATGAAGTGGGTACCCGAATATTTGCAAAAATTGGCCCTGCATCTCGATCTAAGCGGGTTGCGCCGCCATGAGTATCAGCACACGCTTGCTCGCAGTGATTACATCGCACACATAAGGATTCATCGATGAGTAATACATCAGTAGCTTCACCCACACCTTGCTGAATCAAAAAAGAAATTAGATTTGATGGTGTAGATTTTGTACTTGCCACATTATTGCTATCAAATGCAGATTCTAATTGCTGACGATTTTCGTTATCTTGCAAATGTTGCAAGTAACGCGCATCAAGCTCGCTACGAATTTCGGGATTACGCGCAATGATATCCCTCATACGTCCTGCTTCAATCAATACCGCTTCAGTTGCAATTGCCGCACGCACGGTTGCATAACGTGGTTCACCAGAAACCAGTGACATTTCGCCAACATAATGTCCAGCCGCCACATAAAACAGTACGACTTCTCTGCCACCTATCATCCTAGAAACTGTAACCGAACCACTTTGAATCAGGTAAAGTCCATCGGCCTCATCCCCTTCATGGAACAACTCCTCACCAGCAGCATAGCTTTTAAGCGTTGCATTATTGGCAACATCATTAAGATCTTTTTCACTAAGAGATAAGCCAATACAGAGGTGAACAATCGTCTTAATAGCGACTTCATTGAGTATGCGGCGCATCGACTGCACCGAATCAATGAGTTTTTGCATGACACGCCTAGGCGTTTCTATCAATACACATGGCTGACTAGCCCGGACAGTGCCAGCACGGCGGCGACCTGATACCAGCGCTAACTCACCGAAAAACTCTCCCGCTTTGAGCGTACCATCCGGCACATCATCATCGTCAATGAGAATATCTAACTCGCCTTCTACTATAAAGAAGAAGGTTGTGCTGTAATCATTTCTCTTAAAAATAATATCGCCTGCTTTTGGCAATAAAATATTACTTTCTAGCACTAATTCACGTAACTGCAAGGTGTTGAGCATAGCCAACAAAGGTACACTTTTGCGAATTTTCTCTAATACATCTTCAACACCCCTGTCAGTACAAAAGTTTGCGAACTTTTCACGTAACAAATTGCTATCTGCAGGTTCAACTGGGTTGCCTAAGATGTACTCAATGACCTCATAACCTTGATTAATCCCTTGCTTAATTAAAGGGTAGCCTGCCAATGCGCCAATAATATATAGGCCAGGAATGCTGGACTCGTAATGTGAAGATAATTGAGGGAGCGCTTCTAGATCGGGGGTTGAAAAACCGACGCCAAAACTTTCAAGTAGTGGTCGTGAAGGTAGTGCACCTAGTCGCGCAATCACGCGATGACAGGGGATACGTTCAACACCATTCAATGTGTTTGCAAAAACGGTTATTGGGAATTCACCTTTAGTATTGACTTCTATAGATTGTGGTTTAGTTTCCAACAACCAATCTAATGCCCCGCGTTTTCTTGCATCGGTCAATTGGCTAAGATTGCTATCTTTACAGTTACTAAAATCTTCCTCACGATTAAGGATGATAATTTGGTTGCGCCCTGTAAGCGCCAATGCATTTTCAACACCGCTATCACCGCCGCCGACCACCACTATGGTTTCATTTTGATAAGCTTGCGGATCATCTAGTTGATATTGAATTTGCGGTAAATCGCCCCCTGGGATTTCCAACTTGCGCAAATTGCCTTGCACGCCCATCGCTAAGACAACATGATTTGCTGTTAACTTTTCACCATCAGCAAGCTCAACTTCTAGTAATTTTTCCCCGCGCTTCAGCCCTGTTACTTTAGTGTCATACTGCACGTTAACATTAAAGTTGGTAATGGTTTTTTCCCACGTCTCAAGCAGAGTTTCACGCAATGATGCAGTAAAAGGAAGCGTGCTACGTAAAGGCAAACCACGTGGCTCAGACATCACAAACTTGCCACGCTGATAATTTCGAATAGTGCTCGCTGGGGCGGGTGCTGCTTCCACTAATAAATAATCAACATTTTGCTCAGTGGCACGCACAGCCGCAGATAAGCCACTTGGGCCCGCACCAATAATAATGACGTTAAAATGTTTTGGCGCAGAGGTAGCCATATGACTTTTAGTTTTTACCACTATACCGATTACCGTAGAAGGCTTGCTCTGGGAAATTAATCTTATGAGTGTTCATCAATAATTTGCCTATATACCCGAGTTTAACTGCTGATTAAATAAGCATCTAAGGGAGAGAGTTAATACTTTTTACAATGGTTAGATAGTGGCATATTCACTCATATAAGTCAAAACTGGTCTTAAATATACAGTTCAATTTGGCTGATTAAAACAGGTCAAATTGTTAATAAAATGTAAATTTTTTCTTGAGCTAAATTAGTTTTCGTGTTATTTTTGCTCTGCGTCAAAATGTCGCATGTTAAAAAGCTATAAAGAAACTAGTAGCATTGGCTTTAATTCCTAAAGAATGCGTCTCTTAAAATTTTAAAGTTTTTTTAATTCAGGGTCAGATATGGCAGTGTCAGATTTTGGTTATAAGATTATTGCAAGACCAAATAACTCCTTATCGCCTGAAGACAGTGTTAAATTATTAGTTGCAATGGCTGCCATGGCATTTTTGATAGCCTTAGGTTTTGCCAGCATAGGTGCTTGGCTGGTCTTACCTTTTGCTGGATTGGAAATTTTAGCGTTTGCCTACGCCTTTCATACAGTGTATTTGCATGCTGATGATTTTGAAAGTATTACCATAGAAGAAGATTGCGTCGTTGTAGAAAAAAGAAATTATAAAGTATCAACTAAAACAGTTTTTCAAAGATATTGGGCGCAAGTCAGTGTGCGTGATGTTTTAAAAATTAAAGGCAGCAATGGTAAATGTGCACTTTTTATAAGTTCACATGGTAATGAGGTTGAATTTGGTCGAAATTTTATCAATGACGAGCAGCGCACCTTGTTGGCGCGTGATCTCAGAAAAAAATTAAAAAATATTAATTAATTTAGTTTTGGAGTAAGTTTTATGCGAGGTTATAGAAACATCTGTCTAGGCATTTTAAGCATGTTGGCTTCATTAAGTGCGCATGCTGAGTATGCTTGGAATTTCCCAGAGCCAGTAACACCTATGGCGTTAGATACGCTGCATGTTCATAATAAGTTCATGTTGATTTCAATGGCAATTTTCTTTGTTGTCCTTGCCATCATGATTTATTCTATTTTTGCACATCGAAAAAGTAAAAACTTCAAGCCAGTTGCTGATAAAGCCCCATCAACTGGGATGGAGATTTTCTGGACACTGATACCGTTCGCCATCTTACTATTGATAGACTTTGTCATTATGGGCATTCCAGCCTACCACAGCGTGGTAATGATGGAAGATACACGCGACAAAGCAACTATGGTAGTTAAAGTGACTGGCTCACAATGGCGTTGGCAATATGAATATATGGATGGTGATGCTCAAGGAATTAAATTTGTCAGCAACCTATCTACACCAAAAGAGCAAACAGACAAAGGTTTTGAAGGTAAAAAAGACGAGCAATACTTGTTAGAAGTGGATAATCGCTTAGTTTTACCAGTGGGCGAAAAAGTACGCATCTTAATGACGGCAACAGATGTGATGCATAACTGGTGGGTACCACAATTTGGTTCATCACGCTTAGCAGTGCCTGGTTTCTTACGTGAAACTTGGGTGCAAGTAGATAAAGCAGGCACTTATCGCGGCCAGTGCAAAGAATTGTGCGGTAAAGGTCATGGCTACATGCCAGTAGTGGTTGATGCTGTGCCTATGGAAGAATATAAAGCTTGGGTAGTAGCAAAGAAAGCAGAAATGGCTAAAGCTTCTGCTGGTGCCGACAAAGAGTGGACTAAAGATGAATTAATAGCTGAAGGTAAAGGCGTTTACGAGAAAAACTGCGCTGTCTGTCACCAAGTTTCCGGTGCAGGCCTGCCACCCGCCTTCCCAGCGCTCACTGGCAGTAAAGTCGCTAACGGTCCAATTTTTGGCGCAGATGGTAAATACCTCAAAGACGGTCATTTAGATCGCGTACTAAATGGTATTCGTGTAATGCCTGGCTGGAAAGCGCTACTTAACGATACTGAAATTGCTGCTGTGATTACTTACGAAAGAAATGCTTTGGGTAATAGCGTGGGTGATGTGTTGCAACCATCACAAGTTAAAGTCGCACGCCAATAAAGTAGTCATCAAATTTAAATCAAATATTAATTATTTAGCTTGTGTAATTAGGAGAAGGTAATGAGTACAACAACGGTAGCGCATCATGATGAGCATGCTGAACACCCAACAGGGATTATGCGTTGGTTAACCACGACTAACCACAAAGACATAGGCACGATGTATTTAACATTCTCGCTGATTATGTTTTTTGTTGGCGGCGCCATGATTTTGGGTATCCGTGCCGAATTGTTTCAACCTGGTTTGCAATTGATTAATCCGGAATTTTTTAACCAACTGATTGGTGTGCATGCCTTAATCATGATTTTTGCAGCCTTGATGCCAGCTGCAACTGGCTTTGCTAACTGGATGATTCCATTGCAAATCGGCGCACCCGATATGGCGCTACCGCGCTTAAACAACTGGGGCTTTTGGTTGTTGCCACCTTCAGCTATTTTGCTAACCTTACCGTTCACCCTAGCCATGTTTGGTATTGGTGATGGCGCTCTAGCTACTGGCTGGACATTTTATCCACCACTATCTGTTCAAGGTGGCATTGGTGTTGATTTTGCAATTTTTGCTGTTCACTTACTTGGTGTTTCTTCTGTTTTAGGTTCAATCAACATCATTGTGACCTTATTTAATATGCGTGCGCCTGGTATGACACTGATGAAAATGCCGTTGTTTGCTTGGGGTTGGTTAATCACTGCCTTCTTGTTGGTAGCCACCATCCCTGTATTAGCTGGTGCCGTTACTATGTTGTTAACAGACCGTCATTTTGGTACCCATTTCTTTGATGCGGCTGGTGGTGGTGACCCAGTGATGTTCCAACATTTATTCTGGTTCTTTGGTCACCCTGAAGTGTATATTCTGTTATTACCAGTTTGGGGGTTCATTCCACAAATCTTAGAAACATTCTCACGTAAACCTATGTATGGTTACAAAGCACAAGTGTACTCATTCTGGGCAATTGGTGGTCTATCTGTAGTAGTTTGGGCACACCATTTCTTCACCTCAGGTATGCCAGTGCCAGCCTTGCTCTACTTTATGTACAGCACAATGGCTATTTCACTACCCCTTGCTGTGATGTTCTTCTGCTGGATTAAAACCATGTGGAAAGGCTCTATGAGCTTTGAAACGCCAATGTTATTTACCGTTGGTTGGATTATTCTTTTCGGTATTGGTGGTCTAACTGGTTTAGTATTAGCGGATGTTGCCGCTGATGCGCAGTACCATAACAGTTACTTCGTTGTAGCGCACTTCCACTACACTTTATTTGCTGGCGGTATCATGGGTATCATGGCCGGTGTATATTTCTGGTTACCAAAAATGACTGGTCATATGTACAACGAGAAATTAGGTAAAGTACATTTCTGGTTAACTGCTATTTCATTCAACCTAACCTTTATTCCTCAGTTCTTCTTAGGTTTAGCGGGTATGCCACGTCGTATTCCAGACTACGCATTGCAATTCGCTGAGTTCAATATGATTTCATCGATTGCGGCGTTCGTACTTGGCTTCTCACAATTGTTATTTGTTTACAACATCGTGACCTGCATCAAAGGCGGTAAAAAAGCCACCGATCAAGTTTGGGAAGGCGCACAAGGTTTGGAGTGGACATTACCTTCACCACCGCCATACCATAGCTTTACTGAGCAACCAACGGTTAAATAAGCAGCTCAACTCGGCTTGTAGTTAAGCCGAGTTTTAAATTGGAATATTATGAATAAGCAGGCAGTGAATAAAAAAATAAGCAATAAAAGCATCGCCTTGGTATTAGGCAGTCTTGCCTTAATTTGTTATGTTGTATCGATGTTTTTGATATGGCAAAACTAGAAAAAAGCGAACAGCTATCGCAAAAACAGCAACTTGATTTAAAAAATAAAATTTTAGTACGCAAGCTCTTGTGGCTGTTGTTAGGATCTCTGTTGTTTGCTTTTGCTTTAGTGCCGATTTATGACGTTTTATGCGAAATGACCGGTCTTAATGGCAAAACTAATAATACAGCAGCAGTATTAACAAAAGCTAAAGTGGATGAAACTAGGTGGGTTACAGTGCAGTTTACTACCAATGTAATGCCAGGCTTAGGTTGGAATTTTTATCCTAAACAAAGTAGCATTAAGATGCACCCAGGCCAAATAGAAACGGTCATATTTATTGCAAAAAATACCACCAACCAAGTAGTCGTTGGTCGTGCAATTCCTAGCATTACGCCCGGCATTGCAGCGGCTAATCTTAAGAAAATAGAATGTTTTTGTTTTATCAATCAGGCACTTAAGCCTGGTGAAGAAAAAGAAATGCCTTTACGTTTTTTTGTTAGCCCAGAATTACCTAAAGATGTATCAGACATGACTTTGTCTTATGCGTTTTTTCCATCAGTAGACGGGGTTAAAGAATAGGTAGCGGTTTGTTTGCAGTTGACGGTGAGGAAATAGCAGCAGTTTTGCTATTTGAATTTAAAATATAAAAAATGTACGGGAGTTATTGCATGGCGACACATTCTAACAATCAGTATTACGTACCTCACGGTAGTATTTACCCAGCCATTATATCTATAGGATTATTATCCTTAGCCTCAGGTTTTATTTTCAGTGTTGCAACTGATAAAAATACCGATTTAGCTTATTTGCAAGCACCTGGTAAATGGATGATGATACTAGGTGCAATTCTAATTTTAAGCATGGTATTTAAATGGATGGGTGCCGTGATTACAGAAAGTGTCACTGGCCAATTTAAAGGTTGGGAAGACAAATCATTCCGCATTGGTATGATTGTATTTATTTGCTCTGAAATTGCTTTTTTTGCGGCATTTTTTGGCGCGCTATTTTACATGAGAGTTCTTTCAGTGCCAGAATTAGGTGGTTACGATTTAGACATTACCCCTTATAAAGACTTCTTGGGAACGTGGCCATCAACCGGCCCGGGTGGCATGACTGTAGCCGGCGAGTTTAAGCCTGAGGTACTACATCCAATGGCGGCATGGGGATTGCCAGCTATAAATACTGCAT
>JAIPCR010000028.1 GCA_021738125.1 Sulfuritalea sp.
AGGGCCGTGAAACGAACCAGCGCCAATGATAGTATGCTTTTTGCATGCGAAAGTAGGTCACTGCCAAGCTATTTATTTGTACCGTCGAAAGATGGTCAGCTAAACCCCCTCTATGAAAGTAGTGGGGGTTTTTAGTTTTAAGGGGAAGGTGATGTGTTCGATGAAAGGCTAATCACTAAATTGCATCATAATGAATTGCAGTGAGTGGTTCCAATTCATTGAATTCATTGGTATAATGAACGCAGAAAATTTCGATGGGCTTTGTGCCCATTTTTTGTTTCTGCAACTTATGTATGTTGATTGAGTTGTGGTGAGATTGAAGGATTAGATAAACATGCAAGATTTGCATACATTGATAGAAACGTCTGTGACGCAGCTAGGTTTTGAGTTGGTGGATTTGGAGATTTCTAACCGAGGTAAATTATTGCGTGTTTTTATTGATAAGCTTAACCCTAAGGATGTTAAAGATAGCGTCAATATTGACGATTGCAGCTTGGTGAGTAACCAGTTGGGTAACTTGTTAGCAGTTGAGAATGATGTTGATTACGATAGGTTAGAGGTTTCATCGCCTGGCATGGACCGAGTGCTTAAAAATGAAGCTAGCTTTGTGCGGTTTATCGGTGAGCGCGCTACGGTTAAATTACGCGTGCCAGTCGTTGAGTTACTGGTGCATGCAAAAGATAAAAAAGAAGAAAAGATAACAAAAAAGAATTTTTTAGGCTTAATCCGCGGTGTAGAAGCAGGGGAATTATTGCTTGAATGTGATGGTGTTATACATAAAATTGCCATCAGCAATATTGAGAAGTCGCGCTTAAGCCCAGTTTTTTAAAAGTAGTTTGGTATTTAGCTGTATGAATAGGTAGTTTGTAACTAGAACAATTTAATTTAATAATGCAGATCATCTGCAAATTGATAGTCGGAGAGCAACATGAGTCGTGAAATTTTATTATTGGTAGATGCTTTAGCACATGAAAAAAACGTGACAAAAGAAGTTATTTTTGTTGCGCTTGAGCTAGCCTTGGCTTCAGCCACCAAGAAAAAACATCATGATGATGCCGATGTGCGTGTGGCGATTAACCGCGAGACGGGTGAATATGAAACCTTTAGACGTTGGCAATATGTGGAATATGATTTGTTGGAAAACTCAAATTATCAAATTGATGAAGAGAGTGAGCATGCTAAGGGATTGAACATAGGTGACTACTATGAAGAGCCATTAGAGAGCATAGAATTTGGCCGTATTGGTGCGCAGGCAGCTAAACAAGTCATTCTGCAAAAAGTACGTGAAGCTGAACGCGAGCAAATTTTAGAAGACTTTTTAGCGCGCGATGAAAAGCTGGTCACTGGTGTGATTAAGCGTATGGAAAAAGGCAATGCGATTATTGAAGTAGGTCGTATCGAATCTTTATTGCCACGTGAGCAAATGATTCCAAAGGAAAATTTACGGGTCGGCGATCGAGTGCGTGCCTATCTTTCACGTATTGAACGTGGTGGTCGTGGGCCGCAGCTAATTTTATCTCGCGTTACGCCAGACTTTTTAGTGCGTTTATTTGAGTTAGAAGTGCCGGAAATCGAAGAAGGTTTGTTAGAGATTCGTGCTGCTGCACGCGATCCTGGCTTGCGTTCAAAAATTGCTGTGAAATCGAATGATCAACGTATAGACCCAGTGGGTACGTGTGTAGGCATGCGTGGTTCACGTGTTCAAGCTGTGACAGGTGAATTGGCTGGCGAGCGTGTGGATATCGTGTTGTGGAGTATAGAGCCAGCACAGTTTGTGATTAATGCAATGTCGCCTGCTGAAGTAACGAGTATTGTAGTTGATGAAGATACCCATAGCATGGACGTGGTAGTGGATGAAGAGCAATTGGCATTAGCTATTGGTCGTAATGGCCAAAATGTAAGATTGGCTTCAGAGCTCACGGGTTGGACTTTAAATATTCTAACTGTAGATCAAGCTGCACAGAAAAACCAAGATGAGTTTTCTGGCGTCAGTCAGTTGTTTATGGACAAGTTAGACGTGGATGCAGAAGTTGCAGAAATTCTTGTGCAAGAAGGCTTTAGTACTTTAGAAGAAATTGCTTATGTACCATTAGCTGAAATGAATGAAATTGAAGCATTCGATGAGGATACCATTGAGGAACTTCGTAAGCGCGCTCGTGCGGCATTGTTAACTGAGGCGATTGCCAAAGAAGAGAGTGTAGATGAAGCGGCTCAGGATTTACTCACCATGGAAGGCATGGATGATAAAACAGCTCATTTATTAGCTTCTAAAGGTGTAGCTACCATGGATGATTTGGCTGAATTAGCGGTTGATGAATTAGTTGAGCTTACAGAAATGGATGAAGAGCGTGCTAAAACGTTAATTATGACAGCGCGAGCACCCTGGTTTAAATAGTGCGATTTGAGTAAATCTTAAGTATTGAAATAGTACAGAAATAGGTAGTAGCGCTAAGCAATAAAGCTTAGAAAAAGAACACTGGAGTAAGAAGATGGCACAAACAACCGTAGAACAATTTGCTAGCGAATTAAAGCTGCCAACCGCATTGCTATTGGAGCAACTGAAGAGTGCTGGGGTAAATAAATCGGTCGCGGATGACCAGTTGAGCGAAGCTGATAAGGCTGCGTTGTTAGATCACTTACGTAAAGAGCACGGTACGCTTGCACCTAAAAATAAAATTACTTTGACACGTAAATCTAGTTCTGAAATTAAAAAAACAGATAACACAGGTAAGGCTAGGACAATTCAGGTTGAAGTGCGTAAGAAACGCGTCATTGAACAGCCAACAGATGCATTGGCTGCAGAAGAAGTACAGGCTACTGCAGTTGAGGTGGAGGCCTTTGTTGACTTGCCAGAAGTTGAAGAGCAAGCGGAGTCTCCTACAGTAAGTGAGATTATTGATGCGCCAGTCGAACTTGAAGCTATTGTTGAGCCTGTAGATGTTGAAATAACTGAATCAGCTGAGCCAGTAGTAGTAAAAACTATTAATCGTAAAGATTTGTTAGGTGCTGATGAAATTGCTTTACGTGAACAAGAAGCCAAAAGGCATTCTACGTTAGCGGCCATGCAAGCTGAGGATAGACGTAAAAAACAAGAACTTGCGCAGCGTCGTTTAGACGAAGAAGCTAAAAAACTGGCTGAAGCGGAACTTGCAAAAGCTAAAGCAGCAAAATTATCCGAAGGTACTTTACACAAGCCTGTGGCTAAAGATGGTGGCGTAAAACCTGCTACCACTAAAGAGGCTAAAAAAGGTAAAGGTAACAATAAAGAGTGGACTGATGCAGAAAACAAAAAACGTGGTTTAAAAACCAGGGGTGATGTTACTGCAGGCAAGCCAGGTTGGCGTGCACCTAAGGGCGGCAAACATAGACATCAATCGGATGATGATGCGCAACATGCATTTAATGCCCCCACTGAAGCCATCGTGTATGAAGTGCTAGTGCCAGAAACCATTACTGTAGCTGAATTAGCCCATAAAATGGCTGTTAAATCTGGTGAAGTGATTAAAACGCTAATGGGCATGGGTATGATGGTTACCATTAACCAGGTCTTGGATCAAGAAACTGCGATTATTATCGTAGAGGAAATGGGTCATAAAGCCTCGGCTGCCGCACCGAATGATCCAGATGCGTTTGTGGAGGAAGCTGAACATGCTGCTGCGATTATGGAGGCTAGACCACCAGTTGTTACTGTGATGGGTCACGTCGATCATGGTAAAACATCATTACTCGATTATATTCGTCGAAGCCGCGTAGCCTCAGGGGAGGCAGGTGGCATTACGCAACATATCGGCGCATATCACGTAGAGACACCTCGCGGTATGGTAACTTTCCTAGATACTCCGGGTCATGAAGCTTTTACCGCAATGCGTGCACGTGGTGCAAAAGCAACGGACGTTGTGATTTTGGTGGTTTCTGCAGATGACGGTGTGATGCCGCAGACAATAGAAGCGATTCATCATGCTAAAGCCGCAGGTGTGCCACTGGTGGTTGCTATCAATAAAATTGATAAGCCAGGTGCCGAACCTGAACGCGTCAAAATGGAGTTGGTTGCACAGGAAGTGGTGCCGGAAGAGTTTGGTGGTGACGTAATGTTTAGAGAAGTCTCTGCTAAGACTGGCCAAGGTATTGATGAGTTGTTAGAAGCAGTACTCTTGCAAGCAGAAATATTGGAGTTGCAAGCGCCTAAAAATACGCCAGCTAAAGGATTAGTGATTGAGGGTCGTCTAGATAAAGGTCGAGGTTCTGTTGCGACTATTCTAGTGACATCTGGCACGCTTAAGCGTGGTGATATGATTTTAGCAGGTACAACTTTTGGTAAGGTTCGTGCAATGTTGGATGAATCTGGCAAGGATATCCAAGAAGCTGGCCCATCAATGCCTGTAGAAATACAAGGTTTATCTGACGTACCAAGTGCAGGTGAAGAAATGATTGTGCTCAATGATGAGCGTAAGGCACGTGAAATTGCTAACTTCCGCCAAGGTAAATTCCGCGATGTGAAACTTGCTAAACAGCAGGCCGCTAAGTTGGAGAATATGTTTGATCAAATGGGCGAGGGTGTTGCGCAAACGCTAGGTTTGATTATTAAATCAGATGTGCAAGGGTCATACGAAGCACTGGCTAATAGCCTGCAAAAATTGTCTACATCTGAAGTCAGAGTCAATGTTATTCACACAGGTGTAGGTGCAATTAGTGAATCAGATGTGAACTTAGCAGCGGCCTCTAAAGGAGTGTTGATTGGCTTTAATGTTCGTGCAGATTCTGGTGCGCGTAAATTGATAGAGACGCTAGGCGTTGATGTCCGTTATTACAATATTATTTATGAAGCCGTTGATGAGATTAAAGCTGCTCTAGGTGGCATGTTGGCACCAGAACAAAAAGAAAGCATGATTGGTACAGTCGAGATTCGTGAAGTATTCCGCATTTCTAAAGTAGGTGCGATTGCCGGTTGTTATGTGCAGGATGGTATGATCAAGCGTAATTCAAGAGTGCGTGTATTACGTGATAATGTGATTATTCATACGGGTGAATTAGATTCACTCAAACGCTTTAAAGATGACGTAAAAGAAGTGAAAAATAGTTTTGAATGCGGCCTATCACTGAAAAATTTCAATGATATCGAGGTTGGTGACATCCTTGAAGTCTATGAAATTATTGAAGTAGCCCGTACTTTATAATGGCTAAAGAGTTTTCACGCAGTCACCGCGTTGCTGAACAAATGCAACGCGAGCTCGCAGATTTACTTCAGTTTGAAGTTAAAGATCCGCGAGTAGGTATGGTGACGATTACGGCTGTTGAGGTTACTGGCGACATGGCGCATGCGAAGATATTTTACAGCGCTAGCAAGGCGAGCGATAACTTGCAGCAAGGACTAGAAAAGTCTGCCGGATATTTGCGTACGCAACTCGCCAAGCGCATGCTACTTAGAACTGTACCTCAGTTACATTTTGTCTATGATGCATCAATTGATAATGGCATGATGATGTCAAAATTGATTGATGAAGCATTAGCATCAACTCCTGATAAAAAATAAGTGTTATTTCATTACACTTAGTCTTAAAAGTTTAACCCTTGCAGTATAGAAGACCTAAAAAAAACATCAGTGGCGTACTGCTATTAGATAAGCCATTAGGCTATTCATCTAATCAAGCGCTGCAAAAAATAAAACTGCTGTACCAAGCGGCAAAGGCTGGTCATACCGGCACATTAGATCCTCTAGCGACAGGCTTACTGCCCCTGTGTTTTGGTGAAGCAACTAAATTTGCACATTTTTTAACAGACGCTGACAAGGTCTACATCGCTACTGTGAAATTTGGCATTACTACCAATACAGGTGATGCAGAAGGTCAAGTGTTGTCAGTGAAAGATGTGAATATTAGTAAAATGCAACTTGAGCAAGTTTGTAGTCAATTTCTAGGCGTCATTAGTCAAGTTCCACCCATGTATTCGGCCTTAAAACATGAAGGCAAGGCCATGTATGAGTATGCTAGGGCTGGAGTAGAAATTGAGCGAGCCTCACGTGCCGTGACTATTCATAATATTGAAATTAACGCCTTTGATCGAGATGTTGCGACAATCACTGTAAAGTGTAGTAAGGGCACGTATATCCGAACGCTAGCTGAAGATATCGGTGCGCAAATTGGTTGTGGTGCACATTTAATAGGCTTACGTAGAACTGCCACAGCAAATTATCATATCAACCAAGCAATCACTATAGAGCAATTTGAAGCGATGTCAGTAGCGCAGCGTGCATTATTACTAAGGCCTGCGGATAGTGCTGTAGAACATTTGCCAGAAATCACATTGGATATAGATAGTGCTTTTTATTTGCAACAAGGCCAAGCGATATTGCACAGCGGTAATATTCCTGAGGGTTTAATTAGGCTTTATAACGAGCAAGGTGAATTTTTAGGTTTAGGTGAGCAACAAAGTGATGGAAAAATCGCACCTAAGCGCTTAATTGTTAATAAAGATTTATAGTGAATATCATAAAAAATGATTGATAAATCATTGATTTATGAATATAATGCGCGACTCATGCAAATGAATGTATTAGTGGTCTAGCAAAACGGCTGCATTTACATTGACGCAAAACATCTAAATATTAGGATTAAGTTATGGCAACCACTGCAGTAGAACGCGCTAAAATCGTTAGTGAATTTCAACAGGCTAAAAATGATACTGGTAGTCCAGAAGTGCAAGTTGCACTTTTAACTAGCCGTATTACTTACTTAACTGAGCATTTCAAAACTAATAAAAAAGACCACCACTCACGTCGCGGTTTGTTAGCATTAGTAAGTCAGCGTCGTAAATTGTTGGATTATCTAAAACGTGAAAGCGTTGAGCGTTATCAAACATTGATTGGTCGCTTAGGTATTCGTAAGTAATTGCGCCCAAGTATTTATTCGCAAAACAGTTCGCTTTGTTACGTTTTGTTTTGTGTTTAAAACAATAAGCCGATAGTGCTGCATATGCAGTACTTCGGCTTTTTTGTTATTCCATTTTAAAAAATGGATTTAAGATTTTCTCTCAAAAAAATTATAGAGATAAATCATTATTGTGCGTTCGCTATTGGGTTGTGAATAGCGAACATTAAAAAGAGAAAAGGATAAAATATGTTTAATAAAGTAACGAAGAGCATTCAATATGGTGCGCATACGCTCACCCTTGAAACAGGCGAAATCTCACGTCAGGCTGATGCGGCCGTAATGGTGAGTTATGGCGACACAGTTGTATTAGTAGCTGTTACTAGTAAGTCAGAAGTGAAAGCGGGCCAAGACTTTTTTCCATTAACAGTAGATTACATGGAAAAAACTTATGCTGCAGGTAAAATCCCAGGTGGGTTCTTTAAACGTGAGGGTCGTCCTTCAGAAAAAGAAACATTAACAAGCCGATTAATTGATCGCCCATTACGCCCATTATTTCCAGAAGCGTTTTATAACGAAGTGCAAGTTGTGGCAACTGTGCTATCTTCAGACCCAGAAATAGATGCAGATATCCCAGCAATTATTGGTGCTTCTGCTGCCATGTCATTGTCAGGTATTCCATTTTTCGGCCCACTAGGTGCCGCACGTGTTGGTTATATCAATGATGAATACGTATTAAACCCAACCAAAGCACAGTTGGAAACATCTCAACTAGATTTGGTAGTTGCTGCTACAGAAACTGCGGTGATGATGGTTGAATCTGAAGCTAAAGAGTTGTCAGAAGAAGTGATGTTAGGTGCTGTTGTGTATGGCCATGAGCAAATGCAAGCAGTGATTAAAATGATTGGTGAATTGGCCGCTGAGGCTGGTAAAGATGCTTGGGATTGGGTCACCCCAGAACCAGATACGGCATTGATTGAAAAAGTGGCTACGCTTGCAGCCGCAGATATTAATGCAGCATTCCAAATCAAAGCTAAAGGTGCGCGTTCAACTAAGTTGGCCGAAATTACAACTCGCGTGTTGGGTGAATTGATTACAGAAGAAACTTCAACTACAGAAGCGAACAAAATTAAAAATGAAATTTTTAATTTAGAAGCTAAAACTGTACGTAGCCAAATCTTAAACGGTGAGCCACGTATTGATGGTCGTGACACACGTACTGTACGTCCAATTAGTATTCGTACTGGCGTGTTGCCACGTACACATGGTTCAGCATTATTCACCCGTGGTGAGACGCAAGCTTTAGTTGTAGCAACACTTGGTACAGGTCGCGATGAGCAAGTGATTGATGCGCTACAAGGCGAGTTTAAAGATCGCTTCATGTTGCATTACAACATGCCTCCATATGCGACTGGTGAGACAGGTCGCGTGGGTACACCAAAACGCCGTGAAATTGGTCATGGTCGTTTGGCCAAACGTGCCTTAGTTGCTGCATTGCCAGATGCTGAAGATTTTGATTACACCATGCGTGTGGTTTCAGAAATTACAGAATCTAATGGTTCTAGTTCAATGGCATCTGTTTGTGGTGGCTGTTTAGCCTTAATTGATGCAGGCGTGCCGATGAAAAACCATGTGGCTGGTATCGCCATGGGTTTGATTAAAGAAGGTAATCGTGTAGCCGTGTTAACTGACATTTTGGGTGATGAAGATCATCTAGGTGACATGGACTTTAAAGTAGCTGGTACAGAAGATGGTATTACTGCATTGCAAATGGACATTAAAATTACAGGTATTACCGCACAAATTATGCAAGTGGCTTTAGCGCAAGCAAAAGAAGGCCGTACGCATATTTTAGGCATTATGAAAACGGCAATGAGCACTGCAAATACAGAAATGTCAGCATTTGCACCACGTATCATTACCATGAAGATTAATCCTGAAAAAATTCGTGATGTAATTGGTAAAGGCGGCGCGGTTATTCGTGCGCTCACTGAAGAAACTGGCACTACAATTGATATTGATGACACAGGTACAGTAAAAATTGCCTGCACTAGTTCAGAGCAAGGTGCTGAAGCACAGCGTCGTATTGCAGAAATTACCGCAGAAGTTGAAATTGGTAATGTTTATGAAGGTACTGTACTTAAATTGTTAGACTTTGGTGCGATTGTGTCGCTAATTCCTGGTAAAGATGGCTTATTGCACATTTCTCAAATTGCGCATCAACGCGTCAATGCAGTGAGTGACTTCTTAAAAGAAGGTGATGTGGTTAAAGTTAAAGTGGTAGAAGCTGATGAAAAAGGTCGAGTGCGTTTAAGCATGAAAGCTTTAATTGATCCGCCAGCTACAGAAGCTAAAGCCGAAACAGAAGCTAACGAGTAATTTCTTAGTTGGTCTTTAATTAGACTGCTATTTTGAAGCTGCACCCCAAAAGCTGAATGTATTTCAGCTGATTAAGGTGCAGTTTTCTTTTCTAAATAGACAAATAATTATTTTTTAATATTATCTAAACTGCATGCAGTAGTAGGGTTTAGATAAAGCATGAGTAAACCACCAGCTATGGCTAAATATTGCAACACGGGTAGATGTAGCAAAATAGAAATCACGATTGCATAAATTGCCATCACTAATGCAAAGAACTTAGTTTTATAGCCCAAAAGTAATGCAGATCCGCCAACTAGTTGTACCAATATGATTAATGGTGCAAAAATACTTGCTAGCCCCAAGCTACCTAATCCAGCTTGATATTGTTGATAGCCATCAGGGGTACTAAAAAATCCTATAATAAGCATTGTAATTTGTAATAAAAAAACTTGAGCGAGTAAAATACGGGCAAGAGCCGTTAAATAACGTTGCATGACTTAACCTTATAAAAGAGTTTACAAAAATATTAGCCTGCATAATGCACTGAACGCATTAAATTCGCAAGTTTATAGCCATCATGCTTTCTAATTATGTCGACAATATTAAAACATATTCGTATTACTCAAGTGGCATGGCACCAAGCTAAAAATCAATTAAGCGAAGTCAGAACGCAAGTATTTATTAATGAGCAGCAGGTGCCTCATGAACTAGAATGGGATGCTTTAGATGAAGCCGCGCAACATTTGCTTGTAGTGGATGAGCAGTCTAATGCAGTTGCCTGCGCTAGGTTATTAAATAATGGCAGCATTGGCAGAATGGCTGTAGTTAAGAATTGGCGTGGATTAGGCATAGGGTCAGCTTTACTGAATAAGGCTATTGGTTTCTACGCACAGCAAGGCTTGCAGACTATTACCCTATCAGCACAATTGCATGCAGTTAGTTTTTATGAGAAAGCTGGATTTGTAGTGACGAGTCAGCCCTATTTAGATGCAAATATTCTGCATGTGTATATGCAACTTTCTGTGACTAGGCAATAGTTTATGGCATTGTAAATTGCTTAAACCATGTTGATTCTATAAAATCTCGTTATTAAGAAATTTATTTATCAATTACCACTCCTCAAGGATTATTCATGTCAAAAATCATATTTAAAGCTGGCGAAGCAACGATATATACAGAAGGTAAGGATACCGGGGCCGCAATGCCTGAAATTTTAATTGGTAGTGTAGATGGCCCAGTAGGCGCTGCATTTGCTAACATGATGGCGCAAAGTAAAGGCCACACTGCAATGTTTGCGGTGCGTGATCTAAATCAGTTAGTTCGCCCAGCTTGTATGATGGCGCCAAAAGTAACGCTTAAAGATAGCGCAAATATTGAGTTGTTTGGCGGCTTGGTACAAGCGGCAACAGCAGATGCTATTTTAGATTGCGTGATTGAAGGCATTATTCCAAAAGACCAAGTGAATGATTTATGCATTATTAGCTTAGTTTGGATTGATCCACGCGCCGCTAAAGATGAAAACTTAGATAAAGCCGACATGTACAAAAACAATTACGAAGCGACTAAACTTGCTATTAAGCGTGCATTGAATGACGAGCCTAGCATAGATGAATTAATTGCCAATCGTCATAAAATTAAACATTGCATGTGGGAAGAAAGCTGGGGCGAAATCTAGTTCATAGATTAGCTGGTGACTTAGACCAGCATAGAATGAGATATTAAAGAATCGGCTTAGGCCGATTTTTTAATGTCTTGTATTTTTAGCAATGAATGTAAAATTTTTCTAATAGGTGTGGGTATCGCAGCGCCAATAGCATCGTCAATACTAAGCCACACATACTTAGGTTCACAAATATTAGGTTGAAGTGTTAGTACCTGCATAGGTTGTGGTTGAATATGTAATTTAAAATGCGTAAAAGCGTGGCTAAGCGCTGGTAATGGCTGTAAGACTTCTACAATCATCCCAAATTGATTCAATACAATTGTTTCAAAGCCAAGTTTCGCATCAGTTTCAGGAAAGCTCCATAAGCCCCCCCAAATACCTGCGGGTGGACGTTTTTCTAGCAGGACTTCATCACCATGCTGCAATATCAACATGGTGGTAAATTTTTCTGGGATTACTTTACGTGGTTTTGGTGTCGGCAACTCAGCAACACGATTGTCTTGATAGGCCCCACAGGTCTTAATGAGAGGGCAGTTGATACATTGAGGCTTGCTTCTGCTACAAAGCGTTGCACCTAAATCCATTAGTCCTTGTGTATACGCCACTATATCTTGTTCAGGTAGCAATTCCTCGGCGAGGCGCCATAGGTCTTTTTCGACTTTAGGTGAACTAGGCCAGCCCTCTACTAAAAAATGTCTAGCCAATACGCGCTTTACATTGCCATCTAAGATGGTTTGTATTTGATTAAATGCGAATGACGCGATGGCTGCCGCAGTAGAACGGCCTATGCCAGGTAATGTCTGAATAATGGCAAAATCTTGCGGAAATTTGCCATGATATTGTTCCATTATGATAGTGGCGGCATGGTGTAAATTGCGCGCCCTTGAGTAATAACCTAAACCGCTCCAGTGTTGAAGTACGTTTTCTTGGGTTGCAAGTGCTAGCGATGCAATATTCGGAAAGCGCTGCATAAATTTTCGGTAATAGCCAATAACGGAGCTTACTTGAGTTTGTTGCAGCATAATCTCAGATACCCAAATGGCATAGGGGTCAGAGGTGTTTTGCCAAGGCAAATCATGCCGGCCATGCATTTTTTGCCAAGTAATAAGGCGGCTCGCAAAGTCAGACATTCGGTATGTAGCCTATATGTATTGAAAAAATGCCATTGCTTTAGAATCACAATGGCTAAAGTGGGTGTTTTAGGTGGTTAGAATTTAAGTAAATTTTTAAGTTTTTTAGTAGCTTTTTCTTTGATTTGATCTTCAGCTGATGCCGGTGCTTCAGTTGGCGCGGTCGTTGGAGATGTATCATTTGCATTGGCTGGCGTAGTTGGCACAGCAGGCTCTGAAGTGTTTTTATTGAGTAATCCTTTTAGGGCATCCGTTTTATTAGTACCGTTCAGCATATCTTTGACCATAGTGCCTTTTCCGTCACCCACTTTGTCTAGTAAATTAGATTTCGCAAGCGCCGCACCAATAACTGCAAAGTCCATACCATATTTAGGGCTAGTAAATGTGCCTGTAATTTTGATGGGAATGGCAATGCCGGCTAAAGCATTTAAATCAGCACCATCTTGGCCTTTGAGCGAATTAACAATGGTAGGTTTTGCCAAATAGTTAATGGTTTCATTTGCGATATCAATATCCCCGCGGTTATCTCCTTTGCCTAGTCTAAGTATTGGCGCTTTCATCGCCAAATCCTCATTGTGAGCTACGCCATTTTTAATGCTGAAACTGGCAGTTAATTCACTAAAGTCAGTTTTTTTCTTACTATCCGCGTTTACATTATCTTTAGTTTTGAGCAGATTTACTTTGTTTTTCAGGTCTCGAATACTGCCAGCAATATCAATACCCCTAATTGCACCATCGGCTAGACTGAGAGATGCGTTGCCCATTAAAGCTTTTTTAAGCGCACTAACGTTATTGCCTTGGGTTGTAATATCAATATTAACGGTACCTTTACCTTCTAACATATCGTTATTGATAGCATCTGCCATGAGTGGACCTATAGACACTGCATTCATACTTTGTTTGAATGCAATATTAGGCGTGGTTCGCGCATCTACTTTTAACATACCACTCATGTTGCCTTGGTACAAATTAGCTGAGAAAGGAGATAAGGTTGCTTCTCCACCTTCCACCTTTAAGGCCACATAGACATTTTCTGTTTTAACATTGGCTAATTTAAGCCAGCCAATTTTCGCCTCGCCAGAAGCGCTGAGCTTTCTTAGTGCACTTAGGTCTATAGGGGTGTCAGAACTACTCTTATTGCTGGTGTTACTTTGAGTCAGGTATCTATCAGCGTCTAGTTTGTCAATATTGACATTGAAATGGTAACTAGGGTCATTAAAGCGTGAAACATCAATGGAGGCATTGATTTGACTGTCATTAACATTTGCAGCCAGTGGATTCAGGCTTAACTTTTTGCCATCTGCCTTAATGCCTATACGAATATTTGAAGCTTTCGTTTTACCGTATTTGAGATTACCGATACGTAAACTACCCTCAGCATTTAAAGTGTTAAGCGCAGTCAAATCTAATGGCTTATCTGTTTTACTATCACTGCTTCCTGCTGCCGCATATTTGTCAGCATCTAGCTGATCAATATCTAAGTCAAAAATATAAAGTGGCTTAGCGAATTGGCTAATGGCAAAGTTACCTTTGATGCGACTGTTGTCGACTTTTACATCCAGGCCACTCAGTGCAAGTTTTTCGCCATCTGCATTAATGCCAACATTGAGTCCTGATATTTGATATTGATTGTATGAAATACTGCCAACAGTGAGTTTCCCATCAAGCAGTAAAGCTTTGAGCGCACTTAAATCAGTGGCTTGAGTGCTAGTTTTTTCTGCAGTGCTAGGCTTGCTGGAGCTTAATAATTTATTAAGATTGAGCTTATCTGTATTTAAGGTAAATTTGATGCTTGGCTTTTTGAAGCTGGTTACTGCTGCGTTACCCATTAAGTTAGTATCGTCGATATGCAAGCTGAAGTTGCTATTAGCTAATTCATTTTTAATATCGGCATGAGCTAATAAGTCAAAACTACCTAACATCCCCCCATTCGGAAGGCTAGGGTCTTTTATTTCAAGGTTACCAACTAGTTTGGGCAAGTCGAAAATTAAGCTATCAAGGTTGCCATTAAACGGTGAAGAAAATTTACTAGATAGCGTGCGTTTGCCTTGTATGGCTGAAATTTCGCCGGTAATGCCACCACTTTTAAATGACTTGGGAGAACCTTTAATGTCAGCTAACGCTAGCTTAGCTTTAAGCATATTCCCAGTTTTTTCTTGCGTAAAACTGATGGTTGTTTTTTTGCTGGTGACTTCATTTGACTGTATATTTAATTGAGGAGTGTTCAATTCAATGCTGAGATTTGCACTGTTAAATTGACCTGATCCCACCAATTTTAGTTGATCAATTAAAAACTCTTGTGTTTCTGGTTTGGCGTCAACATCGCCACTTAAGCTCACGTCAACATTTTTACCGCCTAGTAAGCTACCTTTAATGCTCGCGTTTAAGCCTTTAGCAACAAAGTGTTTGTTTATTGAATCAATTAAAAAATTACCTTTAAGCTGGGCATCTGCAGTCACTTTTGCGTGATTGGCGCTGATAGTAAAATCAGTGGTTAAATCAACTGGTTCCGCTAGAGCAATACGACCAGATTTGAGGTTTAGTTTTGTAATGTTGTAAACAGTGCTTGTCGCTTCATTAAGATAGCTGACTTTAGAATTGGTGATATTGATGCCATCGATATCAAATTTAATATCTTGAGACTTTTGGTCATCGTTACTAAGTAAGTCATTAAAGTTGGTTGTGCCGTCTTTATATTGAACAATATTTGCTTTTGCTCCATCGATGTAAATGGTATCTACAATTAACTCTTTTTTGAGTAGTGGTAGTAAAGCAAGCGAGACTTTAACGCCTTCTACAGCAGCAAATTCTTTATTATTTTGGTGTTCAGAGAGTGATATTTTACCTAAATCGGCGCCAATTTTTGGCCAAAAAGCGAGCTTAATATCACCGTCTAATTTTAGCGTTCTGCCTTTTTTCTCTAAGACCAAATCGATTATTTTTTGTTTGTAATCATTTGGGTTAAATGTCAGTGCAACTGTCACCGTGACTAATGCTATCAAGGCAACTAGGCTACCTAGCCCATAGGCAAAATATTTAAGTAGTTTTTTCATGAGTATTCTCATTATTAATACTAGTGTGACAGAGTTTTGTCACCAGAAATACAGCAATACAATAGTGCCAAAAATTATACGATACCAGGCAAAAACT
The DNA here is from genome assembly GCA_021738125.1 of Sulfuritalea sp. Taxonomy (GTDB): domain Bacteria; phylum Pseudomonadota; class Gammaproteobacteria; order Burkholderiales; family Methylophilaceae; genus Methylotenera. Next base: position 15,168 of record JAIPCR010000028.1, read on the forward strand.
TTGAAATCATGGGTGGCTACAAAGCGAAGTAAAAAGCGTATGGCAACTAATGCCGATAAGAAGGCTGTAACAAAGCCTGCTGCAAATAGGTTGATATCAGCTAAAGAGAGTATGTCCCTACTTTTATAAACATCTAAAATGGTTGCCGCAAACATGATGGGAATGGCAAGAAAAAATGAGAATTCTGTTGCTGTTTTTCTATTTAAGCCAAATAGCATGCCCCCTAGAATAGTTGCGCCCGCACGCGATACGCCAGGAAATAAAGCGAGCGATTGCGCAAAGCCAACTTTAATCGCTTGCAATGGTTTTAAGTCATCTATGCAAGTTGTAGGTGTTTGAAGCTGGAGTTTTTCTATAAACAGGATGGCAAAGCCGCCAACGATTAAAGCAAAGGCGACGGTAATTGGGGAAAACAAGTAGTGCTTGATTGCGCTATGAAAAGCTAAGCCGAGTATTGCCGCGGGTAAAAAAGCCAAAAATAGATTGAGTACAAATTGTTGCGCTTTACTTTGGCTGGTAATGTGTAAGGCAGTATCTATTAACTTAGTTCGGTATTCCCAGCACACTGCAAATATTGCGGCTAGCTGTATAACAATTTCAAATACCTTGCCTTTATCATCATTAAAGTTGAGTAAATCACCCACAATAATTAAATGACCAGTGCTACTTATCGGTAAAAATTCCGTAGCACCTTCAACTAAACCAAGAATAAAAGCTTTAACTAATAGTAGGATATCCATCGGGATATTTTAGCAGGTTTGTCTTTTTTATTAGCTTAGATTTTTAATAGGTTGGAGAGGATGGTTAATTAAAAACGTTCATCATTTCGCAAGTAGCGCCATTGTCCAACAGGCAGTTTACCTAAATTGACGCTGCCAATACGTACCCGCTTTAAGCCTACTACGTGCAAGCCTACCATTTCGCACATGCGGCGAATTTGACGTTTTTTACCTTCCCGTAATACAAAGCGTAATTGATCTTCATTTTGCCAGCTGACCTTTGCCGGCTTGAGTTTTTCGCCATCTAAACTAAGGCCAAAATTGAGCCGTTGCATATCGGCATCGCTTAACTCCCCCTCAACTCGTACTAGATATTCTTTTTCTACAGTTGAATCTTCACCAATTAAATGGCGTGCAATCCGGCCATCCTGAGTAAGCACTAACATTCCAGTAGAGTCAATATCTAAGCGACCTGCTGGTGCTAGGCCATTTAAATATCTGCGCTGAAACTCTTTAGCGTGATGCTGATTTAGGTTGGGATCATCTAGCCATTCGTTATCAGGATGCACTAACACAATGGCTGGTTCGTACCCATCTTCTGCCTGCCCACTCACATACCCTACAGGTTTGTGCAAAATAATAGTGACTGATTCTGCTTGTACTTCATGTGCGTAGCTACTGATGATAATTTCAGCATCTGGGTTAATACGCGTGCCTAGCGTATCAATAATTACACCATCTACCATGACCCAGCTATTCATAATCCATTCATCAGCTTCGCGCCGTGAACAAAGGCCACGCTCTGCCATTACTTTAGAAAGCCTAGGTAAATCAGTACTAATGGCGGTAGATTTATAGGCAGCTTTCGCTGCCGAGCCATATTGTGGCGTATTAATTGAATCATAGCCATCTCTCACCTTGCCGCCTCGACGAGGTGCTTGGCGATATTGTGGTTCGTTTTTATCAGGGCGAGGTGTCGTGCGTGTATCTATGCCTGCAGGCTTGGGTTGTTTCGCCGCAATTGCCACCTCATCGTTATAAGGACTGCCGTGTGCCTTACCATCAAAGCGATGATTGCGTTGCCCGGTTTTGGTGGGTGCTTCAATGGCCGGCTGTTCTGCTTTAACTAGTGTACTTGCTTTAGGTAATGCCACAGAGCGATCGCGCTGAATAGCATTGCTACGACGGATAGGCGCTTTAGTAGCTTTAGCTTGAGTGTCGTCAGGTTTTTTCTTGAGTTTAATGGTAGTCAAAATAGTCTGCAGTGATTTAATTTACAAGGCTATTTTAACAAAATAAAGCGATAAGTTTTGATTTATTAAACTCTAGGTATTTATCTATCCATTGTTAGCATTATTCGTGCGCTTAATGACAATTAAGGGTCAGAAGCCGACTGTCAAAAATTTAACGTCCAAAATTTTACCAGACCACTTTACTCAAGTCGCCAACGTAACCACGTAAATAATATATTGCCATGGCCTTCGCCACCAAGGATATAAGTTGATTGCACGGATAGATCTTTGTAGCCTATGGAGAATAAGGGTGCAACCACAGGAAGAGGTAATACATAATTTGAATCTTCGCGCAATGTAATGCCAACTGTGTAGCCTAAACCTAAGCGAATAACATCTGTAGGCCTCCATATTTTTTGAAAGCCATAACCTACTATAGGTTCTATTTTGCTATGTGAGTCCAAAAAAGCCATTGCGTATAGGCTGTGCCAATTACCATCTGCATCTAATCTATATTTACCAGCCCCTAAACCCCAAGGCTGCTCGTTGTAACTGGCGATTTTTTCATCAGTATAGTAACTGCGATTGTGCCAAGTATTGACCGGGATATAAAGCTCATAATCATTGGATTGCCATGTTTGAGACAAAGAATCTTGCACGTCAGAAAATATAGTTGAATTTTCTGCATGCGAAGATGTTGATGCGATTAACGCTATTATTGCAAACCAATGCTTCAATTTATCTCCATTGATTTATTGAGCTTCATCAACCATCTTAATGGTAGACGCTTCAACCTCTTTTGCAATTTCAGCTAACGTAAGATCTTTTGATAGTGCGGAAAGCATTTTTGCAGGCTTAATTAGACCAATTTTAGTTTTTCCATTTTCTGTAAACACCGATATACGACATGGTAAAGCCATGTTTAGGCGCATATCGGTGGATAAAACTTTTGCCGCTTGTATCGGATTGCACACCTCAAAAATCTTACATTCTTCAATAAAGGAAATACCTTTAGCGCGAAGTGTTGTTGCTAAATCATGCACATGTAGCACCCCAAAGCCATTGCGAATAACGGCTAACTCAAGGTCTGTAACGGCTTGATTGAATGATTTTTTGGTCTCAACTATGTAGTACATAAATTACCTTAATCGTATGTATAAAAGTATGTTGCGCTCTGATTTACTTTTTCAACAGCTCACGCCACTCAACATTTTTAATGTGTCTAATTTTCGTTGAATTAAAGCTTGGCCAAGCTTATAAATTATTTGCCGCCATTTCGCCCACTGCCACTCCCTGCACCCATTCCCATGCCTCCGTCAGGCGGTGTGTCTGGTAGGGTAACACCACGTTCTTGAGCTCTCATTTTCATGGCTTCATGGTGTTCTGCACGTATTCTTTCGCGATCTTCTGTTGTCTTAGCAGCCCGCATTTTCTTACGTTGCTCGACCCGCTCCTGTGAAGTCATCATCTGACTACCATAGATCTGTTCTTTTTTCTGTACTTGATCTTTTGTCTGCAACTGCACTTTTACTGGTTCTTGTGTAGTCATTTCATCAGTAGCGTAACTTGAACTGGCTGCCAATAGCAGGCCACTCGTTAATACTGACATTACTAATGTTCTTTTCATCATTTTGCTACTCCTTTGGGAAAACATAAAAAGACTTAGAGTTAACTAAGCCTTTTTTACTGCGATTGTTAAGAATAATCTAATTGACCATTCATTTAGTTGGTAGCTGGAACCGCAGTAGGTGTTGCCGTACCAGTGCCTGGCGTGTGTATACGATCTCTATCCTGCTTTTTAGTACCTGTTTGATCGGTTGCAGGGTCACGCGTTTGATCGCGCGTCTTATCACCGTTTTCTGGCTTCACATTATCAGGATTGCCTTGACCCTTGTCTGCAGGCTGACCTGATTTGCTCGCTTGACCACTGGCGCCTTGACTAGATTTAGCACTTTGCCCACCGCCTTTATTCCCGCCATTTTTAGCCAATGAAACACTACTAAACATAACAACCATAACACCTAATAAAATAACTTTAAACATTTTCATACAAACTCCTTTTTTATGTAAAACAAGAATTACCATCATCATTAATAGTGAAAGTTACGCTCAATAATTTACGATGAGGTAATGGGAAAAACAAAAACTTATATATAGTTTTGACAGCTTATTTAATACATACATTTATTAACCGAATCTTCTGCAGCTAGCCAGTCTTCATCTTCGTGACCAGGAGCAAAGTTTCTCTTCTCAGCTAACAAATATGCACCAATGGCAATCAGCTTTATGCGCTCATTCTCTTGCATACCACAAATACAGTCGCTCGCTGTCATGCATGGCTTTACTTCATCCGCAATATCGTTACTATTAGCAAAAAAGCTTAGCAATTTACACTTTAGATTCTGTATATTTATCATCATATTCTCCTCTCCTATAAGTCCACTCTATACCTGTGAATGCAAAGCACAATGACTTATATCAACTAAAGTGAAATTAAATTAATAAATTTATTAATTAAGCCCATAGAT
>JAIPCR010000029.1 GCA_021738125.1 Sulfuritalea sp.
TGATCAAGTCAACTTGTGCTTTTTTACCGTATTTGTTAGCAACATCGATTACACCTTTGATAGTACCGATATCAGAAACACCTAATACTGTAACAATATCAGCACCAGCTTTAAAGAATGGCTCAGCTTCGTAGAAACCGGCATCCGCTGTTTTCAAATCAACTAAAATTTTGTTGTTTGGGAATTTAGCACGTAAGACTTCAAGTAATTTGATACCGTTATGCTTAATGCAAGGTGTACCAATTTCTAAGATATCTACATGTGGAGCAACTTTAGTTGCTAAAGCGACGGTACCGTCAAAATCTAATGAGTCTAATGCCATTTGGGTTTGTGCCATGCTACATCCTCCAACTAAAAAGTAAATCTAATTTAGATTTACTTAAGATTAAAAATACGAATTGAATAATTTTTTGTGCAGAAAACACACATTTCGCGATAATAACACGCAGTTAATGTGAAATTAATAATTTTTTTGTTAATTTGAAATTATTCGCTATATTTTATACAACTATATAAATTTATTGCGGATTTCATCAAAGATTTGCTAGACATCTATTAAGAACTCAGAAAGAGCGTTAATAAGTTTTTTTGATTGTTCATCAGTACCAATTGTAATTCTTATATAGGGAGCTATGCGACTTGGCAACTTAAAATGACGGACAATGATATTTTTTCGTCTTAGAAACGCCGTTAATTCTGCACCATCTTTAACTTGATGTTTTGCAAAAATAAAGTTTGCACCTGAGGGTAGCACCTTAAAACCCAGATCTATCAAATCTTTAACTAGCGATTTACGTGTTGCTACAACCTTGCCACATGTAGACTGAAAGTATGCTTCATCTTGCATCGCCGCAATAGCGCCTGCAGATGCAAATCTATCGATTGGATAAGAATTAAAGCTATCTTTGACTCGAGTCAATGCTTCTATTAAATCTGTAGCCCCTAATGCGTAGCCAACCCTTAGCCCAGCTAAAGACCGTGCTTTAGATAAGGTATGAGTCACCAATAAATTGGGATAAGTATTAATTAAATTGACCGCAGAGTCTGTACCGAAATCAACATAAGCTTCATCGACCACCACTACTGATTGAGTATTTATTTTTAATAACTTTTCAATTTTATCCAACGCTAGCGGTATGCCAGTTGGGGCATTGGGGTTAGGGAATATAATGCCACCATTAGGTAAATCATAATCCTCCACACTGATAGTAAAATCTTCTGCTAATGGGATTGTTTGATACTCAATGTCATACAAACCACAATATACCGGATAAAAACTATAAGTAATATCCGGAAACAACAAAGGTCTACTATGTTTTAGCAGTGCTTGGAACACGTGTGCCAAGACTTCATCAGATCCATTTCCGACAAATACTTGATTAGATTTTAAGCCGTAAGTATTTGCAATTGTCGCCTTAAGCTTATCCGAATTGGGGTCTGGGTATAAACGTAAAGAGTCAGCCGCTTCAAGCTTGAGTGCTTCAATTACCTTAGGGCTAGGGCCATAAGGATTTTCATTGGTATTTAGCTTAACTAAATCATCTAACTTTGGCTGCTCACCTGGGACATAAGGTGTAAGTTTATGTACTACATCACTCCAAAATTTACTCATTTTCTATTAGCTTTTTAACCTAAATTCAGCGGATCTGGCATGTGCCTGCAAGCCTTCACCGTAAGCCAAAGTTGCAGCAACTTTCCCTAGTGTTTGAGCGCCTTGTTCTGACACCATAATCAAGCTTGATCGTTTTTGAAAATCATAAACACCTAATGGTGATGAAAAACGTGCCGTTCGCGACGTTGGCAAGACATGATTAGGCCCAGCACAGTAATCGCCTAGAGCTTCACAAGTATTCCTACCCATAAAAATAGCACCTGCATGTTTAATCGTTTTGCTAAACGCCAGAGGATCATCCATAGATAACTCCAAGTGTTCAGGGGCAATGTAATTACAAATCTCAGCAGCTTCGGCTAAGTCACGTACTTGAATCAGCGCACCACGATCTGTTAGCGACTTTCTGATAATGTCTTTGCGTGGCATTTCTGCTACTAATTTTTGAATACTCGAGCTGACTTTGTCTAAAAAATTAGCATCCGGACTTAATAAAATGGCCTGCGCCAATTCGTCATGCTCTGCCTGACTAAACAAATCCATTGCAACCCAATCCGGATTAGTTTTTCCATCACATATCACTAAAATCTCAGATGGCCCCGCTACCATATCAATACCAACCACACCAAATACACGTCGCTTTGCAGCAGCCACATATGCATTACCTGGCCCCACTACTTTATCTACCTGCGGAACAGTTTCAGTACCATAAGCCAGTGCACCCACCCCTTGGGCACCACCTATGCAAAAAACGCGGTCAACACCAGAAATTGCCGCCGCAGCCAATACCAACTGATTTCTTTCACCATTGGGTGTAGGTACCACCATAATCAGCTCTTTAACGCCGGCCACCTTAGCAGGAATCGCATTCATTAATACCGAAGATGGGTATGCAGCTTTGCCCCCTGGGACGTACAAGCCCACACGGTCAAGCGAAGTTACTTGTTGACCAAGTAGCGTACCGTCTGCTTCAGTATAACTCCAAGAACTCATCAGCTGTTTCTCGTGATAAATTCTCACTCTATCCGCTGCCACTTTTAACGCCTCATGCTGATCCTTTGGCAGATCATTCAAAGCAGCATGCAACTCTTCTTTAGTAATTTCAAGTTCAGCTATACTGACTGCACCAGTCTTATCAAAACGGTTGGTGTATTCCAAGACAGCGGCATCACCACGTTTTTTTACATCTTTCAGAATACTCGCTACAACTTCATCTATGCTATCGTCTTGTGCCGTTTCAAAAGCAAGCAAAGCTTTCAAATTCTCGTCAAAATCTATATCCGTAGTAGAAAATCGTCTAATATTTATCGTCATACTTTTAAACCTAATAATCTTAAATTACTTATTTTTGAATTATTTATTGGATGCAATTGCACTTAAAAAAGCATCCATTATTGGCTGAATTTTTTCTCGATTTAACTTGAGTGAAGCTTGGTTCACCACCAAACGCGAACTAATATCACCCACTTCTTCTACCGCCTTGAGTTTATTAGCACGTAAAGTTCCGCCTGTGCTCACTAAATCAACAATCACATCAGCCAAGCCAACCAAAGGACCTAGCTCCATAGAACCGTATAGTTTGATTAAATCTACATGCATACCCTTGGCAGCAAAATGTTCGCGTGCCGTTTTAACATATTTAGTCACTACTTTTAAACGAGCGCCACTGCGGATAGATGCAAAATAGTCAAAATCTTCTCGTACTGCGACCATCATTTTACATTTGGCAATTTGCAAATCAATTGGCTGATAAAGACCATCGCCACCATGCTCATCCAATACATCTTTACCCGCTATCCCTAAATCAGCCGCACCATATTGCACGTAGGTAGGCACATCTGAAGCTCGCACAATAATCAATCGCACATCTTCGCGATTAGTTGCCAATATAAGCTTACGTGAAGATTCAGGATCTTCCAGCGCACGAATCCCCGCCGCTGCCAATAGCGGCGTAGTTTCCTCAAATATGCGACCTTTTGATAATGCGATAGTAATCATTTTTAAACTCGTCTCACATTTGCACCTAGTGCATTTAATTTTGACTCTAAGTGCTCATAACCACGATCTAAATGATAGATACGTTCAATGACAGTTTCGCCACGCGCAACTAATCCAGCTAAGACCAAGCTTGCTGATGCACGTAAGTCAGTTGCCATTACGGTTGCACCGTCTAAGAATTCAATCCCTTTAACTAATGCTGTATTACCATCAATACTGATATCTGCCCCCATGCGCTGCATCTCTTGCACGTGCATAAAACGGTTCTCAAATATTGTTTCAGTCACTTTTGCCACACCTTCAGCCACAGTGTTAAGCGCCATAAATTGGGCTTGCATATCAGTTGGGAAAGCCGGATGTGGTGCCGTACGAATATTCACCGCTTTAAGTTTTCCATCACTTTTCACGGTAATACTATTCTGATGACTCGTCACTGTAGCACCTGCTTCGCGCAATTTTTCAATAACCGCATCTAGCAAATCAGCACGGGCATTAAGTAACTTAACCTCACCACCGGTCATCGCTACCGCTACCATATAAGTGCCAGCTTCAATGCGATCGCACACAATATTATGTGTTGTGCCGTTAAGTTTATCTACACCGACAATCGTAATAACATCAGTACCAGCGCCAGAGATATTTGCGCCCATTTTAATGAGCATCTCTGCCAAATCAACTACTTCTGGCTCTTTTGCTGCATTTTCCAATACGGTTGTGCCTTCAGCCAGCGCAGCAGCCATCATTAGATTTTCTGTTCCCGTGACCGTCACTAAATCCATGTAATAACGTGCACCTTGCAAACGCCGATTTGGCAAGTGTAAGGTGCTGGCTTGAATATATCCATGCGTGATATGTATTGCAGCGCCCATGGCTTGCAGACCTTTGATGTGCAAGTCCACTGGACGTGAACCAATTGCACAACCACCTGGCAGTGATACGCGTGCCGTACCAAAACGTGCTAACAGTGGGCCCAATACTAAAATGGAGGCACGCATAGTTTTAACCATTTCATAGGTAGCTTCAAAAGAAGCCACTTCACTAGCGTCCAAACTCACTTCACTGCCATTGCGAGCAATCTTTACACCCATGATACCCAGCAATTTAATTGTCGTATCAATATCTTTTAAAGCTGCAACACCGCTAAGTTTAAGTGGCGTTTCAGCCAATAGAGACGCACATAAAATCGGCAAAGCCGCATTTTTTGCGCCAGAAATGGTGACTTCACCATTGAGGCGGTTACCGCCTTGTATGATTAGCTTGTCCAATTACTTAGCCGCATCTAACATAGTTTGCAACTCACCATTTTCATACATCGCACGCATAATATCCGAGCCCCCTACAAACTCACCATTAATGTAAAGTTGAGGGATAGTAGGCCAATTAGCATAGATTTTGATGCCTTCTCGTATGGCTTGGTCAGCCAGCACATCCACCGCAATATACTTTGCATGACAAGCCTCTAATATTTGTGTCGCCATGTTAGAAAATCCACATTGCGGAAACTTTGGACTTCCCTTCATGTAAAGCACAACTGGGTTAGTGGTCACCGTCTGTTTAATTTTTGCTTGCGCTTCCATTTAAATCTCCATTGCTTAATTTTTTTACTTAAATTTATTGTTGTTAAATGTGAGGCTAAGCCTTGTTAGCCCATTGTTCTGGGGTATAAGTTTTCATTGATAGCGCATGAATTTCTGAGCGCATTCTATCGCCTAACGCTGTATATACCTGCTGATGCTGTTGGATCATTGTTTTTCCAACAAAAGCCGTACTTACAATCACAGCTTCGAAATGAGTACCGTCATCGCCCAACACCTGAATGTATTCGCATGCCAAGTGCTGTGTAATATATAGCTGTAATTGTTGCGCACTTAACACTTTTACATCACCTTTTTAATTTGACACATAAGCTTACGCTCTTAATTTATATCCAGATTTTAACATTTTTAGTGTAATCATTGCTAACACTAAGAAAGACGTTCCCACAATAGACAAACTAATCCATGGTGAAATGTCCCCTTGACCAAAAAAGCCATATCTAAACCCATCTATCATGTAGAAGAATGGATTAATCTGCGAAATTTTTTGCCAAAAAGGTGGTAGCGAATGGATGGAATAAAATACGCCTGATAAAAAGGACAAAGGCATAATAATAAAGTTTTGGAATACTGCCATCTGGTCAAACCGGTCAGCCCATATTCCTGCAATAATGCCAAATGTACCCAATAAGGCACTACCCAATAAAGCAAAAGCAATAATCATCCAAGGATGAATCACATGCAAATCCACAACCCACATCGCCACTAAATAAATGCATAGCCCTACAACTAACCCGCGAATAATGGCAGCGCATAAAAATGCAAAGAAAAATTCAAAATGCGTCAGTGGCGTTAACAATACAAAAATCAGATTACCCATAACTTTAGATTGAATTAAGCTAGAAGAGCTGTTGGCAAAAGCATTTTGCAATACCGACATCATGATAAGACCAGGTATCAAAAAAGCCGTATAAGGTACATCTTGATAAACTTGGACATGCCCAGCCAATACATGTGAAAAAATTAGCAAATAAAGTAGCGCTGTGATGACTGGTGCCGCCACTGTTTGAAATCCTACACGCCAAAAACGTAACATTTCTTTTTTTAACAAGGTCCAAGGACCACGAAATCTTGGACTTATTTTAATAAAATTTATTTCATAAGCTTTGGGCATTATTGTTGACCTACCAATGACAAAAATACATCTTCTAGATCTGCCTCGTTTAATTGCATATCTATCACTTTAATATTAGCAGTTCGTAAAGCAGATAAAACCAATTCTATTTGTGTCATATCGGTTAAAGCAAAGGTGAAAACTCCTTTTTCTTGGCTACGTAACATGCCTTTTATCTTTGCAGGCAAAGCAACCTCACCTAAAGTTAAACACAATTTTTTAGCTGCAAATTTATTGAGCAAATTGGCGGTACTATCTAAGGCTACAATTTCCCCTTGCTTCATCATACCCACTCGACTACACAAGGTTTCAGCTTCCTCTAAATAATGCGTAGTCAAAATAATCGTATGGCCGTCTCGGTTAAGCTTTTTAATAAACTCCCACAACATTTGGCGCAACTCAACATCTACGCCAGCAGTTGGTTCATCCAAAACAATAACAGGCGGCTTATGCGCCAAAGCCTGAGCGATAAGCGCTCTACGCTTCATACCGCCAGAAAGCTTACGCATATTGGTATGTGCTTTATCTGCAAGCCCTAAACCTTCCAATATTTCATCTACCCAATCATCATTTTCTGGCCCGCGGCCAAAGTATCCAGCCTGAAATCGCAGCATTTCTCGGACATTAAAGAATGGATCAAACACAAGCTCTTGCGGGACGATACCCAATAATTGCCGAGCTTGCTGGTACTGATTGACCACATCGAAACCCATCACAGATACATTACCTGCACTAGGTTTAATTAAGCCAGCTAAAATGCTAATTAGTGTAGATTTACCAGCACCATTGGGGCCAAGCAATGCAAAAAATTCGCCTTGCTCTATGGTTAAGTCAATCCCCTTAAGTGCATGCAGACCACCAAAATACTTATGTATATCATTGATTTTAATTGCAGGTATCATGGTGTTCTAGAAAATTTAGCCTTGTTTTAAATGGCACTGACGTTAAATGAAATACGGCTTGTTCTTAAACAAGCCGTTAGGGTTTACTTCTATATGGATTACAACCAAAAATAGCTACTGAAGCAAAATTAATACAAAAAATTCGCTAAATCCCCCCTAAAGGGACAAATTCCGCAACACCATAGAGTGCTAACAGACGACTTAAATTCAGTGGTAAATTAGCAAAGCTTACTTTGTAAGTAGCAGCAAAAGCACGGCGCTGCCATTCCATTATCAAGCTCAGTGCGGCAGTGTCAACTTTAGTCACTTCTGCGAAATCGACAACAAACCCATCACTCATAGATAATGTTTCGCTTTTAAGCATAATTAAGTTCGCATTGTCCATCAACACATCGCCTGAGATGTGCCATTTATTTTTTTCCTGAACAATATTCGCAGATGTAGTGTTGGCCATTTTAAAAATTAATCTACTATTTATGGCCTGCTATTAAGTTTTTATCTGTTAATTTTTTATTCAAACTATCCAATCCATTTTGGCGAATTTCGTTGCTAAATTGGCTACGATAATTAGTCACTAAACTTACGTTTTCAATGACGATGTCATAGACTTTCCAGCCTGCTGAGCCTTTGACTAAACTGTAATCTACCGCTATAGGCTGACCACCTGGTTGTAAAATTAACGTTTTAACACTGACATTTTTTTCATCAGCCACATAGCGCATAGGCTTATATTCAATCACCTGATCTTTATATTTACTAAGTGCGCTTGAATAAGTACGTAGCAACAAACTACGAAATTCTTTTTGAAAGATTGCCTGTTGTTCTGGTGTCGCAGTTTTCCAGTTTTTGCCAAGCACCATACGGCAAACACGATCAAAATCAAAATTAGGTAAAATTTTCTCTTCAATTACCCCATGTAATTTTTGCTGGTTTCCAGCCTGGATTTCTTTGTCATTTTTGATAATTGTTAATACATCATCTGCCGTTTGTTTAACCAATACATCTGGCGCCATCTCTGCATTGGCTACACCCCCAGCTAACAAGCTCAGAAAAAAGCCAAAAGCCACTAAAAATTTTACAAATAACTTCATTTAAATCCTTTTTTTGATTCAAAAATCATTTCAATTAAACTTACACCATAAGCGCTAAAACGGCGGATCACCTAGTTCGGTTGACTTTGCACCTTTTAAATTATTATTTAAAGCGCTATCTGCAGCAACTGGTGATGCTGGGGTTGTGGCTGACTTAGCATCTGTTTCTGACGCTTTACTAAATAAAAACTGACTAATCATTTTTTCTAATACGATTGCATCTTGTGTTTTTGCGATTTTATCACCATTTTTCAACACCACTTCGTCACCGCCAGCCTCAAGCCCAACATATTGCTCACCTAGTAAACCCGCTGTATAAATATTGGCAAATGTATCGGTAGGAAAAGCATAGCGTTTATCTATTTTAATGGTCACAACCGCTTCATAATTAGCGCCATTAAAAACAATATTATCCACTCGACCAACCACTACACCAGCACTTTTTACTGGTGCGTTAGGCTTTAAACTGCCGACATTTTCAAAAGCAGCAGTAACGCTATAGGTCGCACCGATTTTGCTAGAGGTTAAATTCCCGACTTTCATAGCAAGCCCAAGCAATGCGGCAAAGCCAAGCGCTACAAACACACCCACCCATAAATCTATCGTTGTTCTATCCACTGACATTCCCCTCAAATAACATACGCATATTAATTACAGCAAATGCGTTATACAACCATCATAAATGACGTTAACACGAAATCTAAAGCCAATACAGTCAAAGATGAAATAACCACTGTACGCGTTGTTGCACGGCTTACGCCTTCCGCCGTTGGTGGTGCATCAAAGCCCTCAAATAAAGCAATCATGGTACAAGCAACACCAAATACCAAACTTTTGATTAAGCCATTCACAATATCCAACCTAAAGTCTACATTGGCCTGCATTTGTGACCAAAATGCCCCATCATCCACACCGATAAGCGGCACTGCTACTAAATAGCCGCCTAAAATACCGACCATGGAAAAAATAGTGGCCAATATAGGCATAGAAATTACACCTGCCCAAAATCGTGGTGCGATTACTCTAGCAATCGGATTAACTGCCATCATTTCCATTGCTGAGAGTTGCTCAGTTGCTTTCATTAAGCCTATTTCAGCAGTAATTGCCGTGCCTGCTCGCCCAGCAAAGAGCAAAGCAGTAACTACAGGGCCTAGTTCACGCACCAATGCCAACGCAACCAACACACCAATCGCCTCTGATGAACCATATTTTTGTAAAGTATTATAGCCCTGCAAGGCAAGCACCATACCTACAAAAAATGCCGAAACCACAATAATCAACAGCGACATTACCCCGGTAAAATAAATTTCACGCAAGGTTAAATTAAATCGCTTAAAACTCTCTCCCGAATAAACAATCGCCAAACCAAAAAGCCTAGCACCTACGCCCAAGCGCCAAGTGCGCTCAATCATACGGTGACCAACACCTCGTAATTTATTAGCAATGATAGTGAGTAGATTTGATTGCATCATTCGTGTTAATCAACCTGTTGTGACAATAATTCTGATTGATAATTAGCGGCAGGATAATGAAATGGCACAGGGCCATCTTTCTCACCATGGACAAATTGATGTACAAATGGCAATGTAGACTGCATCAAATCATTAGGTGTTCCCTCTGCGGCGACGACACCGTCCGCCACAAAATAAACATAATCTGCAATTAAGAAAGTTTCTTTAACATCATGTGAAACGATAATTGAAGTGGCTCCTAATGCATCATTGAGACTACGAATTAAACCGCAAATCACCCCCATTGAAATGGGATCTAGCCCTGCAAACGGTTCGTCATACATGATGATTTCAGGATCTAAAGCAATCGCACGGGCTAAGGCTACTCGTCTTGCCATCCCCCCAGAAAGCTCGGTTGGCATAAACTGGTGTGCGCCTCGTAAGCCGACAGCATTCAACTTCATTAAAACCAAATCTCTAATCATAGATTCAGGCAAATCCGTTAATTCACGCATAGGAAAAGCGACATTGTCGAATACACTTAAATCGGTAAACAACGCCCCATGTTGAAACAACATGCCCATTTTTCGGCGCAATTTGTAAATACCATCGCGGTCTTGTTGGTGGACCACTTCGCCAGCAACTCGCACTTCGCCTTTACTCGGTTTAATCTGCCCGCCAATTAGGCGTAGTAAAGTAGTTTTACCACTACCACTACCACCCATAATTGCCACCACTTTACCACGTGGAAACACCATATTGATGCCTTGATGCAGCAAACGCCCTTTATATCCAAAGGATAATTGATCAATTTCTACGATATTGGTGGTCATGGATTACGCGGTATTTTGTGACTTTTTATCAAGCCCATATTCTAAAACAATTTAGCCCCTATGCAACTGTTTATATTGATTACTCAATATAAACCAAATAGGCTAATGAGCACTTTCCCAGTTATTGCCTACTCCAACCTCAGCTAACAGCGGCACATCTAATTTAGCGACACTTTGCATAAGTTGCGCAAGCTTGGTTTTAACCAAATATAATTCATTATCAGGTACTTCTAGCACCAACTCATCGTGAACTTGCATAATAAGTTTGCTTTGTAATTTCTCGTCTTTAATCCATTGATCTACTGCAATCATCGCTAGTTTGATTAAGTCAGCTGCCGTGCCTTGCATAGGTGCGTTAATCGCAGCACGCTCTGCTCCAGCACGCCTCATACCATTAGGACTATTGATTTCCGGCACCCATAATCTTCGTCCAAAATAGGTTTCCACATAACCTTTTTGTTTGGCAATCTCACGGGTATTTTGCATATACTCACGCACACCAGGGTAGCGAGTAAAGTAACGTTCAATATAGCTTTGCGCTGCGCTGCGCTCGATATTTAAGTTTTGCGCTAAACCAAAAGCGCTCATGCCATAAATTAAACCGAAGTTAATCACTTTGGCATAACGGCGTTGTTCGCTATCAACCGTTGCTGGGTCCACACCAAAAATTTCAGCCGCAGTGTGACGATGAATATCTTCATTATTAGCAAACGCTTTTAGCATGCCCTCATCTTGCGATAGATGCGCCATAATGCGCAACTCAATTTGCGAATAATCTGCAGAGACAATAACGCTACCTGCTGGCGCAATAAAAGCCTCTCGAATACGGCGCCCTTCGACTGAGCGTACCGGAATATTTTGCAAGTTAGGATCCGAGCTTGCTAATCGCCCAGTAATGGCTACCGCTTGATTGTAGCTGGTATGTACACGGCCAGTACTAGCATTGATCATGCGCGGTAATTTATCAGTATAGGTTGATTTCAGTTTAGCCAAACCACGATAATCTAATAGCACTTTAGGGAGTGGGTGGTCTAAGGCCAATTCTTGCAACACGTCTTCATCAGTAGAAGGTGCGCCAGATGGTGTTTTTTTAGTAGGCTTGATACCCAGCTTATCAAATAAAATTTCTTGTAATTGTTTGGGCGAAGCTAAATTAAACGGCTGACCTGCGAGCTCGTAAGCTTGGTTTTCTAGCGCAACTAATTTTGCACCTATCTCATTGCTTTGTATATTAAGCATCGCTCTATCAATGAGCACGCCATTGCGCTCAATAGTAAATAACGCTTGTGAACTAGGCATTTCAATTTGGCGATAGATGAAGTCGAGCTTGCTGTCAGAGGCAATTTGTGGATACATCGCTTGATGCAATTGCAAGGTGATATCCGCATCTTCTGCAGCGTATTCGGCAGCTGTTTCTACCGTCACTTGGTTAAATGTGACTTGTTTAGCGCCCTTCCCTGCAACCTCTTCAAAGGTGATAGTTTTGAAACCCAAATGTCGCTCACTTAAGGCATCCATACCATGAGTTTTATGCGATTCAAACACATAAGATTGCAGTAAAGTATCATGAGCAATACCATTTAATGCGATGCCATGATTAGCCAGTACATGTTGATCATATTTAAGGTTTTGCCCTACTTTTTTGATGTCTGAATTTTCTAAAATAGGCTTAATTTTAGCCAAACATTCGGAAAAATTAAGTTGTTCTGGCGCATCAAAATAATCATGCTTAAGTGGCAAATAGGCTGCAATACCCGCCTCAATACTGAATGACATACCGACAATTTTAGCCGTCATCGGATCGAGTGAGGTGGTTTCGGTATCAAAGCAAACAAGTTCAGCTGCTTTAAGTTTGGCTAACCAGTCATCTAATTGTTCATGACTTAAAATGGTTTGATACTGACGACTCATATTGGGCTGGTGTTGAGCGACGGCAAACATATCAGTGGTTTGGCTTTGTGGCGCTACTACTCCACGAACTGACACGGCGGGCTGATTATCCTGCATACCATCAAGCTCACGCCGCCAACTTTTAAACTCAAAGCGTTCAAACAACTCCGCCAACTTAGCTTTGTTGATTGTTTGCGGTGCTAGATCGCTAAGATTTTCTTGAATGCCCACATCGCAACGTATCGTAATCAACTCGCGTGCAGTGGGGAGCCACGGCAGGGCTTTGCGTAAATTCTCACCCACCACACCAGTAATTTTATCGGCATTCACTACAATATCTTCTAATGAACCATATTCTTTTAGCCATTTAACAGCAGTTTTTGGGCCAACTTTTTCCACCCCAGGTACGTTGTCAGAAGTGTCGCCAATTAAAACTAGGTAATCCACCATCAGGCTTGGTGGTATGCCAAATTTCTTTTCTACGCCTGCAATGTCAAGTACATCATCAACTCTTCTGAAAGCGTCGCGCATGGTGTTGACCACAGTGATATGTTCATTAACTAGTTGTGAAATATCTTTATCACCTGTAGAAATAATCACCTGCACGCCTTCTCGTTCAGCCTGCTTGGCTAATGCGCCAATAACATCATCAGCCTCTACACCACTTTCCATAATCAAAGGCCAGCCCATGGCTTTAATCGCCTGATGCAGGGGTTCTATTTGAGCACGCAAATCATCCGGCATAGAAGCACGATTCGCTTTATATTCAGCATAAATATCATCGCGAAAAGTTTTGCCTTTTGCATCAAAAACACAAGCGCTATAATCTGAGGGATAATCTTTATGTAAACGACGTAGCATGTTAAGTACACCTTGTATCGCACCAGTCGGTTCATTTTGACTATTTCTTAAGTCAGGCATAGCATGAAAGGCGCGGTACAAGTAGGATGATCCATCAACTAATAACAATGTTTTCATAAAGTAATGCTTTCAATTATTTCTTTAGGTGCCTGAATAATGACTGATACTAAAAAACTGCCCAAGCTTCCAAAAATCACAGACCCAGATATACAGGGCATGCACCAAACGGGACAAGAATCGTGGCGTGCGTTTGAGATTATGGCAGAATTTGTCGAGGCTACCGAGCGACTTAAAGAAATCACTCCCGCCGTTTCTATTTTTGGTAGTGCACGTACACCAGTAGACCACCCGTATTATAAGCTAACAGAAGAAGTTGCAAGACTGTTAAGTGATTCCGGCTTTAGTGTGATTTCAGGGGGTGGGCCTGGCATTATGGAAGCCGCTAATAAAGGTGCTTTCCCTGGATCATCTCCAAGTATTGGTTTGAATATAGAACTTCCGCATGAACAAACACGCAATCCCTACCAAGATATTAGCCAAAACTTTAAACATTTCTTTATGCGTAAAGTCATGTTTGTAAAATACGCCAGCGCCTATGTTGTCATGCCTGGTGGTTTTGGCACATTAGATGAAGTTATGGAAGCCGTAACATTGGTGCAAACGGGTAAAACCTTAAAAATCCCGATTATTTTAGTGTGTAGCCATTTTTGGAGTGGCTTGATTGATTGGATTAAAACAACTTTAGTTGAAGAAAAAATGATTTCTGTAGAAGATTTAGATTTAATTCAAATTATTGATGAGCCAGCCAAGATTGTAGAGGCGATATTCAAACATTATGAAGCTCGAGGATTCAAGTTATCAGCTGAGGAAGAGCGCGTTCAGCTTTATTTATAATGAAATTCAAGTATATGTGTAGGTAATTTGTTAAAATAAATAGCAATTCAAATGTATCAAATTAAATTTTAGAGAGCGAGTGCCTGTGATGCGAAAAATTTATAATCATTTAGCAATGTTGCTAGCGCTAATTGCTATTCAATTACCACTAGCCGCCGCAGCAGACGCGCCTAAGCCTCTACCATTACCAGCGGATTTACAACCGCTAGAAGAAATCCCACCGCCAACCATTAGTAATGATGAGAATGCAGATGAGCCGCAAATTACCATTGTTAAAAAGAATGGCGACACGATAGAAGAATATCGTATCGGCGGTCAGCTCTATATGATGAAAATAACGCCAGCGCATGGCGTACCTTATTACATGCACAAAGAAGATCAAAACGGCGGATGGCTAATGGATGGGCCTGTCCAGCCTTTAAGCATTCCAAAATGGACTGTGTTCAGATTCTAATGAATGCCTCGTTTAATAAGAAAAAGAGGGTGTATCACCCTCTTTATTTATTACAATAAGCCATTAACACCCACATTAAAACTTTATATACTCAACACCTATGTCAGTATTTACTTCAGTCAGCACCCAACAATTAGAATCATGGCTTAAAGATTACGACATAGGTGAACTTGTTGAATTAAAAGGTATTTCTTCGGGCATTACCAATACCAATTATTTCGTTACCACCAGCCAAAATAAGTATGTACTAACTTTATTCGAACACAATACGCTAGATGAGTTACCTTATTATATTGATTTAATGAGTCACTTAGCGAGTAATGGCATTCCATGCCCACTACCAATTATTGATAAAGCTGGGCTTAGTTTACATATGCTTAATGGTAAACCCGCCGCTTTAATTAGTTGTTTAAAAGGCCAAGATGTTGAAGCCCCTAATCACAAGCAATGCAGTGCAGTGGGTCAAGTATTAGCCAAGATGCATCTCGCCAGCCTATCTTTTGATATTCAGCCTAACCATCGCAATACACATAATCCACGCGGGACTGATTGGCGCATTAAAACTGCCAGCCAAGTAATGCCACTTTTACCAGAATCTGGTCAGCAATTATTAAAAGAAACAATCGCATTTCAAGCAACATTAGATTTTTCTCAGTTACCCATGGGAGTGATCCATGCCGACTTATTCCGTGATAACGTATTATTCGATGGAGATGAAGTTGGTGGCTTGATTGATTTTTATTATGCCTGTCACGACGTGTTAGCCTACGACTTAGCAATTGCCGTAAATGATTGGTGCGTCAATGCTGATGGCAGCTTAGACGAACCTAGATTAAACGCAATGCTCTCCGCTTATCAAGCGGTTAGACCATTTAATGAGGCCGAACAAGTTGCTTGGCCTAGCCTGCTTCGTATTGCCGCATTGCGCTTTTGGCTATCTCGTTTGTATGATCAAATTTACCCACAAGCAGGTGAACTAACTCATGCTAAAGATCCTAATCATTTTCAAAGAATACTTAAATTACGAACGGTAATATAGGGAAAAATCATGACCGTAGATGTATCAAACGACTCAATAGAAATTAGACAAGTGCCAGCCAGCAATGCCTGGGATTGGATAGTTAGTGGCTTTGAATTATTCAAAGCCAACCCTGCCATGTGGATTATTATTTTGGTGATTTATTTGGCAATTATTATCCCTGTCTCATTAGTACCAGTCATAGGTTCAGTACTAAGCACACTATTAGCACCAGTTTTTGCTGCAGGCATGATGTGGGGTTGCAAAGCGCTTGCTCATCAACAAGATTTAGAAATCAACCATCTATTTGATGGATTTAAGAAAAATACATCACAACTGATTGCCGTGGGGGGTATTTACATGATGTGCTTGCTTATGATTGCAGTATCAGTAGTACTAAGCTTAGATAGCGGCACTATCGCGATGTTAAGAGCTGGGCAGGAATTGAGTCCAGAACAAGCTAACGTAATAGTCATGCCAATTTTAATTGCCATGCTGTTTATAGTACCGATACTGATGGCATACTGGTATGCACCCATATTAGTTGGGCTCAATAATTTATCAGCTATACAAGCGATGAAATTAAGCTTTGTTGCATGCTTAAAAAACATGTTGCCATTTTTGCTCTATGGCTTAATTTTTATGCTGCTTTTAGTTGCTGCCATTATACCGTTTGGCTTGGGCCTACTGATTGCTGTGCCAGTTATGATGACGAGCTTATATGCTAGCTATGTAGATGTTTTTAATATTGTAGAACCAGCTAATTAGCTTAATTTTTAGTTAAATGGGCGTTAACTTGGCAAACTCCATTGCCAACCACTTTAAGCCTTCGCGGCCAAAATTAACCTGTACGCGCATATCACTGGCATTGCCTTCGTAACTCACGACCACACCATTACCAAATTTGGCGTGATCCACTTGCTGACCTATTTTCCATGGCATAGCATTTTTTTGGCGATGACTTTGCTGCGCACTCATCATCGCGGGCAACTCATTGTAATCACGCGTACTGCCTAACCTGGCCACAGGCTTGCTATTAATATGCTTAAGTAATTGTTCTGGGATTTCATCTAGAAATCTTGAGGGTATGCCATAGCGTACTTTACCGTGTAGCATGCGACTTTGTGCGTGGCTTAAATAAAGACGCTGACGAGCGCGCGTGACAGCCACATACATTAAACGTCGCTCTTCTTCTAGCCCTTGGTTTTCATACAAACTTTGCTCATGCGGGCATAGGCCTTCTTCTAAACCACTAATAAATACTGCTTTAAATTCCAAGCCCTTAGAGGCATGTACCGTCATCAGTTGTAAGGCTTCTTTGCCAACATCGGCTTGGTGTTCGCCTGCCTCCAAACTGGCATGACTTAAAAATTGGGTGAGTAAATCTTGTTCAGTTTCACCATCCACATTGTTGTGATTACCAAAATCTTGATTGGTAAATGATACAGCTGCCGTCACCAGTTCTTTTAAGTTTTCTATGCGATCTTCGCCTTCTTTATCATTCTGATAATGCGCAGTTAAACCAGACATGGTGGTGGCTAATTCGGTTAGTTCGGCTAGGCTGATGCCGTATGCGTGATCAACCATATGCCTAATCAAGGCCACAAAGCCTTCTATACCTTTGCCACCTAACTTACCTTCACCCACCCTATTGATAGCGGCTTGCCAGATGCTACAGTTTTCTGTTCGTGCGCTTTCTTGCAATTGCTCAAGGCTACGCGCACCGATGCCACGTGCCGGAAAATTGATGACACGTAAAAGCGCAGTATCATCGTTAGCATTAGCAATTAAGCGCATGTAGGCTAAAGCATGCTTAATTTCGGCGCGTTCAAAAAAGCGCAAACCCCCATAAACGCGATAGGGCAAATTAGCCGAGAATAGCGCGTGCTCTAAAATGCGTGACTGCGCATTAGACCGGTATAACAACGCAATTTCACCCAAAGACGTGCCTTCACAATGCAACATTTTAATTTCATCGACGATGAATTGCGCTTCATCTGTATCGTTATAAGCATCGTAGACACGCACTGGTTCGCCAGCGCCAGCTGAAGTCCAAAGATTTTTGCCTAATCGATTAGTATTGTGCGAAATAATCGCATTGGCGGCATCTAGAATGTTGCTATGTGAGCGGTAATTTTCTTCTAGCTTAACAATATGCTGAATATTGAAATCTTTTTCAAAATCGCGCATATTACCTACGCGAGCCCCACGAAAGCCATAGATAGATTGATCATCATCACCCACGGCAAACATACAATTACCTTGCCCCGCCAATAATTTAAGCCATAAGTATTGCAGGCGATTAGTGTCTTGAAACTCATCGACTAAGATATATTTAAAGCGGCTTTGATAATGTTGACGTATATTCACATCACGCTCTAACAACTCGTAACATCGCAACAGTAGCTCGGCGAAATCGGCTACACCATCGCGTTGACATTGCTTATCGTATTCCTCAAAAATATCACGCATTTTTTGTGAGTGCGCGTCGTATGCTTCCACTGCATGAGCCCGCAAACCTTCATCCTTACAACCATTAATAAAGTTCTGCACTTGCTTAGGGGGGTATTTCTCATCATCCACATTCATCAGTTTCATCAGACGTTTGATGACGGATAACTGATCAGCAATATCTAAAATTTGAAAGCTCGCTGGCAAACCAGCTTCGCGATGATGCGCTCGCAATAGACGATTACACAGCCCGTGAAAGGTGCCTACCCACATACCACGTGTATTGATAGGCAGTGAAGCAGTAATACGGGTGAGCATTTCTTTTGCAGCTTTATTGGTGAAGGTGACTGCCAATAAGCCAGTCGGTGAGACTTGCCCAGTTTGAATCAACCAAGCGATACGAGCCGTTAATACACGTGTTTTACCACTACCAGCACCGGCTAATATTAGCGCAGACTGGTGCGGCAGAGTAACTGCCTCTAGCTGTTTATTATTAAGGTCAACGAGTAATGTAGATTGATTTCCCATGCCGTTATTATCGCATGGGATTAAAGTAAAGTTAGGATCTTCAAGTGGCACAAACTGTTACAAATGAATCTGAACCAAACTAAATAACAATTAGTCTTAAAAGCCATGGTAGCCAAATTTAAATTTGGTTAGCGTTCCGCTCCTTTCCTCCCTGAGCGGAGGCCTTAGATAATAAGGCATTTGGCCCCAGCTCTCATCCCCTTGAGTTGGGGCTTTTTTTTACATGAGTTCCACTACTACTATTTGGCCTAGTCACGACAGATAATGACTTGAAGGACTCGCACTTTAGTGTGTAAAAGAAACCTTCACATATGAATCAAACATCAATGCTATTAAACAAAAGCATTCCATCAGTATTTTCGCTATTTTAATCATGCTTCTCTCCTAAAAATATAACTTACACGGTTGGAAATTGATTAAGCGTAGTATTGATGTCATTTATGAAACTATTAAGAAACTTATGTGATGATTTAAGTTTTAAAGCTTCACTTTAAGCATTCAAATATAACTTTTATTTATTGTCACAAATATGTCACCCAAACAAAACTTAGTAAAGGTTAAACTGACGCATCAATAATTAATAAATTTAAAAATGGGAGTTACAATGAAAATTAAACCGGCTTCAGAAGAGTATCTAGATAAAGCACAAAAATTAACTGAGGCAGAATCTGAAAGATTGT
>JAIPCR010000030.1 GCA_021738125.1 Sulfuritalea sp.
CGAAAATTTGGATCTTTCACCATGCTAGCAATTTCTTTAATTTCATCTACGGTATAAGTAAATGGACGTCTATCATGTAAACCCAACAAGCCATTACTATAACCGCGCGGCAACCTATCATCGTTTTTAGCGGCAAACATGACGCGCCTTGCTAAATCTGCTTCAGCAATCGCATTCACCGCATGCGGGCTCACAGAAGTTGCTAACACAGCATTAATATCGAGTTCACTCATCATGCCAAACAGCAGCGCATTGATACCGGTCGTATCTGCATCAGTCAACTCCGTCAGATTCCCTATACCCATCATGATTTGAATGTCAGGATATTTTGTACGTAACTTTTGATAGCGCACAATAGAATTGGCCAAGCCAAAATGAATGGGGTCTAAAATGGCATCGGCAATAAATGGCTTGCCTAGCTTTAAACATGTCTCAATAGCCCGATAAAGCGAGGGTAAGTGATGTGGCTTGGATGGAATAAGAATAGGCGTGGCCGCAACCTCACTTGCAATCCATAAGCTTTCTTCGGTGAGGCTAAGCAGGTAATCTGCACCCGCGTGACCTGCGCTGAGCAAATCATCGGTGCTAAGCGAATCTACACTCACTTTAAAATTTAACTCTTTGAGCGCCTTAACCGCATCTTGCAAATGTGGAAATGGAACGGCAGGCAAACAACCCAAATCAATCACATTGGCACCTTGTGCCTGATATTGCTGGGCTTTTTTAATGATGCCAGCAATGTTCAAATACGGTGCATCAACAATTTCAGCAAAAATCTGTACGCTATACTGGCTTAAATCTGGCGTCGTACCGATTTGCCCAAAGTACTGAGGTAAGTCTTTTAAATCTGCAGGACCACGCTCTACCGGTACGCCATACTGAGCGGCTAATGGGCTTATGTCACCCAAACAAAGCCCTGGTAAAATCACCTTATCTGCATCACCGGTTTCTTTAATCCGGTTAGCAATTAAACTGGGGGTCATCAGTGCTGCGACAGACACGCCTATCTGCTGAACACGATATTTAAATGCTGGCACTTTAGGATTACGCTGTACTTCGGCTAAGACTTTATTCAAGCTTTTTTCGGCCAATTTACCCGTTAGAAAAAGTAAATTTTCAGGTTGCATGGTTTGGCTTTAACAACCAATTTCATTTAAACGCATATGAATGGCTGCTGACAATGCAGCAATATCCGCGACTACTTTTGTTGCCTCAAATTCAGCTAACTTTTCCACATTAGCTAAGTCAATTTGGCGCGGATATACTTTAACCAGATTATCACGAGGCGCCTCTGATTCAAGCTCAGGTCCGGTATCACAGGCAAACACAATGCTTGGCACACGCGTCTTACCCGCTTGCGCATAAAGGTTAGTGACTAATGAGTCTGAAAAACCATAAGCCATCTTAGCAATGGTATTTGATGTGGCAGGTGCTACCACTAAGGTGTGATATTTACCTTGGTAGAACAACTCAACAGGGACGCTACTGGCGGTTTTATCTTGATAAACACGGTGGTTAGTTGCATTGAGTCTTGCTTGAAAACCATACTGAGTAATGATTTCAGCAGCGGCTTTACTTAAAAAAACATCCACATTTTCAAGTGTAGCAAGTATGTCTAGCGATTCTCGTAGGTAATGCCCAGAACCTGAAATTGCCCAAGCTAAGCGCTGAGTTTGCATGACCTAATTTTTTAAGCGAACGGATGTTCAATCACGATGGTTTCTTCGCGCTCAGGCCCTGTAGAAACAATCGCAACAGGCACGCCACACAAGGCTTCTAAACGCTTAAGGTAGTTTTGTGCATTTTTAGGCAAGCCGTCCCAAGTTTTTACGCCGAAAGTATTCTCTGACCAACCAGGCACAGTTTCATAAATGGCTTTGCAACCTGCAACATCGTCTGCACCAATTGGTAACAAATCTATTTTCTTGCCATCTAACTCATATCCAGTGCAAATATTGAGTTCTTTAATACCATCTAGTACATCTAATTTAGTAATACATAAGCCTGTTAAACCGTTAATCATGGCAGAGCGACGTAATGCCGCGGCATCAAACCAACCACAGCGACGTTTACGCTTAGTCACTGTACCAATTTCTTGGCCTTTGGTAGACATTTGATAACCTGGCACACCCTGTGTTTCAATATCGAGTTCACTAGGGAAAGGGCCACCGCCAACACGGGTGGTATAGGCCTTAGTAATACCCAATACATAGTGCAACATATTAGCCCCAACACCTGTGCCCGCTGAAGCTTGGCCGGCAATACAGTTACTTGAAGTCACATAAGGATAAGTCCCGTGATCGATATCTAATAAGGTACCTTGTGCACCTTCAAATAATAAGTTATCGCCACGCGCATTCGCCGCATAAAGCTCGGCAGAAATATCACTAATCATAGGTTTTAAGGCAACAGCATGTTGCATACTCGCATCATATTGCTGATTAAAACTAACCGCTGGTGCGCCTAAATAATGGGTCAATACAAAGTTATGGTAATCCATCACTTCACGTAATTTTTCAGAGAATCTTTCAGGATAAAATAAATCATAAACACGTAAAGCACGACGTGCTACTTTATCTTCGTAGGTTGGACCTATGCCTTTACCCGTCGTGCCGATTTTTTTATCTGCGCTACGTTTAGCTTCGCGGGCGACATCAACTGCCACATGGTGACTTAAAATGAGTGGGCAACCTGAACTTACTTTTAATCGGCTTTTAACTTCTAAGCCATCTTTTTCAAGAGCAGCTATTTCACCTAGTAGATGGCCTGCATCCAACACTACGCCATTGCCAATATAACAATTAATACCAGAACGTACGATGCCTGAAGGGACTAAATTAAGTTTATAAACTCGCTGAGCATCGCCCTGTCCAACAACTAGCGTATGGCCTGCGTTATGGCCTCCCTGAAAGCGCACTACGCCTTGAGCATGATCAGTAAGCCAATCGACAATTTTACCTTTACCTTCATCGCCCCATTGCGTCCCGATGACAACTACATTCTTTGCTACATTGTTTGACATGACGTTAACTTTATAATTTTAATGTTAGATATTTATATTTATTTTGCGACTTTATCGATGGCCACTACATGCCAACCCGAGTTGTAATGCGCTAATTTTCTATCGCAATTTAATTCTTCTAGACTGGATTCAAATCCTGCCAACTCTTGAATAACAATATGACCTTCAGCTCTTAGGCTATCGATTTTAGCAGATAAGGTCTGATCATCATTTGCTGGGGCAAAAATAGCCATGGCTGGTTTTGCAGTTGGCATAGCAGTAACTAGGCCGCGTAAATCTAAACTAAAGCCAGTGGCTGGGCGAGCGCGACCAAAGGCTTGGCCCACTTCATCATATCGGCCACCTAATGCTAATGGCCCTTTATAGCCTTGCGCATAAGCTGCAAACACAATGCCACTATGATAGTGATACCCACGCAACTCGCTTAAATCAAAACTGACCGTAACATCTAAATCGCTTAATGCAGAACTGACATGCGTTAAATTAGCCAAAGCTTCTTGTATGGCTGGAATTGCTGGTAATAATTTAGCGGCTTTTAACAAGATAGCTTTATCACCATTAAGCTCAGTTAAATGCAGCAGCGCTTCACGCGTTGTTTTATCTAAATGCTGTGACAGTGCAGTTAGGCTAGACTGATCTTTACTTTGTAGTGCCACATATAAATCTTGCTCAAGTTGAGCTGGGATAGCACTTGCCTCTATCAAGCTACCAAAGATATTCACATGGCTAAAATCGATGTGTAATTGATTAATACCAACCGCTTGCAAGGCTTTAATGAGCAATCGTTGAATTTCAATATCGCTCGCGACA
This sequence comes from Sulfuritalea sp., assembly GCA_021738125.1. Taxonomy (GTDB): domain Bacteria; phylum Pseudomonadota; class Gammaproteobacteria; order Burkholderiales; family Methylophilaceae; genus Methylotenera. The sequence continues at coordinate 3,833 of JAIPCR010000030.1, forward strand.
CCCGCATGACCGTATAACTCCGCACCAACTTGTAATGGCTCACGTGTAAGCGCTAGGCCATCTGGCTTAGTACGCAACACGCTACCGGCATAACATAAGCGAGTAATTCCCTGATGATTTAATAAATGCGCATCAATACGGGCCACTTGTGGCGTCATGTCTGCACGCACGCCCATCAAACGTCCAGTTAATTGATCGACAACTTTAAATGTGGCTAAATCTAAATCGTGCCCTACCCCTGTTATTAATGACTCCATGTATTCCAACATAGGCGGAATTACATATTGGTATCCGTGCGCTTTAAATAAATCCAATAGAGTACGACGCAAAGACTCGATGCGAGCCGCCTCAGCTGGGAGCACATCTTCAATATATTCTGGGAGTAACCAATTACGCATTTTTCTCAACTTAAAGCTATTATTTACTTAACAAAATCAACACGATGCCACCCAAGACAGATAGCAAACCGACGAATCTTAACTGCCCATCATTAAACGCAATCATACGCTTAAACGTATCGCGCCAAGTTTTAGGTAACATTAAGGGCATCAACCCTTCTAGCACCATCATCAAACCTAACGCTGTTAATAAAGTGCTGTTCACTTTATTTTTTTACTGGACTACGCATATATTTAAAGAAGTCTGAATTGGGATCCAGCACCATTACATCACTCTTACTTTTGAAGCTGTTTTTGTAAGCTTCTGTACTTCGATAGAATGCATAGAACTCAGGGTTTTTACCATAGGACTGGTTGTAGATTGCGGCTGCGGCAGCATCTCCTTCCCCTTTAGTTTTTTGGGCGTCGCGATAAGCTTCAGCGATAATCACTTCGCGTTGCTTATCAGCGTCAGCGCGGATTTTTTCTGAAGCCGCTGAGCCTTCTGAGCGCAACTGATTAGCAAGCCGCTTACGCTCGGCAATCATACGATCAAAAACAGACTTACTAATTTCTTCAGCATAATCGACTCGTTTTAAGCGCACATCAACCACTTGAATACCAATTTGACGGGCTTCCATATCAGCTCTTTTACGCAAATTATCCATAATGGTTGCGCGCTCACCTGCAATCACATCATGTACGGTACGTTTACCAAATTCGGCACGCAAACCAGCATTCACGACTTTTGAAAGCCTATCCTCTGCAGCGGCTTCACCACCATCTTTAATAGACACATAATATTTAGCAGGATCAATGATGCGCCACTTCACAAAAGAATCGACCATCATATATTTATTTTCACTGGTGATAAATTTTGCGGGCTGCTCCCAATCCAGCGTAAGAATACGATTATCAAAGTATTTTAAATTATCTACGATAGGCATTTTAAAATGCATGCCTGGCTCTTTCTTAACCGAAATAATTTCACCCAAGCGCTGTACGACAACAAACTGCGTCTGATCTACAGTAAAAGCTGAGCTTGAAAACAATAAAATTGCAACGATTGCAACAACAAGAACATTGGTTAAATTTTTCATCGCTATTCCTTACCTACTTTCTCTGTCACGGCTACGAAAAGCATCACGTGTACGATCTGTTGTCGTCGGTTCAGCCACTGCAGCAGCCTGTGGATTCAGCGACTGCAATGATTGTGATTGTGTGGCCGCATTATTACCTGTGGCGTTAATCAGTTTATCAAGTGGCAAATACAACATATTATTACCAGCTTTTTGGTCAACCAGCACTTTACTCACGCTAGATAGAATCTGCTCTTGCGCATCTAAAAATAAACGCTGGCGTGTCACTGCTGGCGCATTGTTATACTGAGCCAAAATCTGATCAAAACGGCTAGCATTACCTTTGGCTTCACTTTCAATTTTTAATTTGTACCCTGCAGATTCGGCAAGCAACCTTGATGCAGTACCACGTGCTTTGGGAATAACATCGTTAGCATAGGCTTGACCTTCGTTAATCTGACGCTGATTATCTTGGTTAGCACGGTTGACGTCTTCAAAAGCTTCTTGCACCTGTTCAGGGGGCTGCGCACTTTGCAACGAAACACTGGTTATATTTACACCCGTTTTATAGCTATCTAAAATAATTTGCATACGCTCAGAGGTATCAGCTAAGCCTTTTTGCAACAAATCATCTAACTTGCTTTTACCTACCACTTCTCGAATCGCACTCTCAGCAGCGGACATCACAGCCTGATCAGTGGAACGATTATTAAATAAATAATCTTTAGCATTCTTAAGGTTATATTGCACAGCAAACTGCAAATCAATAATATTTTCATCAGCGGTTAACATCAATGCTTCTTTAGGTTGTTTAACCTTATTACCGCTACCTTCCCCCGCACTTCTATAACCGACTTCAAGTCTACGTACTTGCTCCATATTAACCACGTCGGCAGACTCTAAAGGGTAAGGGAAATGCCAGCGCGGCCCAGGCTCAGTGGTTTCCACATAATTACCAAAGCGCTTAACAACACCTAGCGAACCTTGATCAACAATGTAAAATCCTGTCGCCATCCAAACTAAAGCAATCACCACAAGAATAGGTAAAATCGGAAAATTAACATCACTAGCATTGGGTGACTTAGACTGGTTGCTTGATGGACGATTTGGCGGAGTGCCACCACCCTTACCAAATAAGGTATTAATTTTTCTACTTAAATCACGCAGCACCTGATCTAAATCTGGTGGGCCTTCATTATTACCCTGTAACCATCCAGGAAATTTAATCATTTAAAACTCCAATAAATCAATCGGCAATCTTTTTTCGCAACCATCTCACAAAATTTAGCTTAACACCTTACACGTAAGCACTTTCTTCAGTGCTCATCTTTTGCAAATGCTGACTATGCTCTGCCATTGCCAACCTCAGCAAATCCATTCCTTCACCCGTTTTAGCTGAGGCATGTATGGTTGTAATTCTACCATATTCATCACGGCTAACGGAGGGCGTCAATCCAACTCTATCAATCTGATTATGCACCAAAATTTGCGGTACATTAGTAGCACCAATCTCACCTAACACCTTGTTTACTTGAGCAATTTGCTCATCTCGGTTAGTACTTGCAGTATCTACGATATGCAATAATAAATCCGCTTGCACTGCTTCTTCTAGTGTCGCACTGAAAGCTTCAACTAAGGCATGTGGCAAGTGTTTAATAAAACCAACCGTATCTGAAAGCACCACAGACCCACAGTCAGCAATAAAAATCTTATGCGTAGTTGTATCCAGTGTCGCGAATAACTGATCAGCCACGTATATATCAGCCTTAGTCAAACGATTAAAAATCGTAGACTTTCCTGCGTTGGTATAACCTACCAAAGAAACCGTCATTACATTTGAGCGTTTACGCGCTCTACGCTGCATGCCACGTTGAGCTTTGAGTTTAATTAGCTTCTCGCGCAACTGTTTAACCCGCACACGCAACATACGACGATCAAGCTCTAACTGCGTCTCACCAGGTCCACCACGCACACCAATACCGCCTTTTTGCCGTTCTAGGTGTGTCCAACCTCTGACCAAACGTGTGGATAAATGTTCTAACTGCGCCAGTTCAACTTGCAACTTACCTTCATGGCTCTGTGCGCGCTGACTAAAGATATCAAGTATTAAGCCGGTTCTATCTACCACGCGCGCCTGTAGCAATCGCTCTAAATTGCGTTGCTGTGAAGGTGACAAGTCGTGATTAAATACCGCAATATTTGATTCGCTGGCTTGCATCATCTGAGATAACTCGTCAGCTTTACCGCTACCAATAAAATGCTTTGCGTCTGGCGTTGAGCGCTTAGCTTCAACCGTACCGCGTATAGACAAACCAGCACTTATGCTCAGCTGTCGAAGTTCATGCAAACTTTCTTCGTAATCATGATCACCGAAATCAACACTCACCATGATGGCAGCATCGCCACCATTTGGCCTTTCAAACAAATCTTTCAACGTTTATTTGACCAATGACTTACTCGTCAGCTTCAGACACAGCAATAGTCACCATGCGAGCAGGAACTATAGTGGAAATGGCATGCTTATAGACCATTTGAGTGACCGTATTTTTAAGCAAAATCACATATTGATCGAATGAATCAACTTGACCTTGCAACTTAATACCGTTAACGAGATAGATAGATACAGCGACGTGTTCTTTGCGTAAAGCATTGAGAAATGGGTCTTGTAACATTTGCCCTTTTTGATTCATGATTTCTCCTATTGTTTGGAGTTAAATAAATGTTGCCTAACATCAACTACATTGCTGATGTTACTCTAGTTAAGATTAAGAACAATGTAATTTGTTCGATTTTTTATTCAATTATTTAGGTGCAGAATTAATATGGGGTAGATATCAGAAATTTCAATCGCTTATTTACAACTCATTACTCACTTAACGCTAAATCAATTCTAGCCAACACCTCATCTTTGCCCAACAAAGCCATCACTTGATCTATGCTAGGAGATTGAGCGATACCCGTTAAAATCACCCGCAGTGGCATGGCCACTTTTGGAAACTTAAGACTATTCTGATTAACAGCAGACTCAATTTCATGATGAATTGCCTCAGCTTGCCAATCAACACCTCTTAATGCATGGGCTAACTTTGCAATGATAGGTTTAATATCGGTCGTTAAATGCTTTTCCGTAGCCATAGGATCAATGACAGGACGCTGATAGAAGTAAGCAATACTAGATGCCAGCTCATTTAAAGTATTAGCACGTTCTTTATACAAATGAATCGCAGCCGGCAAACTTACCTGTTCAGTGATATCAACATTTAATTGATGAAGTCGCTTGGTAATATCAGTCACAAGATAATCAATATCGGCTTGCTTAATATAATGCGCATTTAGCCAATTAAGCTTTTCCGTATTGAACTGGGCAGCTGAGGGTGTGATGTGATCCAAATCAAACCATTGCGAAAATTGTTGTTTACTAAACACCTCTTCATCGCCATGACTCCAACCTAGACGGGCTAAATAGTTAATCACCGCCTCAGGCAAATACCCATCATCGTCATACTGCATGACACTCACCGCACCATGGCGCTTAGAAAGCTTTTGCCCATCGCCACCCAAAATCATCGATAAATGGGCATATTGAGGCACTTTAATGTTGGTATCTATTTCAGCCAAGGCTTTCAGCATGTTGATTTGTCGTGGCGTATTATTCACATGATCATCACCGCGTATAACCTGCGTAATACCCATATCGCTATCATCGACTACCACACAAAAATTATAGGTTGGCGTACCGTCAGCACGCGCAATAATCAAATCATCTAGCTCACTATTAGCAATTTCAATATGGCCTTTGACTAAATCATTCCATGCCACCACACCCTCTTTTGGGTTTTTAAATCGAATGACCGGCAATATATCTTGCGGTGGTGTAGGTAATAATTTTCCTGATTCTGGGCGCCACTTACCGTCGTAACGGGGCTTTAATTTATTCGCCATCTGATATTCACGTAATGCTTCAAGCTCTTCTTTACTGCTGTAACAATAATAAGCGCTTCCTGCATCTAACATAGTTTGAATCACTTGTTTATAGCGATCCATTCGCTGCATTTGGTAAAACGGTCCCTCGTCATAATCCAAGCCCAACCATTGCATACCATCTAATATCGCTTGTACCGCCTCTGGTGTACTCCGCGCAACATCAGTATCTTCAATACGAAGAATGAATTTACCTCCGTGTTTTTTAGCGAAAGCCCAAGAGAATAAAGCGGTACGTGCACCACCAATATGTAGAAAGCCTGTGGGGCTAGGGGCAAAACGAGTGCGAACAGTCATATTAAACAAGAATAAACAAGAATGAGAATGTAGCTATTTTAACATGGCTCAGCACATGGCTCTAAAGTTATCATACAGACTCCCCTAGATTAAAATGCCAGAAAGGTTGAAGTATGAGTAAGTGGCTCATGCTAACCATCAGGAAAACTTATTTGAATTTCGCTGACAGCGATTAAGTGGCATCCTGATATTTTTTAGCAATCGCTACAAAATCATCGAAATGCTTGATAAAGGCATCCGTCATATCCGGGTCGAAATGTTTGCCACGTCCAGCAATAATGATTTCACGCGCTTCTGCATTAGACATTGCTGGTTTATAAACTCTAGCGTTAATCAGCGCATCGAACACATCTGCTAGCGCCATCAGCCTCGCAGATATGGGAATAGCATCTCCGACAAGACCATCAGGGTAACCACTACCATCCCATTTCTCATGGTGCCAGTGTGCAATTTCCTCAGCTAAAGTTAACAACCTTAGCGGCGGATGAATGCCATGCGCAGCTTTCGCAATTGCCTGACTACCCAGCACCGCATGATTTTTCATTACCACCCATTCTTCTGGTGTCAATTTGCCGGGTTTCAGCAGGATATCATCAGAAATACCAATTTTACCAATGTCATGTAACGGTGAGGCTTGAGCCAGGATATCTATTGTCTGGTCATTTAAGTAAGCAACAAAACGTGGATGTTGTCGCAAGCAATTTGCCAAATGCCGAACATAACCTGATGTACGTAGAATATGATTACTGGTTTCAGGATCACTCAATTCCGCCAAGTGAGCTAAAGCTCTAATCGTCGCTTGTTGAGCTAAATGACTATCAGCCAAACGGCGCGCTAATTCAGCTTCAAGCAAAACATTCTGATTTTCAGTCAAGGCCGGGGCATGCTTGGTCTCAATTAATACACGTACTTTTTCTGCAAGCTCTGTCGGTTTAATAGGGTTGCTGATACAATCAGTCGCACCCATCCGCACCGCATGTTCACCATCGATTTTTGAATTCACTTCGGTGAGTAACAGTATAGGAATATTTCGTGTGGCAGCATTTTCTCGCAATTTCAACATTACCGCGTAACCATCCATATCAGGCATTTTCTCATCAAGCAAAATAAGGTCTGGGCTAGGCTGCTTGCTGGCCACTAACAAACCAATTTCACCAGAAGTTGCGGTTAAAATTCGATATTGTGTACGCAGTAAACTGCTCATCAAATGAAGGTTTTCGAACGAATCGTCTATGATTAAAATGGTGGAAAGATCAGTCATATTAAAAAATAATCAGCAATAATTTTGATATCTTCATTTTAGCATGAGTCAGGACTTCGCTATAAAGTTATCCATTTTATAGATCCGAATGCCAGCCGCCGCCCAATGCTTTAAATAACTCAACTGTAGCGACTAGTCTTGCTTGTCGACTCTGCACAAAAGCTAAAGCGGCCTCGTTATATACGCGTTGTGCGTCCAACACCTCTAAATAAGCAGAATAGCCAGATTGATAACGATTTTTTGATATCTCTAAGGCTTTTTTTGCTGCCACTTGGCTTTCATTAAGCGCAGATTCACGTTCGGCACTTTGTCTTACACTAATCAAAGCATCGTTGACTTCCCTAAAAGCATTTTGAACTGCACGTTCATACTCAGCCAATGCTTGCTTTTGTTTAGCGCTTGCTTGCTCAACCTGAGCACCAGTTTTGCCAGAATCAAAAATAGGCAGATGCAAAGTCAAGCCACCCGTCCAAATGCGTGCGGCAGATTTTAATACATCGCTCAACGCTAAACTTTCACCACCCAATGCGGCAGTGAGAGAAATCGTTGGGTAAAGTGCTGCTTTAGCTACGCCAATATTAGCATTGGCAGAAATCAACTGCTGTTCCGCTCGACGAACATCTGGCCGCGCTTCAAGCAAACTAGAAGGCAAGCCTGCTGGCGGCGTAGGCGGGATAGGTAAAGATTCTATTTCAGCAACACTTAATTTCAAATCCAATGTACCTGTTAGCAAGGCTAATTGATGCAATGTAATCGCTCTTAATTTAGTTAACTCCGCCAACAGTGCTCGCAGATTAGCACTCGCCACCTCAGCCTGATGCACATCTAATGCTGAGACAACGCCACCTTCTAAACGACGTTTAGTCAACGCCAAACTATCCTCACGACTTTTTAAGTTGTCTTGGCTAATGACAATTTGCGAGTCTAAACTGCGCAATATCAAGTAATTATTGGCTACCAAACCTGATAGCGATAAGGCAACAGTATCTTTTGCATAGCGGCTAGATAAAGCTTGTGCGCGTGCAGACTCTTTAGCTCTTCGCAATTTACCCCAAAAATCAATTTCAAAAGACGTGCCAAACTGAGCAATATAGTTATTACGTGGATTACTGCTAAACACTGGGAATGCACCTGCCTCAGTCACACGTGAGCGTGCTGCTTTAGCATCTAAATTCACCGTTGGGAAAGTTTCTGCGCCCACTTCACGCATGGCGGCATCAGCCTCCTCTATACGCGCAACGGCAATCTTAATATCGGTATTATTTTGCTGTGCAAGTGCCACCAAATCATTCAGCGTCTTGTCTTGGTATAGTGTCCACCAGCTATTAGATACTTTATTATCAGCAGCAACACTCACTTCAGTAAATTGCTCAGGTATAGCCATCGCAGGACGTTGATAATCAAGACCTAGAGATTTACATCCTGCAAAAAGCAAGACAACTAAAGCCAATAAAATGGCCTTAGTTATATTGAAAACTGATGACGACATCATGGTGTTTCCTTTGCATTTATGTCCGTTTCAAGGTGCCCATGATGTCTAACATGTTTACCTGAGAGCCAAGTAAAGAATAAAGGAATAAATATAGTCGCAACAAAGGTCGCTAACAACATACCGCCAAACACACCTGTACCCATAGATCGACGTGCTGCCGCACCTGCCCCAGATGCAACCACTAATGGCACTATGCCCAATACAAATGCCATAGACGTCATCACGATAGGTCTAAATCTCAATCGCGCCGCTTCTAGTGCTGCCTCTGCCACCGGCATGCCTTGCTCCATTTTTTGGCTGGCAAACTCTACAATTAAAATTGCATTTTTAGCCGCCAGTCCAATCAAGGTGATTAAGCCAATTTGGAAGTAAATATCATTTGGCATCCCACGCAATAATACTGCCAAGAAAGCGCCCGCTAGCGCAAATGGCACCGCCATAATCACGGCAAGCGGTAACGCCCATGTTTCAAACTGCGCGGCTAAAATTAAAAACACCATAATAATGGCAAAACCAAAGGCGAACATGGCAGCTGAGCCCGTACGCTTTTCTTGATAAGCTTGAGCTGTCCAAGCAATTTGATAACCATCCGGTAAATTGGCCTGAGCAACACGTTCAACCGCCTTGATAGCATCGCCAGAACTCACACCAGGTGCACCACTACCAAACACTTTAGCTGAAAGTAAGCCGTTGTATCGCTCTAGTTGTTCAGCACCCACTATATTACTCACTTTGCTCAACGCAGATAAAGGAATCATATTGCCATTAGGCGCTGAACTATTTGGCTGACTACGCACATAGACTTTACCTAAGTCTTCTGGCTTCATTCTAAATTGTGGCTCTGCTTGCAACTGCACCCGATACGTACGGCCATTTTTATTAAAGTCATTCACATAATAGGAGCCCATGGTACTTTGTAGCGTCGTATAAATGTCTGAAATTCTCACGCCCTGCGAAACTGCTTTAGCTTCGTCCACTTCTATCATGAGTTGCGGCACAGTGGGACGGAAAAATGTTTTAGGAGGTGTCAGTAAAGGATCTTTACTCATCGCTTCCATCAAGCTATTCATGACTGCCGCTAGCTTAATAGGATCAGTATCACGCTGGCTTTGCACATACACCTCAAAACCTGCCGCAGTACCTAAACCACGAATCGCCGGGGGATTGACGGCAAAAGCCAGACCATCTGGCTGACTCATACCAATGCCAAAAAGTTTGCCAACAATTTGATCGGCCGTAGTCTCACGTAGGCTCCAATCCTTTAAACGCACAAACATGGTTGCGGCGTTAGTTTTATTAGCACCAGTGAGCAATTCCAAACCATTCACTGCAAATTCATGAGCGACTGCAGGGTCTTTAGCAATGCCTGCACGAATATTTTCCGTGGTTTTCGTCGTACGACTCAAGGTTGCACCATCAGGCATCACAACGATGGTCACCACATAGCCCTGGTCTTCTGCAGGCACAAAGCTACCTGGTACTTTCATAAACAAAAACAGGCAAGCTAGCAAGATGCCAGAAAAAGCCAGACCACCAATAATCTTATGTTTAAGCGTTAACGCAACAGTACTGGTGTAAAAATGTGAAAATCGCCCAAACCCATGATTGAACGCTTTGAAAAACCTGTTTTCCCCATGTGTTTTTTGCAAAATCATGGCACAAAGTGCTGGTGTTAAAGTTAAAGCCACAACCCCTGAAATTACCACAGCAATAGCAACCGTCACGGCAAATTGGCGATAAAGCTCACCGGCAATACCGCCTTGAAAAGCCACAGGCACAAAGACGGCACATAACACCAAGACAATTGCCACAACTGCCGCAGAAACCTGCTGGATAGATTTAATAGCAGCGGGTAAGGGCGCAAGATTTTCTTCTCGCATCAGGCGCTCGGTATTTTCTAGCACCACAATCGCATCATCCACCACAATACCAATCGCCAGAATCATAGCGAACAATGTCAGCAAATTGATTGAGAAGCCAAATAAGTACAAACCGGCAAATGTACCAATTAATGAAATGGGCACCGCGATAATTGGAATCAGCGTAGCGCGCCAGCTCTGTAAGAATAAAAAGACAACCAACACCACCAATACTAATGCCTCAGCAAAGGTTTTAAACACTTCTTTAATCGTAGCCTTAACAAAATCACTGGTGTCATAAGGGATGGTATATTCCATACCTTCTGGAAACCGAGTTTTAAGTTCTTCAATTTTGGCCTTAATGCCTTTGGCCGTATCAAGCGCATTAGCACCGGTTTGCAAAAAGATAGGAATCGCCACACCAGCTTGACCATCTAAGGCTGAAGTCACGTTATAGCTTTGTGCGCCTAATTCAATACGTGCCACATCTTTTAGATAAAGCAAACCTCTCGCCCCATCAGCCCTAATAATGATGTTGCCAAATTGCGCAGGATCTAGCAAACGGCCTTTTGCCGTGACGGTGTAGACTAGTTGCTGATCTGCTGGCGCAGGCTCTTGGCCGATTTTGCCTGCCGCATATTGATTATTCTGTGCGCCTATTGCCGCCGCAATATCACTCGTGCTGACGCCTAACTGCGCCATGCGATCAGGTCTAAGCCATATACGCATCGCATAATCTTGCCCACCAAAAATCAAAGCATCGCCAACGCCTTTGACGCGCTTCAACTCATCCAACACATTTAAAGTAGCGTAATTACTTAAATACAAACGATTGTGATGAGGGTCTTTTGAAGTCAGCATCACCACCAACAAAATATCGTTAGATTTTTTCTGCACAATCAAGCCATTACGACGCACATCATCTGGCAATCGAGGTGCGGCAATATTGACGCGATTGCTAACATTAAACGTCGCTTGGTCAACATTGGTACCGACTTCGAAAGTCGCAGTGATGACTAATGTGCCACTAGAGTCTGCACTAGAATTGAAGTACAACAGATTATCGACACCACTTAATTGCTCTTCAATAGGCCCAGCAACCGTTTTTGAAAGGGTATCGGCACTCGCGCCTGGGTAGCTGGCCGTAATAGTGACGGTGGGTGGTGCAATTTGCGGATATTGTGCTATCGGTAGCTTGAATGCCGCCGCTAAACCCGCCAATACAATAATAATAGATAGTACTGAGGCAAAAATAGGCCGCGTAATAAAAAACTTGGTCATCATTTAATCCTATTTGCCAGCAGATTTAGCTGATGGCGGCGGCGTTTCACTGTAGGGATGCGGGACAACGCTCGCACCAGGGCGCAGTTTAATCAAATTATCTGCAATCACCTGCTCGCCTGCCTTTAAGCCTTCTAATACAACCCAATCCTTACCCTGCCAACCCCCTTCAACAATAGGTCTAATGGCGGCAACGGCTTTACCATCTGGCGTTTTTTCAACGACAAATACAAACTTTCCTTGATCGCCAGTCAACACAGCGGTTTGCGGTAGCAAAAATACGCCTTTGCGCGTACCGGTTGTGACGCGAATTCGCACAAACTGTCCTGGCAATAAAGTTTTATCATCATTGGCAAAAGTAGCCCGTAATTGCTGTGTACCTAATTGAGGGTCTATGCTACTGGCGGCAAAATTCAGCTGACCTTTTGCTGCATACTCTTTACCATCAGGCAAAATCAAACTTACGTCTTTCACGCGTGCTGGCGACAAATGTCCGCCCAGCAAAGCCAACTCACTATCGGACAAACTGAATCTCACCCAAATTGGGCTTATTTGACTCACTTTAGTCAGCAAACTGCTATTTGCATTCACCAAAGCGCCTTCAGATAATTCAAAGCGGCCAGCAATGCCAGATAAAGGTGACGTTACTGTGGTGTAAGATAGGTTTAATTGCGCCTCACGCACGCCAGCTTCATACTGCGCTAATGCTGCACGCGCCATACTGTTATCAGAAGTGGCATTGTCAGCCTCACGTTTGCTGATAGACTGCGTGGCTAGCAAGCCCTCCAAGCGAATTGCTTCGCGCTGTGTTTGCACTACCCGCGCTTCTTGCTGTGCTAACTGCGCTTTAGCATTGGTAAGCGCAATTTGAAATGGCGTTGGATCAACTAAGAACATGGTCTGACCTGCTTTAATCGGCTCACCCTCTTCAAACATTTTTTTAAGTAAGATGCCACCCACTCGAGGACGTATTTCAACTTCTTTAGCACCTTCAGTTTGTGCCACAGTTTCAGCACTAATAGGTGCTGTTGTCGCCTGCAATGTTATAACGCCCACGGGCATGGCTGGCATAGCGCCACCCTGCATTCCAGCCTCATCTTTTTTACCGCAACCCATTAATACTAAAGTCGTCATCAGCGCTGCCGTGACAAGCGTTGAGAAACGCTTTTGTGATTTCGGTTTAAATGCTTTAGTTGAAATGCTTAATTGCATGAATGACTCCATATTTTTCATACTGCCTCATTGAAAAAACTATTTTACTGTTGCACCCATTTTCACACAAAAACACATGCTATCTGTAGCAAAATGCTTGTTAATCCTTAATTGTAGCGATAATATAAGTAAACATTAGTACTGGAGGGCGTTGTGGAAATTCATACAGGCGAAATTTACGGTAAACAAACTGCTAGCAAATTTGTCATGTACAACGTGTTGAAAGTCAGCAAATCTATTGTTACCTTACAAAATATCGACAATCCACTCAGTCTGTTTGAAACCACCGCACAAAAACTTAGCACTTCAGGCTATGTACGCATCAGCCAAACCCCTTATATTGACTTACAAGCCAGCACCCCTAAAAAACGTAAAGCGGCACGTAAACCAACGCGTTGCCCACTCACATTTGATTTTTTAGAAGAGAGGGCAGATAGTCAAAGACCTGCACCCATCTTACCTGACTTATTCAACTAGCCTTTAAACTGGCCGCCCCAAAAAGAATTAACTTCGTGGAGGGCCGCCACGTAAATCATGGCCATCTGCACTATAAATTTCCACTTCTACAAAATCACCTGGCGTTAGACCTTCAGCGTCTTCCATATACACCACACCATCAATCTCTGGTGCATCAGCTTTAGTACGACCTATCGCCTCAACATTACCTTCAGCATCAGAGACAATTTCATCGACTAAGACCGTCTGGATGCTACCTATTTTGCTATGTAATTTCGCCGCACTGATACGTTCTTGCACCGCCATAAATCGACTTAATCGCTCTTGCTTCACTTCTTCTGGGACTTGGTCTGGCAATTCATTTGCTTTTGCGCCATCAACGGCAGAATAAGCAAAACACCCTACCCTATCTAATTGAGCTTCTTCTAAAAAGTCCAGTAGCATTTCAAAATCATCTTCTGTCTCACCGGGAAAACCAGCAATAAAGGTACTTCTCACCGTAATATCAGGACAAATTTCTCGCCAAGCTTTAATACGCGCTAAATTGTTTTCAGCATGAGCGGGTCGCTTCATTGCCTTTAAAATGCGTGGACTGGCATGCTGAAATGGCACATCTAAATATGGCAAAATCAAACCGTCAGCCATTAGTGGAATGACCTCATCGACATGAGGATAAGGATAAACATAATGCAAGCGTGTCCAAACGCCTAAATCACTCAAACTTTTACATAGCTCAGTCATACGGGTTTTTACTGGACGACCGTTCCAGAAACCAGAGCGATATTTCACATCCACACCGTAAGCTGAAGTATCTTGAGAAATTACTAAAATCTCACTCACACCTGCTTTCACTAGATTTTCAGCTTCGTTCAATACGTCACCAATCGGACGACTGACTAAATCACCACGCATGCTAGGAATAATGCAGAAGCTACAACGATGATTACACCCTTCTGAAATCTTCAGATAGGCATAATGACTAGGCGTTAAACGTACGCCTTGCGCTGGCACTAAGTCTATAAATGGCTCATGCAGTTTTGGCAAATTCGCATGTACTGCAGTCATCACTTCTTCTAACGCATGCGGGCCAGTCACGGCTAGCACGCTAGGATGTGCGGCTTCTACCACACCTTTTTTAGCGCCTAAACAGCCCGTCACAATGACCTTACCATTTCTATTAATGGCTTCACCAATCGCATCCAGCGATTCTTCTACCGCGCTATCAATAAAACCACAGGTATTCACAACCACCAAGTCAGCATCTTCATAGCTACCAGAAATTTCATAGCCTTCAGCACGTAATTGGGTGAGAATACGTTCTGCATCCGAACCCGCTTTAGGGCAGCCGAGTGAAACGAAACCAACTTTTGGATTTGATAAACTCATGAACACGCACCAACCTTTAAATTAAATTTCTACTTATGTATATTATTGCCATTGCTTGGCTGTATGTTGTCACTTTAATGGCAGCCACTGAAAAAACTATTACCGCTGGTTTGCTGACCTTTATATTTTACGGCTTATTGCCCTGCGCCTTATTCTTATGGGTGCTTGGCGTAAAACATAGACGGCACATTCAACACAAAAAATCACTACTCGAGGACGATGTGAGCAATCCAGATGGTACTCACACCAATCGAGATGAGTAAAATTTGCGCCAAGGTCGCTTTCAACTCGGTGCGTCTATGCAAGCCAGGAATTAAGTCTGCCACGGCCACATAAAGCAAGCTAGATGCTGCTACACCAAGAATAATAGGTATCCAACTTTGTACATACTGCAATGCATAATAGGCAATTAAGCCCCCTACCATAGTTGCAACACTTGAAACCAAGTTAAATATGAGCGCTTGTTTTTTGCTATAACCTGAATGCAACAAGATTAAAAAATCGCCCACTTCTTGTGGAATTTCATGGGCAATAATTGCCAGCGCAGTTACGACACCCAACTTAATATCTGCAGTAAAAGCCGCAGCAATCAAAATACCATCAATAAAATTATGAAAAGTATCGCCTATCATAATCATCAGACCACTACGCCCACCATCGTGTCC
>JAIPCR010000031.1 GCA_021738125.1 Sulfuritalea sp.
TATTCACTTGGGTTTGGCCTGCCGGAATACGATTATTCACATCAGCGGCGCTTGGCTTTGCGCCCCGTTTAGCAAGGACAATTTTGGCTTCTATGAGTTTTTTCGAATCCAGCAAGGTTAAATCCCTGAGCTTGATTCTCTAAACTTAATTGAGTGAGCTGACTATGGTTGCTTTTTAAAGCTATCCAATAATAACAAGCTCACTCCTACACAAATCGCGCTGTCGGCTACGTTAAACGCTGGCCAATAGTGATTTTGGTAATGAAAACTAAGAAAATCTACTACGTAGCCTAAGGTGAATCTATCATAAAGATTACCCGCCGCGCCGCCCATCACTAGGGCTAAGCCTAAACAAAAAAGTTTCTCTGCACGATGTTTTTTTATCAGGTAGGTCATCACCACAATAGCGACGATAGAAATGATGCTAAAAAACCATTTTTGCCAGCCGCCGGCTTTAGCTAAAAAACTAAAAGCCGCGCCTTCATTGTGATAGCGCACCAAGTCAAAAAAGCTATTAATAGTGAGGCTATCCCCATACATAAAAGCGTCTTGTATTAAGTGCTTAGTGTATATATCAAGCGCTATCACCACAGCACTCAGTGCTAGCCATTTACGCATAAGTTCGCACCTCACCAGCACCAAACAAATTGCTAACGCAACGACCGCAAATTTGTGGGTGCGCTTTATCTAAACCAATATCTGCACGATAATGCCAGCAACGGTCACACTTAACATGCGCACTTGCTGTGACTACAATTTTCTGCTCGACATCGCTCACTGCCCGATAGACTTTAGCGCTTGATGTAATCATAGCAAAACGTAAATCATCGCCTAGGCTATGGAGCGCTTCATAGCTAGCATCACTCGCATGAAAATCTAATTCCGCTTGTAATGATGAGCCTACTTGACCTGTGGCGCGCAACACTTCAATTTCTTTTGCAGCCTGACCACGTGCGGTGATAATCATCTCCCACGCGTTTAAGCGCTGCTGGGTTAATCCATGCTGAGGTAATTCATACCAAACGTCCTCAAACACGGTGGCATCTTTATCTAAACCTAAAGTTTGCCAAATTTCATTGGCTGTAAAGCTGAGTATGGGGGCCATTAAGCGCATCATACTTTGTGTGATGTGATACAAAGCGCTTTGGGCGGCGCGTCTCGCGTGCGAAGTCTCGCCAGCGGTATAAAGCCGGTCTTTTAGAATGTCTAAGTAAAAACCACCTAAATCTTCTGAGCAAAAGCTGACGAATTTTTGTACGGCTAAATGAAATTCATATTTATCGTAATCTGCCAAAATTTCTGTTTGCAGTTTATGCGTTAAATACAAGGCATATTGGTCAATTTCTAGCCACTCAGCCACTGGCAATAGATCTTTATTAGCATCAAAATCAGCAATGTTCGCCAATAAAAATTTCATGGTATTACGAATACGACGATAGCTTTCTGACACGCGCTTTAAAATCTCATCCGAGATGGTAAGCTCGCCAGAGTAATCGGTCGAGGCTGTCCATAACCTTAGAATATCTGCGCCATAAGTATCCATCACCTTTTGTGGCGCAACGACGTTACCCTTAGATTTACTCATTTTGTGTCCGGCACCATCCACCACAAAACCATGCGTCAACAAAGCCGCATAAGGTGCATGGCCATCAATCGCACAACCCGTTAGCAAGCTTGATTGAAACCAACCACGATGTTGGTCCGAGCCTTCTAAATACAAATCAGCTGGATACTGCAATTCTGGGCGACGCTTTAAAACCGCCGCATGGGTTGCGCCTGAGTCAAACCACACGTCTAGGGTATAAGTGACCTTTTTGTAACTTTCGGCATCAGTTGGCGCATGTTGCGCCAAAAATGCCGGTCCATCCAAACTGAACCAAGCTTCTACGCCACTTTTTTCAACCAACACACAAGCCGCTTCAAGTAAGTTTGCAGTTTGTGGGTGAGGCACACCTGTTTCTTTATGCACAAAAAATGGCATAGGCACGCCCCAATTGCGCTGGCGTGATACGCACCAATCAGGACGATTTTTAATCATCGCCTCTAGGCGCGCACGTCCCCAATCAGGAAAAAATTCAGTTTCATCAACGGCTTGATTAGCAAACTCACGCAAACTTTTACCTGAAGTATCGGTTTGATTCATGCCAATAAACCATTGGTGTGTCGCCAATTGCATGAGTGGCGTTTTATGTCGCCAACAATGTGGAAAGCTGTGATTTAAACGGGCACTGGCAAGCAAAGCACCACTTTCAGTCATGGCCACCAAAATGACCTTGTTGGCTTCTTTACGGTCTAGACCGCGAATAGCCTCAAATCCAACCAATTCGCTATTGAAAAATTTACCGTCGCCGGCCATCAACACACGCGGTTTTTCATTAGGAAAATTAGCCCGCATCACCAGCCAGTCATCATTACCGTGAGCAGCAGCAGTATGTACCAAGCCAGTACCCGCATCGGTAGTGACGTGATCACCACAAATGACAGGGACTTGGCGGGTATCAAATGGGTGATTTAATCGCAAACCATTTAATACTGCACCTTTGCATGAGGCTAAGGTTTTAGTCGCCTCTTCACCATATCTAGCCAGTGTAGCTTGTGCTAATTCGTGCGCAAGGATTAACAAGCCCTTGCTGGTTTGAATCAAATCGTAATCAAGTTCAGGGTGCACGCTGACCGCTTGGTTAGCAGGCAAGGTCCAAGGCGTTGTTGTCCAAATTACCGCATACACATCACCAGCAACATTCACACCAAAGGCTTGAGCTAAAGTAGCGTTATCGGCCACCTTAAAACCCACATCAATCGCGGGAGAGTTTATATCCTCGTATTCCACTTCAGCTTCAGCTAGGGCAGAACCACAATCTACGCACCAATGCACCGGCTTGCTACCCTGATACAAATAGCCATTGGTATGAATTTCACCCAAGGCGCGCATGATGTCTGCTTCGGTTTTAAAGTCCATCGTCAGATAGGGATTATCCCAATCACCCAACACACCTAAGCGAATAAAATCTTTCTTTTGACGCTCTACTTGCTCTGCGGCGTATTCACGACAAAGTTCTCGAAATTTTGCCGGATCAATATTTTTACCATGATTTTTTTCAACAACCAGCTCAATCGGCAAGCCGTGGCAATCCCAACCTGGCACATAAGGTGCATCAAAGCCACTCATCGTTTTAGATTTAATAATAATATCTTTGAGAATTTTATTAACGGCATGACCAATATGAATATCACCATTGGCGTACGGTGGACCATCATGCAAAATAAATTTAGCCTTACCTTTACGGGCTTGACGAATGCGCTGATAAAGCTTTTTCTCAGTCCATTCAGTTAGCCATGCAGGCTCACGCTTAGCCAAATCACCACGCATAGGGAACGTGGTTTCAGGCAGATTTAATTTATATTTATTCTGTTCTTTGTTTTGGTCTTCGGTCATTTCAAATCTCAAATAAATCTCTCGCAACTGCGACATCTTTTTTAATTTGCGCTTTTAGCGCATCTAAACTAGCAAACTTCTTTTCATCACGAATTTTATGTAAAAAATCAACGTGCACATGTTTACCATATAAATTACCATCAAAATCAAGCACGTGAACTTCTAACATTAATTTAGAGGTGCCAGCAATCGTCGGTCGAACACCTAAATTAGCCACTGCATTCAAACCGTCTAATTTTACCGCATACACCCCCGTCAAGGCGGGGCGCTCATGCCACATATGTACATTGGCAGTAGGAAAACCTAACTCGCGACCACGTTTTGCACCATGTACCACCTTGCCACTTATGCTATAAGGACGATTTAATAGCTGAGTAGCCGCTTGCAAATCACCCACTGCCAAGGCATTACGGACACGCGTGCTAGACACTCGAGCCTCCTGTAAATCGACTTGCGGCAAACTTACCAAGTTAAATTTAGCTTCTTTAAAATCTAACACCGAACCAGCCCGCATCGCGCCAAATCTGAAATCGTCTCCGACCAAAATAGCATTTGCATTCAATGAGTCTCGCAAAATTATTTGCATAAATTGCTGCGGGCTAAGTTTAGCAAAACGTTGATTAAACCGACACACATAAGTATTTTCAATCCCCGCTTCTGCAAAATGCTCAAGCTTCTCACGCAAAGAACTGAGTCGAGTAGGTGCAGTGTCTGAAGAAAAAAACTCGCGCGGATGCGGTTCAAACGTCATGACAGCAGAAATTAAATGCTTAGTCTTAGCCGTTTCAATCAGTTTTTTTAATAACGCTTGGTGGCCTAAGTGCATGCCATCAAAATTACCTATCGCAACAGCACACGGTAACTGCGTGGGGGTTGGAAAATGCCTAAAAACACGCATTTAATGAATCACCCTGCGTATATAATCTCGCGGCTTAAAGCCTAGCAACATTAATGTAGCAAAATAACTGACCGCCCCCAAAGACACTAAACCAGCAATCCCAAGGAGTCGCTTCATTAAGCTAAATTGTATCCATGCAGTTGTATCGCCTTTTGCGTAATAAAGTACAACACCCATGACCATTAAAGCAACAACCAACTTAACTAAAAAGACCAACCAACCTGGTTGTAAATGATAAATACTGTGTTTGCGCAAATGATAATAGAGTAAGCTCGCATTAATACAAGCACCTAAGCCAATCGCCAGCGCCAAACCCGCATGTTTAAAATCCAACCCAAACACAAATACTAAATTCATCAATTGCGTTGTGACCAAGGTGAATACAGCAATCTTAACGGGGGTTTTAATATTTTGCCGAGCATAAAAACCTGGTGCTAAAATCTTAACCAGTATTAAGCCTAATAAGCCGACACTGTATGCAATAAGAGCTTGCTGTGTCATTAACACATCTATTTCAGTGAATTTTCCGTAGTGAAATAAGGCAACCACTAAAGGTGCTGACAATACCGCTAAGGCAACCGCTGCTGGTGCTGCTAAAATAAAGGTTAAACGTAAGCCCCAATCTAACAATTGCGAATATTCAACATCATCTTGACTGGCGTAAGCTTTAGATAAACTAGGCAACAATATCGTACCTAATGCAACGCCCATCACCCCAGTAGGAAACTCCATTAATCTATCAGCATAGTACAACCAACTGACGCTACCCGTTTTTAAAAATGAGGCAAAAATCGTATTAATAATCAGCGAAATTTGTGCCACCGACACACCTAATACCGCCGGTCCCATCAGCTTTAAAATGCGCCAAACACCTTCATCATCTCGCTTAAATTCAAACTTTGGTAATAAGCCAATTTGCTTTAAAAATGGAATTTGAAAAATTAATTGTAGAAAGCCCCCAAAAAATACTGCCCAAGCAAGCACTTTAATCGGCTCAGCAAAATTATCTGCAAAAAACAAGACCGCAGTTATCATTGAAACGTTAAGCCAAACTGGCGTAAACGCAGGAATACCAAACTTGTTATAAGTGTTAAGTACGCCACCCGCCATTGAAACCAGCGAGATAAAGAAAATGTAAGGGAACGTAATGCGCAACAATTCTACTGTTAGCTGCATTTTGGCATGATCAGCAGTAAAGCCAGGCGCAATTAAAGCGACGATTAAAGGCGCCGCCAACATCCCGAGCAATGTCACGCCCACTAGAATGATGCCCATCCATGTGGCCACTCGGTTAATCAGACTGTGCGTTTCATAAAAGCTACGCTGACTTTTATACTCCGCCAATATAGGTACAAACGCCTGACTGAAAGCACCTTCAGCAGAAACTCTGCGTAATAAGTTGGGGATTTTGAATGCGACAATGAATGCATCACTCAGCATACCAGCACCAAAAACACGGGCGATAAGCGTATCTCTCACAAAACCTAATATACGAGAGACAAAAGTCATGCTGCCAACTTTGGCGAGTGCTTTGAGTAAATTCATGTAAGGCTTTTAATAAAACCGCAATAAAATTGATGTATTAACCACATATTGCGTGATTTTAACATGCTAGCCACTATCTCGTAGCAAATGCCTATGATATTTACCGCATTTTAACTTGCAATAGTTTTATAAAATGGCTATTATTATGGGCTTCGTATTTTGAATAGCTTTTAGGAAAATCTCAGATGGCAAATACCGCACAAGCAAGAAAACGTGCTCGTCAAGCAGTAAAGCAACGTGCTCACAATGCAAGTTTGCGTTCTACTTTGCGCACCGCGATTAAAAAAATTATTAAAGCAGTAGAAGCTGGCGATAAAACCGCAGCAGTTGCCGCTTACAGTGAAAACGTTAGTGTGATTGACCGCATTGCAGATAAAAACATTATTCACAAAAATAAAGCTTCACGTCACAAAAGTCGCTTAAATGCCGCAATTAAAGCAATGGCTGGTACTGCATCAGCACCTGTTGCAAAAAAAGCCGCGCCTAAAGCTAAACCAGTAGCTGAGGCTAAAGCAAAAGTAGCGCCTAAAGCTAAGGCCGAAGCCGCACCTAAAGCAAAAGCCGCGCCTAAAGCTAAAAAAGCAGTATAGTTAGCTATGTATATATAAAAAAGCCGAACTGACGTTCGGCTTTTTTATTGTCGCTTACTTTACTTCAAGCTGGGGCTTTAATTAACCCACTCATTAATCACCAATCTTTAAATCAGCCCGCACCTGCATCGCCTGTTTAATCGCCTCATCACGACTCACATTAACGACTGTAAAGTGCCCCATTTTACGACCTGGACGTGCCTCATGCTTACCGTACAAATGCATTTTAAGCTGCGGATTGTTCAATGCATTTTGCCATTCTGGTGCTGCAAGATTTTCAGGCCAAATGTCACCAAGTAAATTAACCATCACGGCTGGACTATGCTGCCTAGTGCTACCTAATGGCAGGCCTGCCATTACACGCACTTGCTGCTCAAACTGGCTGGTGATGCAGGCATCAATAGTGTAGTGGCCAGAATTATGCGGTCTTGGCGCCATTTCATTTACAAGCAGCTCGCCATTGCATACAAAAAACTCCACGCCTAATACGCCAGTGTAGGCTAACTTCTCCGCAACCATAATTGCCAACTTTTGTGCTTGATGACTGATTGCATCACGTCCGCGGGCTGGAGCAATTGAAACATCCAAAATGCCATTCAAGTGACTATTTTCTGAAGTAGGGAAAGTTGTCACGTTACCATGCACATCGCGCGCAAGTACCACAGACACCTCATAATCCAACTTCATCATTTTTTCTAACACACACTCTTCACGCTCAAACGCTAAAAAAGCTGATTGCGCCTCTTGCTGATTTTTTACTCTAGCCTGCCCTTTTCCATCATAACCAAACCTTGCCACCTTTAAAATGGCAGGATAAATATCACTATCATCACTGGGTAAATCATCAATTTCGTTAATCACTGCATACGGCGCCACAGGCAAGCCAGCATGCTTTAGAAAGTTTTTTTCACTCACACGATGTTGAGCAATCGCAACGCTATAAGCACTTGGTCTAACGGGTTTTGTTTCTGCTAAGAAGGATAAAGAATCAGCGGGCACATTTTCAAATTCCGTACTGATTGCTTCACAAGAGTTGGCTAGTTTCAATAATGCAGACTTATCATCAAAGGCAGCACAAATGTGGACATCTGCAATTTTACCCGCAGGGCTATTAGCATCTGGGTCTAACACCATTACTTTATAACCCATTTCATGAGCCGCAATAACAAAGAACCTGCCTAGCTGTCCACCGCCGAGCATACCTAACATCGCTGGAGGAAGAATCACTTGGCTTTGATCTATATTTTGATGTGTTGTTTGATAGTTCATAGGTTAATTGCTATAGGGTTTATATTAAATTCACGCTTGGCACTACTGAGGTTGGTCGCTCAGCACCATGAGTTGCACTTTGTCAGTTTGTTTTGCACGGAAATCGGATAATTTTTTCGCTAAACCTGCATCATGATTCGCTAAAATTGAAGCAGCAAACAAGCCGGCATTCGCTGCACCAGCTTCACCAATAGCAAAAGTAGCAACAGGAATGCCTTTGGGCATTTGCACAATTGACAGTAGTGAATCTTGGCCTTGCAAATGCTTAGAAGGTACTGGAACCCCCAATACGGGCAACGTTGTTTTAGCGGCAACCATGCCAGGCAAATGCGCTGCGCCACCGGCACCAGCAATAATCACTTGATAGCCTTTTTTAGCAGCACCGTCCGCAAAACTAAACATTAAATCTGGCGTGCGATGCGCTGAAACCACTTGCGCTGTATAAGCAATATCAAAGTCAGCCAGCATTTGAGCTGCCGCTTTCATAATAGGCCAATCGCTATCAGACCCCATAATAATGGCTACTAATGGTTGTTTTTTCATTAACATTCCTTACATACTTTTGCAGCAAAGTCTTTATAGTAAGACCAAATTATCTCTATGTATCAGCTCCGACTCTTCTACATAACCTAATATTTTTTCAATTTCCGCACTTGGCTTACGCATAATACGTAAAGCTTCAGTAGATGAATAATTTACTAATCCACGAGCAATTTCATCGCCATTAGCATCACAGCAGGCCACGACCTCGCCACGTTCAAAAGTACCTTCTATGGCTATAACACCAATAGGTAACAAGCTTTTACCTTCTTGCTTAATCACTTTAACTGCGCCAGCATCTAGGGTTAATTTGCCACGTAGCTGCAAATGATCAGCTAACCACTGTTTACGCGCGGTTGTTTTCATTTCTGTTGTTTGCAAATGTGTCCCAATAACCTCACCTACTGCGAGGCGAACCAACACATTTTTTTCACGCCCTGATGCAATCACTGTATGTGCACCACTTCGAGAAGCGCGCTTAGCTGCTAGTATTTTAGTTAACATACCACCTGTACCGACATTAGTACCAGCGCCACCAGCCATACGCTCTAATGAAACATCACCAGCAATAGCATGTTGGATAAATTTAGCATTTTTATCTTGGCGTGGATCTGCCGAATAGAGTCCCTGCTGGTCGGTTAAAATCACTAACACGTCAGCTTCGATTAAATTGGCAACTAATGACCCTAAAGTATCGTTATCACCAAAGCGAATTTCATCAGTCACGACTGTATCGTTCTCGTTGATAATAGGGATAACTTTTAAATCTAACAATGTGCGCAATGTACTACGCGCATTGAGGTAGCGCTTTCTATCAGCTAAATCATCATGCGTGAGTAGCACCTGCGCCGTGTGAAGCTTATGTTGGCTAAAGCAGCTCTCATACATTTGTACCAAACCCATTTGGCCAACTGCGGCAGCAGCTTGCAACTCATTTACCGCAGTTGGACGTTTCTTCCAACCTAAACGTTGCATACCTTCAGCGACAGCACCACTTGAAACTAAAACAACCTGCTTACCCTGACGCACCAATGCAGCGATTTGCTCGGCCCAAGCGGCAATAGCCCATTGATCCAAGCCATTACCATCATTGGTGACCAGGCTAGAGCCGACTTTAACCACAATTACTTTTGCATCTAACACTAGGGATTTAAATTCTACTGAATTCATTTTACAGCTCTTTTATTTCCACAGTTTTACTAGGAAGGCTTTCATTAATTAATCCACTTTGCTTAAACGCGCTATTTGCCTCCTCAGCTTCTAATGCTAAACGCTTACTTTCCTCAATATGCTCCATGATTGCATAGGTCAGCTCTTTACAGCCAATGCCACTAATCGCTGAAATGGCAAAAACAGGGCCTTTCCAGCCATAATCTTTAACAAATTTTTTCACGACTTGCGCTGAGTCTGGCAACATATCAATCTTATTCAATATCAACCAGCGAGGTTTTTCATATAGCGCTTGATCATACTTTTTAAGTTCTTCTACAATCGCTTTTGCTTCGTGCACTGGATCAACCGCTTCATCAAAAGGCGCAATATCAACCAAATGCAATAGTAAAGATGTGCGTTGCAAATGTCGTAAAAACTGATGTCCAAGGCCAGCACCTTCAGCTGCGCCCTCGATAATGCCTGGAATATCAGCAATCACAAAGCTGCGCTCTGTATCAACACGCACTACCCCTAAATTTGGATGTAAGGTAGTGAATGGGTAATCTGCTACCTTTGGCTTTGCCGCAGAAACCGAACGAATATAAGTCGACTTCCCTGCATTAGGCATACCAAGCAAACCCACATCAGCTAATACTTTGAGCTCTAAATAAAGTTCTAGCTCTTCACCTGGATCACCCTTTGTACATTGACGTGGCGCACGATTTAAGCTGGATTTAAAATGCACATTACCTAAGCCACCCTTGCCACCAGCTGCCATTTGTGCACGTTGACCATGTTCACTTAAATCCACCAACATTTGTCCGCTAGCTTTATCAGAGATTACTGTACCTACTGGCACACGCAATAACATTTCTTCACCTTTAGCGCCGTAACATTCAGCACTACGACCATTTTCTCCACGCTGCGCCCTGAACACACGTGAATAACGATAATCAACCAAGGTGTTGATATTACGATCTGCTTCTATGCTAATAGAGCCACCACGACCACCATCGCCACCACTTGGACCACCCAATGGCTCGTACTTTTCACGACGGAACGTAGCAACACCGTTACCACCATCACCTGCGTATATTTTAATTGTTGCTTCGTCTATAAATTTCATAACTACAGTTTACCAAATAAAAAAGCCCCATCAAACGATGAGGCTTTGATTATTGTTACTTTAGCTTACGCAGCAACAATAATGCTTACAGTATGGCGCTTTAATGCACCTTTAACTGCAAAAGATACTTTACCATCGGCTTTTGCATACAAAGTATGGTCTTTACCCATACCTACGTTTTCACCAGCATGCATTTTTGTACCGCGCTGACGCACGATGATGCTACCTGCTGTCACAACGGTTTCACCAAATGCTTTAACACCTAGTCGTTGTGAGTGTGAATCGCGACCGTTACGTGAACTACCGCCTGCTTTTTTGTGTGCCATGATTTAATCCTTAAGTCTTATTTATTGCTTCAATTATTCTGCAGCTTTAGCGGCTTTCGCTTTTGCTGGCTTAGCAGCTACTTGACCTGCAGCTAAAATTTCGCCGATTTGAATTTCAGTAAAACTTTGGCGATGGCCTTGTGTTTTACGATAATGTTTACGACGACGGAATTTGAAAATCATTACCTTGTCACCGCGGCCATGTGAAAGCACAGTCGCTTTAACAGTAGCACCATTAATAATAGGTGAACCGATCGTTGTTGTGTTGCCATCTGAAACCATTAGAATTTGATCTAGCGTAACTGTGCCGCCGACTTCAACTTCTAATTTTTCAACTTTTAATCTTTCGCCTGCAATGACGCGATATTGCTTACCACCAGTTTTGATTACAGCATACATGATTGAGCCTTAAATTACGCTTTCTAAAGAACTCGGCATTATACGCAAATAATGTAGCAAAGCAAACCATAATCGCAAGCTAAATTAAAAAATTGCAATCTTAAGTCAAGATTCATCATTTTTATACACTCACCAACACGCCGGGCAACATAAACATCAAGACGAATGTGTTAAAATAATCACAGAATCTTTACTAGGTTTACTAAATCGTTACGGTAGCATGAACATTCAAACTAACATTGTAACAAAACCCACGCCAATAGACGCTATACAATCATGCATCCTAGCAGATATTGATGCCGTGAATGTTGTTATTCAAAAATCGCTACACTCGGACGTTGTGCTGGTAAACCAAGTTGCACATTACATTATTAATAGTGGCGGAAAACGCTTACGCCCAATGTTGGTACTTCTGTCTGCAGGCCTATTCGGCAAGATTAGGGCTGAGCACCACCAGCTTGCCGCGGTGATTGAATTTATTCACACAGCGACATTATTACATGATGACGTAGTTGACGAATCATCAAAAAGGCGCGGTCAAAATACTGCTAATGCTCTGTTTGGTAACGCAGCTAGCGTGTTAGTTGGTGATTTCGTTTATTCGCGTGCGTTTCAAATGATGGTCGCTGTAAAAAACATGCGAGTGATGGAAGTCCTAAGTAATGCAACAAACGTCATCGCCGAGGGTGAGGTTTTGCAATTACTTAATGTACATAACGCTGAGATTACCGACGAAGCTTATTTACAAGTCATTCAGTACAAAACTGCCAAACTATTTGAAGCTGCGACACAGCTAGGGGCGATTCTAAGTAGCGCCAGCGCCTCAGATGAAGAAGCTTTGAGTAAATATGGCATGCATGTGGGTACAGCCTTTCAGTTAATTGACGACGTACTGGATTTGAGTGGCAACGCAAATGAAATTGGCAAAAACCTTGGAGATGATTTAAATGAGGGGAAGCCAACCTTACCACTATTATACGCAATGCAACATGGTACCTCTGCAGAGGCAGAAATCATAAAACGTGCCATTGAGCATGGCGGACTTGATGACTTATCAATTATATTGAATGTAGTTGAACGTACAGGCGCACTCACGCATGTAAGAAAAGTTGCAGCGACTGAGTCTGAATTAGCATGTGCCTCAATCGCCCACTTCATTGATTCTCCTTACAAACAGGCCATGTTGAGCTTGGCAAGATTTGCCGCGTCAAGAAATCATTAATTAGAAAATAGCTTACTTAATTCAGAGTGATTTTCTCACCGCTATCGGCGTGGTAATAACTTAAATGTGCACAATCGCTAGCACCAGAAGTAAGCGAACCATCAAACAAAAATCTACCATCCACATCCACAATAGCATAGCCATTATGATACAAAGTCACCTCAGCCAATTTGGGAGCTAATTCAGATCGTTGGCGCATAGCAAAACTGATACAATTTTCCTCTTCCTCTTCCGAATACACCTCCCAATCACGACCGCCTGCCAATTGCGATAACCACGCAGGCAAATCTACTTCAACACGACAAACAATAGGCTCCTCCCATTCAGGCCGATTAAATTCAGTGGCTAATAACTCTATTGATTTTTGTCGATTTGTATCTGTCATTTGCTTTCCTACTTAAACGTTTTCGTCATTATATCTTGTTGCAATTAAATATTTACCTGCTATTTGCGGCTGAATCAAAAGTTTTTCAAGAGCAATCCTTTGTTTTTTAACAGCCAACATTATGAATAGCAATCAATTTGAGTAAGCACTAGTTGCCACAAACATTTAACGGTGCGATGATGTATTTACTTTAATGATTGTCTATTATTTAGTATATCAATAGCCCCGTTTTTTTAAGGATTGTCATGTTCAGCGGATTTATTGCAGCCTCCTCTACCCTTCAACAAAACAGTGTGATTTTTATTACAGTTTCAGTCATTTTTGGCTTAATGGTAGGCAGTTTCCTAAACGTCGTAATTCACAGATTACCTAAAATAATGGAACGTGAATGGCACAATAACTGCCTTGACCTGCAAGGCCAAAAAATTCCAGAGCTCGCTCAGTACACGCTTGCCAAACCACGTTCAGCATGCCCCAATTGCGGCCATAAAATTACTGCATTAGAAAATATTCCTGTAATAAGTTACCTCTTCTTAAAGGGAAGATGTAGTAGTTGCCATGCCAATATAAGTATTCGATATCCTTTAATTGAAGCCCTTACTGGTATGTTAATTGGTCTAGTCAGTTGGAAGTTCGGCTACACCAGCACCACCCTTTTTGCTTGGGTATTTTGCTTTGCCCTCGTATCACTCACTTTCATTGATTTCGATACGCAATTATTGCCTGATGACATCACCTTGCCTTTACTATGGCTAGGCTTACTTTTTAATCTCAACAATGGCTTTACTACCTTAAACGCTGCGGTGATAGGCGCTATAGCAGGCTACATGATTTTATGGTCGATTTATTGGGCATTTAAATTAGCCACGGGCAAAGAAGGTATGGGGTATGGTGACTTTAAATTGCTTGCTGCAATAGGCGCTTGGTTCGGCTGGCAATTACTGCCCGCAGTTATTTTGTTGTCATCTGTATTAGGTGCAATCATTGGCATCAGTCTAATTATATTCACAAAACAAGGTCGCGAGACACCCATGCCTTTTGGCCCGTTTTTGGCAATAGGTGGCATTGCAGCGCTATTCTTAGGCCCTCAGCTTGCAAGCTACTACTTGGTTTAAGTGATGTTTGTAATCGCACTTACAGGTGGCATAGGTTCAGGTAAAAGTGAAGCCGCCAAACAATTTACCAATATCGGTGTACCTGTTGTAGATTTAGATGTCATCGCACACGAACTAACTGCTATTGGTGCACCCATACTTTCTGAGATTAAGAATATTTTCGGCCATGATTTTTTCAATAAAGATGGCTCATTAAACCGCACAAAGTTGCGTGAGCATGTGTTTAATAACCCAATCGAACGATTAAAGCTGGAAGCACTGATTCATCCGGCTATTCATACGAAAGCTCTAGAGCAGCTAGCTGAGAATGAGCATAACTCACATCCCCTTTACCAAATTTTGGTCATCCCGCTTTTATTTGAAAATAATCGTTATGATGATGTCATCAATAAAGTTTTGGTCATTGACTGTGATGAAAACCATCAAATTAGCCGCGCTATGGCACGAAGCCAAATGACGGAATCTGAAGTAAAAGCCATGATGAGAGCACAAGTAACAAGAGCAACTCGATTATCTCGTGCAGACGAAGTAATAATAAACAATGGCTCACTCACAGAATTAAGTGAAAATATCAGCTTAATTCATAAAAAATTTATTAAAACTTGCATAGTTAGCAAATAACTTTGATAATCCTGCTCAACTTACCTTGCATAGTTATTCATAATTAGCAGGGAGTTTTGCTACTGATAACTTAATGAGTCGTGTAACCCAACATGCCAAGCTACGACTATCCTTTCAACGAACGTATACGCACATTGCTTCGCGTAGAGGATTTGTTCGCCAAACTTTTACACAATATTGAATCTGGGCATGAGCACCATCATCACTGCGGATTAATCACACTGTTACAAATTCTAGATGTCATTGACCGAGCCGAATTAAAATCAGATTTACTGCAAGAATTAGATCGTCAAAAAACAATCATGACTTCGCTAATAGGCAACCCAGCTATTGCAGAAAACACGCTAAGCACTATTCTTCAAGATATTAATATTGCTGCAGAAGGGTTACGTGCTGAAAACACTAAGCTTGGTCAAACTTTACGTGCAAATGAATGGTTAATGAGCATTAAACAACGGGCTGGCATTCCTGGTGGTGTTTGCGAATTTGATGTGCCCTCTTATCATTACTGGCTTGGTCTTGGGGAAGCAAACCGCAGAGAAGATTTCAGTCAATGGCTAAAACCCTTACTACCCATGCATGATGCCATCAGGATTATTTTACAAATTTTACGTGGCAGTGGCTCCACTAGTAAATTGATTGCCCCCAATGGCGCCTATCAACAAATGCTTGCTGGAGCAAAACCTGCGCAAATGTTAAGAATTGTGTTAGACAAAAAAATTAACTGCTTTCCTGAAGTAAGTGCTAATAAATACGCTATAAATATCCGATTTAACAGTCTTGATTTATCGCAAAAATTACAAAAATATAATGAAGATGTGAACTTCTCGCTAACCCTTTGCAACTTATAATGAACAGTCATATGCATTCTGCAAAAAAACGTTTGGTTGCTTGCCCCAACTGTAGCAATTTGTCAGAATTTTCTCCCAGCAATGCTTTTCGACCTTTTTGTAGTGAACGTTGCAAACTTATTGATTTGGGCATTTGGGCAAGTGAAGGCTATACCATTCCTGAAGCCATTAAACTTGATGACACTAGTGATGAAGACTATAACAAGCTACTCTAACTAAATAATGTAATCATGAAAAACTTTGCCGCTATAAAATATAACTTTTACGCATTATTTGTATTAATAATATTAAGCCCCAGTCTTGCTCAGGCTTTAGATTCAATCAAAAATAATGAATTAGTTTCAATAAAAAATGCATGGGTACGTCCAAGTAATCCCGGGCAAGAAGTGGGGGCTGCCTATATGACTTTTTTAAGCAGTCAAGATACGACGCTGATTAGCGTAGAGAGCGACATCACTAACGCGATAGAAATTCACAGCATGTCTGTAGAAAACGGTGTGATGAAAATGCGTATGCTAGATACACTAGAGTTACAGGCGGGGAAACCATACAAGCTCGAACCAGGCGGGTTTCACTTGATGTTATTTGACTTAAAAAAACCCCTCATAAGAGATGATCAAGTAAAATTTGTACTAACATTTAAAAAGAAAAATAAAGCGTCAATCAAGCAAAGTATCATTGTTAAAGTTCAAGATTCACACTAATACCAAATATCACGTAGCATGGCAATGCCGTGCGCGCCATGCGATCTAGCAGTATGCAAATCTGTGGCGTGCATGCCGCCAAGGGCATAAACAGGTAATGAGTAATCTGCAATCAACTCTCTAAATTTATCCCACCCTAATGGATTTGCCTCGGCATGACTAAGTGTTGCTTTTACGGGAGATAGCATGACATAGTCTAAACTCAGTGCCTCTGCTTTTGTCAGTTCTTGGCTGTTATGGCATGAGGCACCACTTAACACCCCCTCAGGTTTAACTTGCAACTTCATTAAATCTTGTGCAGTAAAATGTATGCCCGCTACATTCAATTCATTTGCCAAACCTAATTCTAAATAAGGTGAATCTGAATTTAGCAACACTTTTGCTTTATAAGGCTCAGCCATTTTAATTACACGCTCAACAAATAAGTGAAAATCAACCACTGTGAGTTGCTTTTCCCGTACCTGAATCATCATCAATCCATTTTCTAAGGCAATTTTCAGCCGTTTAAAAAACAAAACTTCACCGAGTTCGCTTAAATTAGTAATGGCGTAGGTATTGCTCAAACTCAATGCTTTTAATATGGGGGCGTTAGCTGGCAGCATCGGCGACACACTTAACTTTTCTGGTCGTTGCCAGCTAATCGCTTGACTTTCTAATCCCATCGGTGCGCCAAGCCATGTTGTTACGACAAAGAAATGGAGCTTGACTGTTTTAGCGGGTGTTTCCAATTTCCCCTTGGCATCATATTTCTCAGGATAATCAAAAGTCCTTGTCAACCAAGGGTAAGATGAAGTGGCGGTAATACCCAATTCTTCTTGCAATTCTCGCCTTAACCCCTGCACTGGCGTCTCGTTATCTTCTATCTTACCGCCAGGAAACTCCCAATAACCTGCCCAGGCCTTACCTAACGGCCTCTCAGCCAATAACACTTGACCATCATCACGCTGTATGACGCCTACTGCAGCATGGGTAATATGGGCTGCTGACATGAATTACTGTATTAAGACCGATAATCTGCATTAATTTTGACATAGTCATAAGAAAAGTCACAAGTCCATACGGTACAACTTGCCTTTCCTCTGGCCAAATCAACTCGCACCAAAATCTCAGACTCTTTCATCACAGCAGAACCCTGTTCTTCTAGATATGCCGACGCTCTACCGCCATTTTCAGCCACTAGCACATCACCCAAATAAAGCTTCAGTATATTCACGTCCAATTGGTCAACACCCGCATATCCAATTGCAGCCAATATTCGTCCCAGGTTAGGATCAGAAGCAAAAAATGCGGTTTTTACTAATGGTGAATGTGCAATCGCGTAGGCAACTTTACGACACTCCACTTCATCACGACCACCTTCAACGTTAATCGTCATGAATTTTGTTGCCCCCTCCCCATCTCTTACAATCGCTTGAGCGAGTTCAATTGCCACATCTGTCATCGCATCTCGTAGCGCAATAAAACTCGTACTCGATTCAGTAACTTCTGTGTTACCCGCCTGATTAGTTGCCATTAAAATCAAACTGTCATTGGTAGAAGTGTCGCCATCGACAGTGATGCAATTAAATGATTTATTTACCGCATAATGAGTAATACTTTCGAGCGCAGATTGAGTAACGTTAGCATCAGTGGCAATGTATCCCAACATGGTCGCCATATTAGGATGTATCATCCCAGAACCTTTACTCATGCCAGTAATGGTAATTTGCTTACCATCCAGCATAATGCGACGTGAAGTACCTTTAGCGACAATATCTGTCGTCATAATTGCTTCAGCGGCATTTAACCAGTTATCTTCTTTCAGATTTTCTATCGCATCTGGCAAACCGGAAATCAGCTTATCAGTGGGCAATGGCTCTAAAATAACTCCCGTCGAGAATGGCAATATTTGATTGGCTTGCAAGTTCAGCAAATCACCCAAGGCTTCACAAGTTTGCCTAGCCCTATTTAGACCATCTTCACCAGTCCCAGCATTTGCACAACCTGTATTCACCAACAATGCCCGAATATCTGATTTTTGTGCAAGAAAATCTTTGCACAGAATCACAGGTGCCGCACAAAACTGGTTCAAAGTGAAAACGCCCGCCACCTTACTGCCTTCTACCAAGGTCATTACCAGCACATCTTTACGATTAGGCTTACGTATATGTGCCTCAGCAAAACCTAATTGAACACCTCTAACAGGCAATAAAGATGATGCTTGCGGAGCAGTTAATTTTACTGGCATAGCCAATGTCCTTCTTTCTTTAATTTTTTAAAATTATGCGCGACGCCAAGTCGTTCCGAGTGGGGAATCTTCTAAAACAATACCTGCATCAGCTAGCTCTTTACGAATACGGTCTGCTTCTACAAAATTTCTAGTCTTTTTAGCTTCTATACGCTCTAAAATTTTACTGTCGATCTCTCTGTTATCAAGCCTCTCAGTGAGTTCTTTACCTTCTGCTTGAATACTTGGCGCTTGCACCACGCCTTGCAAAAACTCACTAGCATCACGTTGCAAAAGACCCAACACACCACCTAGATTTTTTAGCAAGGATGCAGACTCTAAAGATTTTGTCTTATTGACTTCATTCGCCAAATCAAACAATACAGCCATGGCCTCAGGCGTATTAAAATCATCATCCCTTGCGTGCTTAAATCGTGTAGCTTGAGGTTGTCGCCAATCGATTTTAGTATCCACGACATCATAAATACGCAATGCCGTATACAA
>JAIPCR010000032.1 GCA_021738125.1 Sulfuritalea sp.
TAGTCACAGGTAAGCTTATTTTTCAATGACTTAAATTTGTGAAAATTCACTAAAAATCGTATTTTTGATCCCCTGTGAACAACAAATCAATAACTTACGACGCACTGACATTAAGAATAACGTTTAGTATCAGTTTTAAATGATTTTTGAGCCATATAAGTCTTTGATTTATAAGCTACCTGCAACTAATGAGAAGTTACCAAAAGCAACTGTAACTTATTGATAGTTCGTAGT
Organism: Sulfuritalea sp.; assembly: GCA_021738125.1. Lineage (GTDB taxonomy): Bacteria > Pseudomonadota > Gammaproteobacteria > Burkholderiales > Methylophilaceae > Methylotenera. The sequence continues at coordinate 235 of JAIPCR010000032.1, forward strand.
CAGTGCGTAACATCAGACCCTAATCAACATCGAAGATCTGCAAAACACCTACAGGTTTTCTAGCTTCATCAACCACAACCAACATCCGCTTTGTCAGTTCTTTCATCTTCTTTTCGGCCTCAGCAAGATTTTCATTCGCTGAAATCACATAAGGATGATCTGTCATAAGTTCAATTGCTGTTAGCTTAAGTGGCTCAGAAATTTCTTCGAAGGCTTTCCGCAAATTTCCGTCAGTAATAACACCAAGCATTTTTCCTTGACTTAATACCAAAGCAATCCCTAATTGACCGCGCGTAATGATACTAACAACATCGCGAAAAGATGTATCTGGTTGACATATAGGTAAATTATCCTTATGCATGACATCTGAAACTCTTGTAAGTAAACGACGACCGAGACTACCTCCAGGATGAAAGCGTGCGAAATCTTCTGGCTGAAAGTTATTAAAAGTGGATAAAGCGATCGCCAGCGCATCTCCCATCACCAAAGCCACCGTTGTTGAGCAGGTTGGTGCAAGATTGTTATTGCAGGCTTCTCTTGGAACGGAGATATCCAGTGTTGCATTTGCATTTTTCGCCAGAGTCGAGTTAAGTTGACCGGTCATGGCTATAATCTTGTTACCTTGATACTTCATAAATGGTAGCAAGCGAACCAGCTCTTCAGTTTCACCGCTATTGGAAATCATTAATGCCACATCATCGGCATGAATCATTCCTAAATCGCCATGAAAAGCCTCTGCTGGATGAACGAAAAATGAAGTGGTGCCTGTTGAAGCCATTGTTGCAGCAATTTTTCGACCAATGATTCCGGACTTACCCATTCCTAAGACAACAAGTCTACCCATGCAAGCTACAATCAAATCAGCAGCTTTTTCAAAATCAACACCTATCTTTTCAGATAATTGCGTCAATGCCTCAATTTCTATGGCGACAACACGCTGACCGCACTCAACAAAACTCATTTTTGTTTGCCTTTAGATAATTCAGTAAGTTTCTGACTTGAACAAATATTCTCATTATGTCCATAAAATTATTGAGTTAATTTATGCATAAGAGAAGCATAACCCGCCGCTGTCTGTATAAAATGCTTATTACCGTTAGCCTTTAATATTAAATCGACTGCTTCACGGAAAGCCCCGTCACCGCCCCTGAGTGACAAAACATGTGATGCCATAATACGAACATAATCAGGCGCATCCGCCACGGCAAATGACAACCCGCACACCTCAAAAGCGGGCAAATCAATACTATCATCACCTATGCAGGCAGTTTCTTCTGGTTTTACTCCCGCCTCAGCCATCAGGCTCAAACAAGCAGCTCGTTTGTCTTGCACACCGAACATCGTAAAAGAAACTTTCAAATCCGCCATTCGTTTGTGCAAAGTCGGAGAATCACGTCCAGATAACACCGCTACGCGAACCCCACACTCTTCAAGCATACGCATACCTAAACCATCACGCACATGAAATCGCTTCATGCACTCGCCCGACTCGTCATAATATATGCCCCCATCAGTGAGCACCCCATCGACGTCAGTAATGACTAACTTGATGCTGGCTAATGATGGAAGAACAGCAACCGGTTTACCTGATAGTATGTTTCGTACCTTTTCGAGACCTTCCAGAGTATCGACTCCAGGTCCGGTAGGCTGGACTAGATAGGCATGAATACGAAAACCTGCCGCAAGAAGGCGCAACTGCTCAAGTTTCTCGATTTGCTCCAACAACGAATACGGAAGCGCCGAATAAGCGGCCAGGACATCACGACGATAAGCATATATCCCAACATGTTTCATGTAGCTAGCGCATACCCCATCCCGAGGATAAGGTATAGGCGAACGACTAAAGTACAAAGTCTCACCATTATTCCCCAATACCATCTTTACAGTATTGGGATTGGCAGCCTCCTCAGCAGAAATTGGATGATAAAGCGTACCCACCTGGATCGAACGATCTGCTTGCATACCTGTGACGAGCTGGCTAACATCCTCTGGTCTAACCAAGGGTTCATCACCTTGAAGGTTTATATAAATATCCGCATCGACTTTTTGCATGACTTCAACCAGTCGATCAGTTCCCGAAGGATGATTCGGTGAAGTCATCATACATTGCCCACCAAAACCATAAACCACCTCGGCGATTCGTTGGTCATCCGTAGCCACAAGCACTTCAGCAACATTAGAGACCTGTATGGCTCGTTCATAGACATGCTGGATCATGGGCTTGCCGAGAATATCCATTAGAGGCTTACCCGGTAGGCGTGTTGAATCATAGCGAGCAGGAATGATTATAACGCAGCGGTCGGGGGAAATACTTGACATATAAAGAGAACCTCAGTCAATTGATAACGACGAGAAGGATTTCACCAAGTCGTCGATTTGTTTAATCTGATTAAGGAATTGCTCTAGCTTGTCCAATGGTAACGCACTCGGCCCATCGCATTTTGCACCATTCGGATCGGGATGCGACTCCAGAAACAGACCGGCCAAACCAACCGCCATGCCCGCCCGAGCCAAATCGACTACTTGCTGACGCCGTCCACCGGAAGCCGAGCCCAACGAATCACGCTGCTGTAAGGCATGGGTGACATCGAAAATAATTGGAAGATCAGCGCAGGTCTTTTTCATCACGCCGAAGCCGAGCATATCAACAACAAGATTATCATAACCAAACGAAGTACCGCGTTCGCAGATAATAATTTGATCGTTACCCACCTCTTTGCACTTCTCGGCAATATGCACAACCTGCGATGGACTAATAAACTGAGGTTTTTTGATATTAACCACTCGGCCCGTTTTAGCCAAAGCCACTACTAAATCCGTTTGGCGTGCCAGAAACGCCGGAAGTTGGAGAACATCTACAACTTCAGCGATTAGCGGTGCTTGCCACGGTTCGTGAACATCCGTCAGGATAGGAACGCCAAATTCCTTTTTGAGCTTTTCAAACATCCTCAATCCCTCTTCCAATCCAGGTCCACGAAATGATACGACAGAAGAGCGATTCGCTTTATCAAAACTAGCTTTAAAAACAAAGGGAATACCAAGCTTATCAGTTACTCTCACATACTCCGCACAAGCACGCCGCGCCAGATCGACAGACTCAAGGACATTAATGCCTCCAAAGAGGGTAAAAGGTTGGGTATTGCTTACAGAAATTTTGCTACCGATTTTAACCATTGAGGTTTCCTATATAAAACCAAATACTTGAAGAGTTCTTTTAACTGTTAAAAAATTCACTGAGTTTAACGATCTAGCGCAATTTCATCGCACTCAACCTCTACCAGTGCTTCTGCCTGAGCCAAATATGTGTCCGGCGTTTCGGACTGCTTGTCGGGAACGATTAAATTGCTTGCACCATCGGTAGCATGATGCAGGAAGAGCCGCATCACATGGGCAACCCCCTCTTCTGTGACACTACGCAAATCCTGGGCAAAATAACGACCTCGCGCATAATCACCCGTAATAATTTCATAGGAAGGAAAATAATGCACATGCTTGAAATTTTTGGTTAACATTTCAGCGGCCACGCGTAACACCGACTTTGAATACGTAGTAGCTGATAAGACATGCGCACCCGGTTCAGCCGTAGCCATCAAGGGTACCGGTGATACGGTTAACACTATTTGAGCATGCGCATTAATCTTTCGAAGTTCATTGATAAATGTGCTCATATCAGCAATCACTTCTAATACGCCCTGATTATAAAACTCATAACTTTCCGGATCGAAGCGCCCTCCTTCAACGCCCGGACAGATTGGAAATACTGCACCATCGGAGCGCGACATCCAACACTCTGTCAGCCCCAAGGTAAAAACAAACACATCCAGGGTTTCAAACATACGTCGAACTGCAGCTAAATGCTGTCTTCGGTCCGCCTGCATTTCCGCAACCGAGATATAGCCGCCAATTTGTACAGTGGGACGATAAGGGTCAAGAACCTGCCCACCCTCTTCAATCCAAACATCTTCCGCAGGTGAAAATTGTCCATAAGCTCTTTGCATCAGTTGCAGCAATTGGCGCGCAGTATAAATATTTCCATAGCGCGCAGAGAAAGTACCATAGTGGTGCTTTTCTCGAATAGACGCCGGTAGAATCGGGTGGCCTTCTTCAACCACGTAATAGTTAAACCCTGATTGCTTTAAATGTCTGGCAATATGTTGGGCGAAGCAACTTCCGGCAGTGGCTACCTTGGTTTCGGGATTGATGCGTAAATCGAAGGTTCCAACGGGGTCAACTTCGGCAGATTGAAGTTTCGCAACCGAACGCTTCCAAAAAGATTTATTGGGTAGTGATTGATAGGGGTTTATTTTATAAGCCATAGACATTACCTATTAAACATCCTGATTCACAAGGTCATATTTAGCCACGATATCCAATGAGTCTTGATGTGTCGGATCAATGTTTAAGGCATTACGAACGCTTTGCAAACCCTCAGCTAATTTACCCATACGAATAAGTTGCACACCCAAACGCCAGTGGTAATCTCTTTCATTAGGGTTAAGCCTACAAGCTTCCCTAAACATTTCTAATGCCTCTTGATCCATTGTAATCCGCGCATAACCCAGTCCCAGCTTATAGGTTGCTTTGGAGTTCATCGGCGCAAGTTCCTTAGCTCGTTGTAATTGAATAACACCTTCATTAGTCAGTTTTGATCGAAGCAAAGAAATGCCCAGATTAAGCCGAACTTCGAATTCCTCTTCTTGATTTATTATTTGACCAAAGCGAAACAACAAAGCAGAATACGCGGTAATAGCAGCGTCATAGTCACGTTCGGACATTGCCACTTTGCCACGAACACGAAGTGTAGCACTCGTGCTCGGAGAAGTCCGAGTCTTTGAAAGCTCAGCTGTTTGAGTAGGTAATTCAACATTATCATAAGCTGAAACCACGGTAGACATAATGTGCGCAACCATATTTTTAGTAACATGAATGTTATCTAGCTCATAAGCAAATTTACGGTCTGTAAGAGTCACAATTTCGTAGCTGGGAAAATAATCAACATTTGTATGCTGAATAGCAAAAGCCTCTGCGGCTGCACGCTGAACACTTTTACTATAAGTGTTGGCAATAAGGGCATCCTGCCCTGTAAATGTCGCTTTAAAAGGAACAGGCGAAACTGTAAGAAGTATTTTAAAATCAGGATGACCATGATCCTTTAAAATGGCATGTATCCGCTCCAAAGCAGCAAGCATTTCATCGTGCCCAAGCAGATGAAGAGAAAATCTTCTACTATCTTTATTGATGGCTGCTTGTGGTGGCATTCCATTCAAATAAATTCCGATTTTATTATCGAACCAAGCCTCACCAAGCCCCAGAGTGATAACCAGAATACGACATGTAGGTACCTGTTTCATCAAGTTAGTCACAAGCTGTCGGCGTTCAATGACACGATCCAAAGTAGCTGCTTTAAGGTTATGAACCATTTGCGCGTCATGCCACAAATCATCATCAGCCGTCAAATAAAAATCTTTAGGGTCTATATCGTTACCGTAAAATGCCCACTTTAATTCATTCTCCATTGAGTGAACAGTGTATTTATTTAAGATATCGTTAGCAGTCTTAGAACTCCGTTCCTCTGAGGGGATATTTATTGCTAAAGAGGGGAGATCGAATCCTAAATCGCTCATGTATTTTTCGATTTCTCGAGCAAAGCATGAGCCGATTGTAAAAATTCTGTCTGTTTTTGTGAAACTAAAACTGGGTTTAATTGCAATTTTTGTTAAGCCATCCAGTCTTACATTTGATGCTCGACCATCAGGCCAACGACATGCACGCTCAGATCTTAGATTTCTAGCTGCTTCTTCTGATGTAAATTGAATAATTGGCATAGTTTCTCCAGTTTATATTTTATATGACTCGGCTGATTTAACGATTACTCAGGCATTCTCAATGCCAACCATTACTATTTATAATAAATAGCTACATCCACCCAACTCCTACTTTGCAATCAACATAGGCTGAATTTGCATGTAAGGCTCTCATTTGCATATATTCATTAGAGGGAAGTCCACATGAATCTAAAGCTCCGCATGGGAGCATGAGTAATTGTACTTCACTTTCTTTAGCTAACTTGTCAGCAAGTTTGATGTAGGGATGTGGATGGGTTTTCATAACTAGCGTAATATAAAATAGAAATCTTTATGATTTAGGCGTTGGATAAGTTGATAATTTTTAAAGCCATATTTCAACACAGCTCTTTCCAACAGCAAAGACATGCTCAAAGGAGTGTAAAAGTGGACATGGATAGAAACATTATTAGCCATCAATTCCTCGACTTTATCAATTTGATTTTTCATACTTGCCCATCTACGATAATGTTTCTCATTTGGAGAAATTATCCCCCTCTTTGTATTCTTTTAAAATTTCATCCAAGGTGGAAGGTGTTATTCGATAGTCTTTAGTACAATTCATATCTGAAACCACGGCTAGAATTACACCGTCTGGCTTTAGCTTCTTTTTCCACCGCACTAGGTGACCTAAAGGATTGGCTAAATGCTCAAATACATGGCTAGAAAAGATAAAATCCAAGAAGCCATCGGGTTGTGGCAGATTCCAAGCAGTACCTATCTTATATTTAGAAAAATCAGCCGAATTAGTACCATACTTCCCTTTTTTGTCATAATTTTGAATCCATTCTTCTATAGAAGATTCTTCAATATACTCAACATCTATATTATCAGACGGATGAATCTGTGGATTAGGACCTGGTCTAATCTCCACCCCGCGCCCATTCGCTAGTTTTGTTAATTGGGTTCTATCTAAGCGTTGGTGAACAAGTAATTTGCCCCGTGTTCCCTTAGATAAAATGAAATGCAATTTGAGAATAACAGAAGAATCCTGCGAATAGAATTGGTCTAACCAAGGCAATAATACTGGAATAGGATGGGAAGACAAATCTACCGCTATTTCGCGTTTATTCCTTACATCCTCAAGTGAAATAATAAGCTGATTTTCATTACTGTCTCTATCGACTGATGCATACCAACCTATCTCTTTAGGCATAGACCTAACTAAATGATGACTCATCAAATTATGCATTTCAAGTTGCGGTGAATCGCTATTCTCAATCGTTAACGTCCGCCAGTGCTCTCCTAACCAGTCCATTCTACCTATTGGCAAATCAAACCTTTTTTTAATCAAAACTTGTCTTTACGACTGATTAAATCAATTAGATTCATAACTATAAACCATTAGCCATACAAAGCTTTACCAATTTCTGCAGTACCAATTCCCCATAAGCTGAGTTTGCGTGGGTGGCATCATTTGCGTAATATTCGTTTGAAAGAAACCCATTTGGGTCTAGAGATTCGTTTGGCGGCATGACTAACTGCACATCATATTCTTTGGCTAATTTTTTTAAAACTTCGACTTGAAGCAGCCAAATCTTAAGCCGTAGAGCAGCACTCGTCACTCCCTTTTCTGCCAAGCCCGCTTTCACAAAGTGCGTTTCATGTCTTTTTAATATATGCTCCTTGTCTTCTTTTGGTGGCGGAGGCACTATATGACAAACTCGACATTGTGCAATATTACACACCTTGGACAATCGAGCCCAATCACCAAAACGTATGCCTGATTCAAAAAAATCGAAAAGCGTAACATAAGGAATTATATGAATACTACTTTTGCAATCGCCTACTCCGCTAGGTGAAAAAATATCAAAGGGGATTGGATGCTGCATTAAAGAAACGACTTGGTGCTGATTACCACCTATAGTTGACACGAATAAATCCTCAGAACTCAAAGTCGACGCAAGCTTTAGAATTTCTTCTGGAGTCATATCGCCTATTTTCTCGCCATTTTTGAGTTTCGAGTAACGATAAGCTTTGATTTCCACCTGATCAACATAGAAATGTTTCAAAGCACGTTTAATGGCATCTGTGTGGCTATCGCCAATAATTAAAATTTGCTTTTTATTCATTGTTAATCTTCCAAATTTATCCCATCAGATTTCTTGTTCGTAATTGGGCATTTGCCTTATCCAATTGATCTTCAGAAAGCACTTGTTTTGTTACCCATTCGGCAAAACGCAGCATACCCTCATTAAGATCAATCTGAGGAGTATTGCCCAAGATGCATTGCAGACGATGTGTATCCGCAAAATTGTGTCGTATGTCACCCAAGCGATATTCATGAGTGGTCACCAGATTGTGCTGTACACCAAAAGCGTCACTCAAGTGACCCGCAATCTCAGCAACAGTCGTTTTAACGCCCATACCGACATTGATCGCTTGCGATATGTTTCCTTGGAATTCAACCGCAGCCAAAAAAGCGTTAGCCACATCCTGGACATGCACAAAATCGCGTGTTTCCAAGCCGTCTTCAAAGATTGGGAGATGTTGTTTTCTACGAATGCGAGTAGAAAAAATCGACAAAATACCGGTGTAAGGATTATTTAACGATTGTCCTTCGCCATAAACATTCTGCAAGCGCAAAATAGTATAATCCATATCCATTGCGGCACAAGCAACGCGAACCAAATCTTCCTGTGCATACTTAGTCGCTGCATAAATCGATGCCGGTTTCGCTGGGTCGTCTTCCCGAGTCGGCACTGGCTTCAGATGACTACTACAGGCTTCACATGCATGCTCCCAACGATGAGCCGACAACTGTGACTTTATTCGCGCATTCGGATAAATCCGCTTTTGCTTATCGCAACGCGAGCAGACATACGCCCCTTCACCATAAATAGATCGACTGGATGCCAGAACAATACGCTTGACGCTGCGAGCTGAATCATTAGCCAGAATATCAAGCAACAGGGCTGTACCACCAACATTGACATTATTGTAATGGGCGATTTGATACATTGATTGACCCGTGCCGGTTTCAGCCGCAAGGTGAACAACGCTATCCACATCCTGTAATGCCGTTCGAACATATGCCTCGTCAGTGATTGATCCTCGAATAAAATCAACCCCATCACCCATTAACCAATCTAAACCTTGCGGCAACGCTCCATGAATCTGCGGAGAAAGGTTGTCTAAGATTCGGACGCTATGTCCACTTGTCAATAGAATTCGGGACAAATGCGATCCGATAAATCCGGCCCCTCCCGTAATCAGTATTTTGCTCAAAACATAACTCCGATAACTATCTATACGCGTTGCGCGCAAAAAGCCATTCTGGCGGATTCCTTAAACCATTCCTCTGAAAAATCGACATCCTGGTATTCCATAAAATAAGGACCGCCAATTGTCCAATGAACATTTTTCACATCGTGTGGCGGCTCTGCATACTCACCGACCAACCAATTCCATCGGACATCCAATTCGCCGATTTGATCGTCTTCAAGCCAGGTAAAACGATGTAAATCCATAGGACTTGCGGTATTGACGAATTCAGTGGTCACCGCCTTATTCGCTTCATGCCCACAATTCCATAACATAACCGATGACCAATTTTTACGAGGGTATTTATATTGGACAGTGTTGAGATATTTGACATCATCTCGCGGTTCATAATTGTGTTTTACCACATAAACGGCTTTTCCGGGATCTTGCTCGACAGCTTTAAAAATTTCGGCAATATCGGTACGCAGTAGCATGTCACAGTCAAAGAATATGGCATAACCTTCATAGTTGCAAAGGTAAGGTACTAGGAAACGAGTAAACGAAAATTCATTAGATTGCTTTGGATCACGCTCACGCGTGAAAAAATCTTTGAAATTTGCGATATTGACTGGAACGATGGCCACAGGTTTGGATGATTGGCGTAAGATTGAATGCACCATAGTATGCCAAGAGACACTTTCCACTTGGTCAAATCCGATGAAAACCCTGATAACATCTTTTTGCATTATTATGTTCCTTAAATAAAAGTCTAAACGTTAGTACATTCAATAATAGTTTTGAGCTTTGTCTCGACATGCAAACGATTTGCTTGAGAAAAAACATCAATCACCTGCTCGCGTAAACGGTCAATTGAATAGTATTGTATAAGTTTTTCCTGTGCATGTTTCACCTGTTCATAGCGTGCAACGGGGTCACGGGTTAACATTTCCAATGCCTCAAACCATTCATTCTCAGTTGAAGCCAGTATACCACAACCATCGGCGCAACATCCATCATAGACAGTTCCCTTGCTGGCAACAACGGCCGCCCCGACAGACGTATACTCCACCCATTTAGTATTAGCCTTCATCATATTGAAGTGAATAGGCGATAAAGGACAGATGCCGATATCCCATTGATATTTTGCAAAGCACTGTAAAAATTCTTCATAGTTATTAATCTTCTGGGCATGTAAAATACGCCCGCCAAATTCCGCAAATTCAGGTGGCGAGGGAATTGACCCGAAAAATTCAAAAACAATTTCGTTATTTTTACGCATCAAACGCACAATAGCAGGAATGACCAAGGTAAGGTTATGTGCGTGATCTGCGCTCGCCATATAACCAATCTTCACCACGGGTCTTAATTGCGCCGGATTAATAACTTGCCCCGAACAATAGATAGAACCGTTGATAATTGGCGTTTCTAATGAAAGCGAGTTAAGTTGATATTTTAATTTTTCAGTTGAAGCATAAACTAAATTTACACTGTTTAACAAAAGTCGGACAGTATCTAATCGATTTTTCTGATTATGGTATTTGTGCTTAGAATGACCAATTTCCTTTGGTATTCCTAACAAGTCATCATCAATATGATAAATCGTCGGAATTTGTTGTACGCTTGCAAGCTCTAAAAGCAAGTTTGCGTATGGCCCACTGTAACGGCAAAAAACTAACAACATTGGCCGAAATGAGAAGAATATATCTTTGATCCAATCTTCAACCGAAACGAAGCCTAAGTTTTTCCAAAGATTTTGCTTGATTTGCTCCTCTGAAAAAAAGGCCATGTTGATATCGCCAGATTCTACTAAGGCCGTTAATGGTTTTACAAAACTAAGCTGTAATGTGGGCAGATAACTATTAGAGATAAACAGAATTCGCTGCTGAGTTTCGTAAACAGGTAATGCGGGTATTTTCAAATTAGCTTGAATATCTATATGAGGCGCATCTTTAGCCTTAGCAATAATTTCCAAGACTTGATCCCGCAATTGCTCAACAGAATACTCCTGTTTAAGCTTTTGCTGGGCACACGCAACTTGAGCTAAGCGAAGGTCGGCGTCATGCGTAAGGCATTCCAAGGCATTGAACCATTCATGTTCATTGTCAGCCAGTATTCCGCAACCATCGGCACAGCATTCGTCGTAAACAGTACCGCGACTAGCAATAACAGCCACGCCTACCGCAGTATATTCAACCCATTTGGTATTAGCTTTTAGTTTATTGAATGGGATCGATGTTAACGGACAGATACCGATATCCCAATCATATTTAGCAAACTGCTGTAAAAACTCAGCATAGTTTTCAATCTTTGGCATTTTCCTAATTCGGTCACCAAATTCTTCAAGTTCTTTTGGAATCGAAATTGTGCCAAATATTTCAAAGATAATTTCAGTATTTTTTTGGAGATAGCTCACTAAGGCAGGGAGAATACTCGTTAAATCGCTTTCATGTCCAATACCCATGTATCCGACTTTTTTCACCGACCGCAATTTTGCAGGAACAATGACGTTTGCCGAACAATAAATTTTGCCGGCATACAGGGAATCATTGAGCCGTAGGCTGCTAAGATGGTTTTTCAATGCACTGGTTGAACAATAAACAAGATTGACGTAACTTAAGAGATGCTTTACCGCAGCCAATCGTTCTGGCTGATTATGATGTGCCCATTTTTTAGCGTCAATTTCTTTGGGAACAGCTAATAAGTCATCGTCAAGATGATAAATCATCGTTATTCCTTTGTGAGAAAAATAATCTGTCATCCAGCGTGTATGTGGACCTGCATAACGACAAAATATGACTACGTTCGGCGCGAAAGCTTCAATACGTTGCTGCAGCCATTCTCGCGCTTTATCACCGATCGCCTTTGCCGCCTTAAACTCAGCATTAAGATGGATTTCCGAGATAATATCAATGATGATATGCCCGGAAGCTGCCAGACCTGCTAGAGGCTTAAGGAAGCTCAATTGCAAAGTCGGAATGAAGCCAGGCGCAATAAACAAAATCCGTTCGGTGGGCTTATTACAATTGCGTAAAGCCTTCCCTGTCTGAATACTGACCGAAGCCGTCAATAAGTTTGCATAGGCCTGATAAACGACTTCTTGAGTAATGCACAACTTTTGACGAGCAAAAAATAGCTTTTGGCGCTCAATATAAATTTCAGGTCTAATCAAAGCATCTTTAACAAAGTCTAACCAGTCTTCCAAACAAGATATTCGGGTTAACCCTTCGTAATTACCCAAATCCATCACGCTCCCCTGATCTTGCCATACCGCAGTGGGTATTCCAGCCAAAACCATGTCAATCAAAATTGAAGATGGGGCTGAGATACCATAAGCGTATTGGGATAAGTCAACTTTGTAGATAGGTATATTGACAACTTCAACATTTGCGGGGATAGGCACGTCATTCTTAATCGTATATTGTCCACCTGGATGAGGACGTAGCGCAACCGAACACCCTTGTTTCTGAAGTTCTACACAAAATTGACTGAAAATATCCAAAAAGTCAGTCTTAAAATCACCGGCAATATTCAATCGTGGGGAATGCATGTTCTCACAGATCAAGCCTTTCTTACGTCTGCCTATTAAAACTTTTGTTGTTGGTTGTTGCAAAACCGCAGTCGGTCCAGTCACGACCAGCTTATGGCGTTGCGAAGCAGTCAATGCTGTCAAGCGTTCTGGCTCACACCAACCACAAATAATGTCTGCGGCAAATGTAATGCCCGTTCCATGAGCAAGATTTTGGTCACGACTTTGCAGAAATCCGACACACTCAAAGCCGTGTTGCAGAGTAATTTTGATGAAGCAAGCTGGGGCAATGCGAAATAGATCATGTACGGGTTTGTGAGCATTCAAATGCGATTCACTGCCGGCAATGATTACTCCAGAAAGATTTTGTAATAGCTGTAACGCTTCCAACTCATTACTAAAGTCATATGCCTTAGCGTTATTAGCACTAACAATCTGATTCAATTCTTCTTGCCAGATCCCTGTTTTATCACGCTTCTTAAAGGCAGAAGTGATTAGTAGTAACGTAGGAAGCTTGAGATCAGTTGCCGCCATATAAACTAAGGGCCGCAACACATTGATGTCCTGTAAGAGATTGATTACAAATATAACGTGTTTATTGATCATGTCTGACCTTGGGCTTTTTTATATCTTGTAAACAACACGAATCCCATGGGATCCTCTTGCTGTGCTCTTCAAAGAAACACTGTACGTTAGGAAATATTTTGTACATCAATTGATAAATATTTGACATTAAAATCCCGTATCCAATCGAATGAGAGGCCGGTGAATCATAATTTACCAACGCGTTTCCTAGATGAGTGAAATGCGGTAATACTGATGTTGAAAATAAACATTGATATTCGGTAGTCAATACCGTGCCATAGGGTCTAAAAAGAGACTTTAATTCAGGGGCAACCAGATTCATTTTTTTTGTGCTGACTAAAATTTCAAGCCCCTTTCCAACATCGGCCAATTGTATGCGGACATCAAAGTTTAACTTCAATTTACACTGAGGACTAGCTACTGACAAAGCGCTTCTTTTTTGAGTAAATTTATGTATATCACTGGATGTCTCTTTGCCATGAATTAAAGCAAAGAGACGCTGTGATGTTTTACTTGAAGCTATATTAGGCATGTTTTTCAAGTTTTGCAGAAAAACATTTAGTTCTTTTGCTTCACGAGTAGCATCTGCATATTGCTTTAGATTTTCCAAAAAATTTTGTAAATTATCAGAACGTAACGCTAGCTTATTGTTCTGCAGGTCATAAATAAATTGCCGACTATCCCTATAAATAAATTGGTTCAATGATTTATAAAGCGGATAACCAACTGACAATACTTGTGCGCCTGCAACCAACGCCGTTATGGCTCGATTAAGTGATTTTACACGACTAAAATTTTGAGCATTAACAGGTAGGAATGCCAACAAACTACGAGCGAGCAAATCCGCTTCGCAGATTTCGCTCCACTCTTGCAAATTATAAGGGATAGCTAAATGTGTTAGCAGTGCTAGGTTATTGGCAGTCATCGCACGCTTATTGGTCAATATTTCAAGCTGCACGTCATATCCGTAACCACGTAAACGACCAAGTTCATTACTAAAAGCTGCTAAATCAGCAAGCCCAACTAAAAAATTGGGATTATCTCCCATACCAAACCACGCAACCTCAATACGGCGTAATCTGCGAGCATTCTCCAATTTAGTTGTCAATTGGGCATCAAGTACTTTAATATCTATTTTCGGTGCGGGATCATTTAAGATATGAACAGGTAGATTAGGCGCGTAACTTTGTGCGATACGTTCCATACCACTCGTAGAGCATAAAATAAAACTACACCCAGCTAATAACCTATCCAACCAATAACGAAATCGAATAAAACGACTATCCGATGTTAAACTGAAGTAATCATCAAATAAATCAACGCCAACTAATTTGCCAAGGCAAGTTAGTTGATGCGCCAAAATTATTGCACGAGAATCATAACATTTACTAATTATGTAAACATCATAATCATATTTTTGAACATTTGTCATGTCCTGAATGGTCACAAATTCGAATGAATCACTTTTTTCTAAAATTAATTTGATCCGTTCATAACGAATACGAACACCAGCTTGTTTTTTTTGCTCGTCAGATGGTAATAGGATGGCAATTTTCATAAGGAGATAACTTCAATAACCATTGATGTATCGAATAGTGCACGAGGATTATTTAATGGTATTGTCCATTGTGCTTGCTTACAAGTTAACGAAATATCTAACAATTCGGAGCATACACGAGACGTGCATAAATGAACATGGCCTTTATCTGCCAATTTACCTGAAAACTCTATTACTGCGTCAATATCTTCTGATTGGATAGTTGCAAATCCACCTGTTTTTTTCCAAAGATTTGTTTTAATCATAAACAGCGCATCACTATTGCTTGCGACAGGATAAACAGACTTTTGAAACAATGTATTTCCTTCATATTTTGTTAATTTGGCATTATTAACTGATGGCGTGTAACTTGAAAATATACCGCTAAAATAACTACAATAATCAGCATTAAATTTAGGCTCACTTCTCTGAGCTACTAAACATGATGCTGTCGCAACATTAGGTTGCTCTAACAATGTCGAGAGAGTTGCTAAAGTTCTTACATCATGCAAAAGAATTGCTTTATTAATAAATAATATATGGGTGGATTCACCGTTCATTTCACATAACGTTGAAGCCTTTTGAATGCGCTGGCAATGACAATGTGATAAATTAGTGCGAATGTCGTATTTTTTAGGGAAGTGGTAAGCAAATAAATCTGTTATTTTTTTTGTTTGTGAACTTAACTTACTTAAACTAGAGATGGCAAAAACAACAGATAAAACCTCGACCTTACACTGTAAACGAAGTGATTCCAAAAAAACCGCTAATGAATCTAAGGTGTAATCTTCCGCTGTGATAATAACATTGACTTGTGTTAACTTTTTGAGTGGCATATTAGCAAGCGGAGAATTGATTTCAGGAGATATCGGCATAATCATTTGTGATGACTGATTTATATAAAATGTGTTATTTACAATCGCAACAGGTGCTAGAGACGAATGTCCATTAATGGATTGATTGTGTTCACTTAAAATCATTGGGCGTAAAATAGATCCGTCGAATGCAATGACTCGCTTTGGGTTACATATCCATTTAGGTGTTTCTATTTTATATCGACAAATTACGTTCCCACTATCATATTGATCAAGTAAATAACTACCAAAATGACATATTCGCGCTAATCCCCCGTTAGCTAAGCTTGCAGTCAATGCATGTAACGATGGGATAGATTGGGGGGAACACAACAGCGTCGTACCCGCCTTATTACGTACGCTCTGACTAGCAAATTTTTCTGCACTTTGAGTAATAGTTGGAGCAATGAGAATACTTTGCCAATACGCACTAAGTTCAGGGTCATCAGGAAGTTTCATTGCCGTTAATCTTAATGAAAAAACTATCCATAGCCATTCCTTAAAATCACTTGAAAAGATTACCTCTCCACCAGTTGCTTCTTTAACATCAATGGTCACTCCCCCCAAACCCCAACCAACACTCAAAACTCGTGCCAGTAGGTGCTCTTTTAAAAGTGAATGTGTCAATTTAGCCACATCATTAAATTGAGTCCCGCCGACCACAGCCAATCTTTCGCTTTCATGAATACCACCTGCAAATAATGACGGATATGGCAACAAGATTGCATCAATTAGAGTTGCATCTGGTGTAGTTAAAATAAGCAAAATAGGCATAAAAGGATTATGCAAGGCTAAATCAAGCATAATCATTCTCACGGAGTCTATTAAATGCTCTCCAACCATAATTAACCCACCACCCACAGCAGCATCATATTGATAGCATCTTATTACAACAGCGTGATTATTATTCACAGTATCATTCAAAATGCGTATAAACAAATCACGCCGATTAGAAGCATACCAAACAGATTCGATGACAATTGATTTATTATGAAAAGCACATAAAAAAGTAAAATCGCTATCAAAGGAACTTATAGTCTCATTGATGAATTGTACCGAATAATTATTTTTCACACCATATTTGTGATATGCAGGCATATCAACTAATATTTCAAAAACATCAAAACACACTAATATATTTTTGGGCAGAGTAGATAAATCCGATTCTTTATTTAAACGAGCAATAACCATCCCACCGAACATGAAATTAATTGCATCTGGCGAAACATTTAGATCTAATTGGGTCAACCAATGAGTAATACTTTTCGCACCAATATTTCTTATTGATAAACATTGATCACTTTCTATCTTTGCTATTAATAGTTTAGATTTATAAGATCGCTGCTCAATATTTCCAGAAGCAGACGTACTCGTCACATTATTCACATTAACTAACTTGTGCAACTTATCCGCTTGCCATGATTCAACGCAAAAACTATTTATGTCAATCAATACTTGTGATAAAGAATATGGGATATTTTGTAGTAGTAACAATAATGAATTAGATAAACTTTTACAATCTGTCTTCGTAAGTAATTTTTGTAAAGAAAGACAATTATCATGTTGAGCATTATTAATAATATCCCCGCCATATTTTTTATGTAAAATGTGACTAGAAACGGTAACACCATCAAATTCTTTCGCTAATCCGATTGCCAAATGAGCCCATTCTTCCCCTTTCAAGTATTTTAAAGCTGGTAAGGCTTTATGTTTCTTAAGGTAATCACAGACTGTTATATCTATATTTAGATTAGAAAAAGAAGCAATATTTTCATCATCAATATCTATGAATACTTTGGAAGTCCAAATTATTTTATATAGCAATCCCAAAAAAACATTAGGGGCGCACGGATTAGATAAATGGATAATGTCATAAGGACTCACAGCAACAAATGCTATTGCTTTTTCTATAAAGGACATATTATCTTCAGCTAAAAAATCTTGATTAGGTTTAGCCTCATCAATACCTTGCTTCCAAATTTTAAGCTCACCGTCAGAAGAATAAGATTCAATGATTTCGACATCTGCAAACATTTCATATGATCGAACCAATGAATAAGCTCGATCTGCATTACGATGCAACTCACATCCACACACCGCAACACGCGGTTTAAATTTAGTCTCGCGTTCGGCATGGTAAGCAAATTTAGTACGAATTATATTTGGTATGATAATGTTTTTTAAAGCGGGCATTAAATGCAATGCTTTAAAATAATTAGACATCGCAAACAAATAATTCTTGTCACGCTGTGCTTGATTAGCAATGGTTAAAAAAAACTCTCGCATACTTAATTGCTGTTCCTAAATTTGCATTCGCACATAAATAATCGGGTAGGGGATAAATCTTACACAGTAACTTAAGATACTCACCGTTCACTCATTTTTAAGATATAGCTTTTCACATAAATGACTTTATCTCGTTAATTTGGAAATTTAATTTCTGAAAGTCTATAGTTTGGAAAATTAAAGCTATTTGTTGAAAAACAAGAAAAACATCTATTACAATTTTAGTAACCATTTAGCCCCCCCCCAATATAGGGTAGGAGGGGCTTTAGCCGCGACTGTCGCGTCTAAAGCCCCTCCTACAGCAAAATCATCGGCATCATTCCATAAATATTAAAAAAATGGGGGGACTAAACGATTACCAATTTTAAATGGCGTTGGTGTATAAACAATCAGAAGGTTATTCTACCCCTATCCCCTTTTTTATTAAGACGCAGTTGTCCCTACCCGGACGGAAACCGGCATGCCGAGATAGGTCATGACATTCATGGCAGCGATGCGGGCATGAA
>JAIPCR010000033.1 GCA_021738125.1 Sulfuritalea sp.
ACCAAAAGCATGGTATTCGCATCGATATCATAAATGTCACGAACTTTACCCTGATGTATGCGTTTTAAACTGTGAATGCTGGTTTCTAATAAAGGTTGATTCATGAGGCTTGGCTTATGGTTTAAGTAGAGGTTTGATGAGTTATTATAAAGGGCAAGTAAAAACCAAGCAAAACATTATCATTAGATTTTTACGTATAGCGGTTTGATGTTAATGATTGATTCAGCTTGTTTATTTTCACCAATTTTAACTATTTTGAGTGTGTTCGTGCCGCCTGGGCTGCCTATAGGTTCTCCAAAAGTGAGCAATACAACGTCGCCTAAACTTACCATTTTTTGTTGTAACAGCACTTGTTCCATTTCTCTCAAAATTTCGTCTTTATTTTTATTGGCTTGCTCAATGGGGAATGGGTAAACACCACGATGCAGGGTAAGCTTACGGCGTGCATATTTATCAGGTGATAGCGCATAGATGGGGACTTCTGCATCTGCACGTGATAGCCACTGCGCTGCATTGCCAGATTGTGTGAGTGCAGCGATTGCTTTCACCTTTAAGTGCTTGGCCGTATAAATTGCGGCGGCGGCAATCGTTTCATCAGTTTTTAAAAATACTTGATCTGTTATTTGTGCGTGGTATTGGTTAATGTATTCTTTTTCTGCTTCCATCACCACCCGATGTACCGCTTGGACGGTTTCTAATGGAAATTGTCCAGCCGCAGTTTCAGCCGATAACATGACGGCATCAGTACCATCTAAGACTGCGTTGGCAACATCAGATACTTCTGCCCGTGTAGGAATTGGGCTAGTAATCATTGATTCCATCATCTGTGTTGCGGTAATGACTAATTTATTTTGCGCACGCGCCATACGTATCATACGTTTTTGTAAACCAGGCACGGCTGCATCACCCACTTCTACACCTAGGTCACCACGTGCAACCATAATGGCATCGGAGGCCTCGATAATAGATTCTAAATTATCAATAGCTTCGGCACGTTCAATTTTAGCGATGATGCTTGCTGTGCCACCCGCTTTTTTAACCAAAGTGCGAGCAAGCTCAACGTCTAGGGCAGTTTTAGGGAAAGACATGGCAATGTAATCGGCCTCAAGTGCCACCGCAGTTTTGATATCCTCACGATCTTTTTTGGTCAGCGCATCGGCTGACAGCCCGCCGCCTTGGCGGTTAATACCTTTATTGTTGCTAAGAATACCGCCATTAATCACCAAGCAATGAATCTGGTTGCCTTTGACTCGGTCGACTTGCATGGTAATGCGACCATCATCTAATAGCAAAATCACACCTTCTGAGACTTCTTGCGGGAGTGTTTTATAGTCTAAGCCGACATGGTCTTGGTTGCCTAATTCGCAATCAGCATCAAGGATAAATAACTCACCAGTTTTTAAGGTGATTTTACCTAATTCAAACTTACCTATTCTAATTTTAGGGCCTTGTAGGTCGCATAACACTCCGATTGGGCGGTTGAGTTTGAGCGCAATGGCTCTCACCATTTCTGCACGTTTAATATGTTCCTCTGCACTACCGTGTGAAAAGTTAAGTCGTACTACGTTAACGCCAGCAATAATCATACGAGCGAGCATTTCCTCGCTGTTAGAAGATGGACCTAATGTGGCAACAATTTTTGTTTTACGTAATGTCAATCTTTAAGCCTTTTCAATGCAATATTAAATTCAAATAAAAATGGGGCTAGTAGCCCCATTTTATGGTGTTACTCATTTGAGGCTGATAGTTATTTGTGCGCACGTTGTTCAAGTATTTCAACGGCAGGTAGTTTCTTACCTTCTAAAAATTCTAAAAATGCACCGCCAGCAGTGGAAATGTAATCTACTTGATCTTCAATACCATATTTTTGAATGGCTGCAATCGTATCTCCACCGCCTGCTAAGGTAAACGCTTTAGTACTAGCAATCGCCATCGCAATGGTTTTTGTGCCTTCACCAAATTGGTCAAATTCGAATACACCAACGGGCCCATTCCAGACTACAGTGCCGGCATTTTTGATAATCTCTGCTATTTGATTAGCAGATTTCGAGCCAATATCAAAAATCATGTCATCTACTGCCACAGAAGCCACGTCTTTCTTGATGGCGACTTCATTAGCATCAAATTTTTTACCGCAAACAACATCAACAGCAATCGGTATGGTTGCTCCTCTTTGGGTCATTTTGTCCATTAAGGTGCGTGCAACTGGCACTAAATCATCCTCACAAAGCGATTTACCTACTTCAAGACCGGAGGCTTTTAAAAAGGTATTAGCAATTCCTCCGCCAACCACCATTTGATCAACTTTTTCAGAGAGGCTTTCTAGTACTGTCAGTTTAGTTGAAACTTTACTGCCACCCACAATAGCCACCATCGGGCGTGCTGGGCTGAGTAGTGCTTTGGTAAGGGCCTCAAGCTCGTTCACCAATAAAATACCGGCAGCGGCGATAGGTGCAAATTTTGCTACACCATGTGTTGAGGCTTCAGCGCGGTGGGCTGTACCAAAAGCATCCATCACAAATATATCACACAGCTTCGCATATTTTTGTGACAGATCATCGACACTTTTCTTTTCACCTTTATTAAATCTGCAGTTTTCTAATACGACTAATTCTCCTGCAGCCACCTCAAATTTGCCCTCTGTCCAGTCTTTGATTAAGCGAATAGGCTTATTAAGCTTTACGGAAATCACATCGACTACTGGTTTAAGTGAGTTTTCTTCTGAAAAAATGCCTTCTTCGGGGCGGCCTAAATGTGATGTCACCATCACTTTAGCACCTGCATTGAGTGCATATATGATAGTAGCCATTGATGCAGTAATGCGTGCATCTGACGTTACTTTTCCATCAGAGACAGGCACATTCAAGTCAGCGCGAATAAGCACTCGCTTGCCAGATAAATCTAAATCTGTCATTTTAATTACGTTCACGAGTGCATTCTCCCTTAAGTTATCTTTGCTAATTCTATTCTAATTTTATTGATTACCCTTGTTAGGGTTAGGCGATATGACGTACCAAACGCATCAAATTGCAGGTATAGCCGTATTCGTTATCATACCAAGCTACCACTTTTACGAAGGTTGAATCAAGCGACATGCCTGCTTCAGCATCAAATACGGAAGGGCAAGTTTCACCACGGAAATCGGTAGAAACCACTTTATCATTGGTGTAGCCGAGCACCCCTTTTAATTCGCCTTCAGAAGCGGTTTTCATGGCCTTACAAATATCTTCATAACTTGCTTCTTTAATTAATTCACAAGTCAAATCAACAACAGAAACATCTGAGGTAGGTACGCGAAATGCCATACCTGTGAGTTTCTTGTTTAAGGCAGGAATGACTTTACCTACTGCTTTAGCAGCACCGGTGCTAGAAGGGATAATATTTTCTAAGATGCCACGACCACCACGCCAATCTTTGTTAGATGGACCATCTACGGTTTTTTGTGAAGCCGTTGCCGCATGCACGGTGGTCATCAAACCCCGCTTAATACCAAACGCATCGTTTAATACCTTGGCTACTGGCGCTAGGCCATTGGTTGTGCAAGAAGCCGCAGAAACAATCGCTTCACCTTGGTAAGTATTGTGATTGACACCGTATACAAACATCGGCGTATCATCTTTAGCAGGTGCTGATTGCACCACTTTTTTAGCGCCAGCATCAATGTGCTTCTGACAAGTTTCTTGTGTCAAGAAGAAACCGGTACATTCAATCACGATGTCGGCTTTAACTTCATTCCATTTTAAGTTAGCCGGGTCTTTTTCAGCGGTTAAGCGTATTGTTTTACCATTTACCACTAAATTATTACCACTAACAGCAACATCGCCTTTAAAGCGACCATGCACTGAGTCATGTTTAAGCATGTATGCTAGATAATCTGGCTCTAATAAGTCGTTGATTGCAACGACTTCAATATCAGTAAAATCTTTGACAGCTGCGCGAAACACCATGCGCCCGATACGACCGAAACCATTAATTGCTACGCGAATTGCCATGATAATTCCTATGTTTATTTCAGATAATTTAGGCCTTAACTTAAATTACCTGATATTTATAAAACAATAGGGCACCCCACTAATGAGGTGCCCTATTAAACTAAGCCGCTAGTTAATTGACGGCACCTTACATTTAAAGTACCGACTTAACTGTAGCCACTACATTTTCAACTGTGAAACCAAAGTGTTTCAACAACGCACCACCTGGTGCTGATTCACCAAATGTATCGATACCAACAACAGCGCCCTCTAAGCCTACATATTTGCGCCAGAAGTCAGTTACACCAGCTTCTACAGCCACGCGTTTTACGCCTGGTGTAAGCACGCTATCTTTGTATGCTTTATCTTGACGATCAAAGACATTGGTAGATGGCATTGATACAACACGAACTTTAGTACCTGCTGCATTTAGTTCAGCAGCAGCTTTTACCGCTAATTCAAGTTCTGAGCCGTTAGCGATAATAATGACATCTGCTTTACCTGAAACATCAGATAGTACATAACCACCTTTGCGCATTAAATCAAATTGTGCGGCATCATGTTTCATACCAGGTACGTTTTGACGACTTAACACTAAGCTAGATGGACCATTTTTACGCTCAACTGCCGCTACCCAAGCCACTGCAGTTTCAGTTGAGTTACCTGGACGCCATACGTCCATGTTTGGAATGAGGCGTAAACCAGCAGTATTTTCGATTGGTTGATGTGTTGGACCATCTTCACCTTGACCGATAGAATCATGCGTCAATACGGCAATCGTGCGTTGTTTCATCAATGCGGCCATACGCAAAGCACTCTTCGCATAGTCAGAGAACATGTGGAATGTACCGCCAAATGGCACTAACCCGCCATGTAATGCCATACCGTTCATAATGGCGAACATACCGAATTCACGAACACCATATGAAATATAGTTACCTGGTTTTTTCGCATCAACATGAACAAAGCTACCGCATGAAGTTAAGTTAGAACCAGTTAAGTCAGCTGAACCACCTAAGAATTCAGGTAGTAATGGCGCTAATGCACCGATGACGTTTTGTGAAGCTTTGCGTGTTGCAACTGTTTCAGCTTTATCGTTAGTGGCAGCAATCACTGCATCAGTGGCTGATTTCCAGTTAGCTGGTAAATCACCCGCCATACGGCGTTTAAATTCAGCAGCCTCAGCAGGGAATGCTTTTGCGTAAGCTGCAAATTTATCATTCCATGTAGCCTCAGCAGCAGCACCTTTAGCTGTTGCATCCCAACCTGCATAAACGTCAGCAGGAATTACGAATGGCTCATGAGCCCAACCTATGTTAGCGCGTGTTGCCGCTACTTCATCTAAACCTAATGCGGAACCATGACAATCATGTGAGCCAGATTTGTTTGGTGAACCCATACCGATAACTGTTTTACAGCAAATCAATGATGGTTTGTCCGTTACTTTTTTAGCTGCTTCAATAGCTTTGCCAATAGCAGCAACATCATGACCATCTACAGATTGAACATGCCAACCGTATGATTCAAAACGTTTTGCTGTGTCGTCTGTGTACCAACCTTCAATATGACCGTCGATAGAGATGCCATTGTCATCCCAGAATGCAGTTAATTTGCCTAAACCCCAAGTGCCAGCTAATGCGCAAGCTTCATGAGAAACGCCCTCCATCATACAGCCATCGCCTAGGAATACATAAGTGTTGTGGTCAACGATGTCATGACCTGGCTTATTGAATTGATTAGCTAATAATTTTTCAGCCATGGCAAAACCAACACCATTAGCAATACCTTGGCCCAATGGACCTGTAGTTGTTTCTACGCCTGGCGCATATCCGTATTCTGGGTGACCAGCACATTTTGAATGTAATTGGCGGAATGTTTTAAGCTCATCCATCGGCAATGCGTAGCCTGTTAGATGTAGCAATGAATAGATCAACATTGAGCCGTGACCATTAGAAAGAACAAAGCGATCACGATTTGCCCATTCAGGATTTTTTGGGTTATGGCTTAAGTGATTGTTCCATAATTCTTCAGCGATTTCTGCCATGCCCATAGGCGCACCTGGGTGACCAGAGTTAGCTTTTTGTACCGCATCCATAGATAACGCACGGATAGCGTTGGCTAGGTCTTTACGTGTTGCCATAGTTTTCTCCCTAATGATTAGCTTGAAGTTTTACGATTAACGCTGACTTAAATTTCAATGATGCTATAAATTTAAGTCTTATACGAAATCAGATAAAACCTTGATTGAATTCTTCAAAAAGTCAGTTTTTGTAACTGCTTTATTACAAAGGTTAAATTATTGCTTAATTGCCCTGTTTCGGCAAGGGCTTAGCCTACATTTGATAGCGGATTTAGACTTTAAGGACGTTCGTCAAGCTGCCGTTCGTATACGCGATAACGCTTATAGGCTACGCCACCAATTGATTCAATGATATTACGCATGCCGGCATTAGCTTCTAATATCCATGATAACTCGAGTCTGTGTGCACCACGTTTGTGTAATTCTGCTCTCACCGCGTCAATAATCAAAAATGCTAGCCCAGGGCCAAGTCGTGTACGTTGAAATTTTTGGCGCACGCCCATGAGTGGCACTCTGCCGCTACCAGGACGGCGAATCTTAAGTCGCCATAGCAACTTTAACCAGCCAAACGGGAACAGCTTGCCGCCTAAGTCACGTATAGCCTCATTGATATTAGGCATGCCGATAATGAAGGCGGCGGCTTCACCGTCAACTTCAGCAATCTGTATATATTCTTCATCTAATAAAAATTTCAGATTCTTACCTAATTCTTGAAATTCAGCTTCAGTAAATGGTACAAATCCCCAATTTTCTGCCCAAGCGTCATTAAAGATATCGCGTAATAGTGAAATTTCCTCATCAAAGCGCGTGCGATCTAAGTGCCTAACCTTTACTCGATTAGATGCGGCGGCAACCAATCGTTGCATCACTGGCGGAGCTTCAAAATTTGGGGCAATTAAATAAGCCAGCGCATCTACTGCTTTGTGATAGCCACATTGCTCAATATGCGTTCGATAGTAAGGTAGCGCATGACTCATCATAAATACTGGCGGCGTAGTGAAGCCCTCAATCAGCAATCCCATTTCTTCATTAATCGATAGGTTAAATGGTCCACGTACGCGGCGTATCCCTTGTTCATTTAGCCATTGTTCGGCGGTGCTGATAAGTGCGGCGAAAGTTTCGGCGTTATCTTCGGCATCCAACATGCCAAAAAATCCGGTGGCATCGGCGTGCAGTTCAAGATGCAAGGTATCAATCTGGGCACTAATTCTGCCTACCGGACGTTCGTCTCGCCAAGCAATCCAAGCTTGCCATTTTGCGTGTTGAAAATACGGGTTGTGCTTGGTTGAAAGGTGCATGTGACGTTCAAGCCGCAAAGGTGGAATCCAATGCGGGTCAGCTTTAAAAATAAGCTCTGGAACGCGAATAAATTGATCTAAGTCTGCTTTTCCGGCAACAGATAGAATACGTAGGTTTGCAGAAACTTCAGTGGTGGGAGTCATAAATTATGAGTAAAACAACGACGTTAGAAAAAATTCTAACACAAATACCTTACCTAAATATTGCGTCAGCAAAAATCGCTTTATCATATTCTGATATAATGTCGAATAAATTTGCTATGAGTAGTTTTGGCCTACGCTTAGCAGTAAGTTATAAAATTAAATTTAAGGATGCCAATTGAATCAAGAATTAAATGTTGAAATCATGCCGTCGGCAACCCCGACGCTAAGCGCGCTACCCTTGCGCTTAGCGGATTTCGATACATTGGCTAGCGCCTTAGATTATGCTGCGCAAGGTGAGTCTGGCGCAAACTTTTATGCAGGTAGCGGTAAGCTTGCTACCGTCTTACCTTACAAGACGCTACGTAATCAAGCGCAAACCTTAGCTAAACGTCTGTTGTCCTTTCCGCTAGAGCGTGGTGCACGTGTGGCCATTGTGGCCGAGACTAATCCTGATTTTCTACGTTTCTTTTTTGCTTGTCAGTATGCTGGCTTAGTGCCCGTGGCATTGCCAGCGGTGATTCATATAGGCGGCCACAAGGCTTACGTTAACCAGTTAAACGGCTTGCTCAAAGGTTGCCGTGCTTCACTGGCTGTTTCTTCCAGTCAACTGCTGCCGTTTTTAACCGAAGCAGCCGAAGGCTTAGGCTTGCAATTTGCCAACGCGGCTTCCGCGTTCGATGAATTGCCACTCAAAGACATCACCCTTCAGCCTAGCGGGCCTAACGAAACGGCCTACTTGCAATATACTTCAGGCAGCACGGGCTTTCCACGCGGCGTGATCATTACCCAAGAATCGGTGATGGCCAATCTGTTGGCTTCAGGCCATGGCTTGGATGTTCGTGTTGATGACCGATTGGTCTCCTGGCTACCGTTTTACCATGACATGGGTTTGGTAGGCTGCTTGTTAGCCCCCATGGCTTCGCAGCGCTCTATCGATTATTTAGACACCCGCGACTTTGCCATGCGCCCAAGACGCTGGTTAGAACTGTTAAGCAGTTCGCGTGGCACCATTTCATTTAGCCCGCCGTTTGGCTACGCTTTGTGCGTGCGCAGACTTCGTCCAGAAGACATTGCTCAGTATGACTTAAGCGCCTGGCGTGTGGCTGGCATAGGTGCCGAGCCCATACATGTGGAATTAACCGATCGTTTTTGTGAGCTACTTGCTCCAGCTGGCTTTAAGGCTACCTCGTTTGTGCCGAGTTACGGCATGGCAGAAACTTCCTTGGCGCTTAGCTTTGCGCCACTGGGCACCGGTGTGGTGGTCGATTGGCTGGATTCTGATGACTTGGCGGACAATTTTATTGCGACTAAAGTCAGTCCGAATACTGGCAGCAGCTTTGTTCGTTGCGGCCCCATATTACCTAAACACGAAGTGTTGATCCTTGATGAGCAGGGCAAGACCCTAGCCGAAATGCAAATCGGCCGCATCAACGTGCGTGGCCCCAGCATCATGTCTGGCTACTTTGAATTGCCGGAACAAACACAGCTAGTGCTGTCCGCGGATGGCTGGTTGGACACCGGTGACCTAGGCTACTTGGTTGATGGTCAAATTGTCGTTACAGGCCGTCATAAAGACATGTTGATTATCAACGGCCGTAATATATGGCCGCAAGACATAGAAGCTATTGCCACACGGCAACCTGAATTACGTTCGGTAGATGCGTCAGCAGTTTCTGTGCCAGGCCCTGAGCAAGAAGAAATTGCGGTATTAATTGTGCAATGCAATATCACTGATGCGGATGAACAGCATCTGTTAACACAGCGTCTACATCGTGAAATTCACGAAGAGCTAGGCATTAATTGTACGATTGAGTTGGTGCCACGCCATACCTTGCCACGCACCTCTTCAGGTAAGTTATCACGTTCAGGTGCCAGAAAAGGCTATCTATTAAGACAAAAAACCCAATCTGAAGCCGACTTGGAATTAACGTCTAAGAAAGCTTGATAAGAAAGCAAGCCATGACCAAGCCTATGGCTGCAACCAACACATCTTCGATTGAAAATAAAATAGTCGCTGTAACGGGTGCTACTGGATTTATCGGTAGCACATTGATAAGGCAGCTTACCCAGGCAGGGTGGCAAGTTCGCGCCTTGTATAGGCCAAAAGCAGGTAGCAATCCGCCAGTCATAAACAATGTGACTTGGATTGCCGGAGACCTTAATAACGCTGATGCGTTGAATGCACTAGTGGCAGATGTTAATGTCGTCATCCACTGCGCAGGTGCTGTGCGTGGTGTTACACGTGATGACTTTGATCAAATTAATGAAGCAGGCGCCTTGCATGTTGCTCAAGCTGCCGCCGCTCAACCTAACCCACCACGCTTTTTACTCATTTCATCACTGGCAGCTCGTATGCCTGACTTGTCTCATTATGCAGGTAGTAAATGGCGCGGTGAAGCCGCTATCAAAAGTACTGCCCAGCCTCTACGCTGGACCATATTTCGCCCCCCTGCAGTTTATGGGCCAGGTGATCGCGAGTTAATGCCACTATTTAAAAGTATGTCTAATGGCTTTGCACCGTTGCCAGCGGGTGCCAACGGACGGTTTTCTATGATTCATGTAGAAGATTTAGTGGGTGCTATGGTGCATTGGTCGTTGCAAGATAAAGGCTATGGTGAAACTTTTGAATTAGATGATGGCCATATAGCTGGCTATAATTGGAATAGTGTATTGGACATTGCTGGACGCGTGTTGTGTAACGGCGGCTCAATTCGCCGTATTCCGATTCCAATTACATTGTTAAAACTCGTTGCATGGACTAATTTTACCGCCGCTAAATTGTTGGGATATTCACCCATGTTGACGCCTGGTAAGATACGCGAGATTACGCACAGCGATTGGTTGTGCGATAATAACGACATTACTCGAATTACTGGTTGGCAGCCCACTTGTGAATTAGCGCAAGGTTTGGCTGGCCTATTTGATAAGCACCACTAGCCTAGATAGGAAATTTTATGACTGAATACGATCGCATCCTTGCCGACTTGATCAAAGGCTTAGCGCCTTTCACAAATGGTAAAACAGTGACTGAGAACACAGAATTAGTCGGTGACCTAGACTTAGATTCATTGAAAATCATGGAGCTATTGCTGTTTGTCGAAGACAGTTTTGATATCTCCATTCCAGTGAGCATCTTACCGGATGTAAAAACCGTAGGGGACCTGGCTAAACAAGTTGAAAAAATCTTAGGTAACGCATAATGGGATTGTTTACAAAATTTGACGGCTTGGCAGCAGGCCGTGCCGAACTCGGTGCATTGGGCATAGACCCTTTTGCAGTGAAGATAGAAAAAATTATCTCGCCAACCGAAGGCATCATCCACGGCCGCCATACTATTTTAGCGGGCACCAATAACTACTTAGGTCTAACCTTTAATCCCGAGTGTATTGCCAGCGCACGCCTTGCCCTAGAAAACGAAGGCACGGGTACCACTGGTTCACGCATGGCCAACGGCAGTTACTCCGGCCACCGCAATCTAGAAAAAGAACTCGCGGCCTTTTACGGCAAACGCGATGCCATTGTGTTTTCAACCGGCTACGTAGCTAATTTAGGCATGATTTCAACACTTGCCGGCCCAGGCGACGTGGTGTTGCTGGATGCCGATTGCCACGCCTGTATTTACGATGGCTGCCGTCTTGGCGGCGCCGAAACCATACGCTTCCGTCACAACGATGCTGAAGATTTAGCAAAACGCCTACGTCGCTTAGGTTCACGTGCAGCCGAAGCGCTGATTGTGGTAGAAGGCATCTATAGCATGCTGGGTGACCGCGCACCGCTGAAAGAAATCGTCGCAGTAAAACGTGAGTTTGGGGGCTACCTCATGGTAGATGAAGCCCATTCGTTTGGCGTATTAGGCGAACGCGGTTGCGGGCTGGTTGAAGAACTAGGCATCATGGACGACGTGGACTTTATCGTAGGTACCTTTAGTAAGAGTTTAGGTTGTGCAGGCGGCTTTTGCGTGAGCAACATGCCTGAGCTGGATCTGATTCGCTACGCCAGTCGCCCTTATATTTTTACCGCCTCGCCAGCACCAGCGACTATTGCTTCAGCTAGACAGGCATTGCGAATACTCGAATCAGGTAAAGATTTACGTCAAAAATTGCATGACAATGCAGCACGCCTGCATGCAGGGTTAGCTGCACTTGGCTACACTTTAGGTGGGCCACCTAGCCCAGTTGTTGCCGTGGTGCTTGAAGGTAAAGTAGAGGCGTTGCAATTTTGGGATAGTTTGCTGAAGCTGGGCGTGTATGTAAACTTAATGCTACCGCCAGCAACGCCGAACGGCGTGTCTTTAATTCGTTGTAGTGTCAGCGCGGCACATACATCAGAACAAATCGATGCCGTGTGTGCGGCTTTTGCAAAATTACGCACAAAAGCTTAAATCAATAAATAGCATGTCATTGTCGTCAAGGCGAGAATGACGTGCTATTTAATATAGGCCGCATGTGAACAAATCTGAAGATTCCCTTAAAACATTAAATCCAATGCGCCGTGTGCTGGCTAACTTCTGGATTTTAATCAGAGGCCGAGGTGCGGCGGCTATCATGGCCTTTGGCGCTACTGCGTTAATGGCAAGGTCACTTGGCCCGGCAGAATTTGGCTTAGTCGTATTAATGCACACTTATGCTATGTTGATACGAGCGCTATTTGATTTCGGTTCAGTGGATGCGATTGTGCGCTTCGGTGTGCCGGCTCATGATGAATCTGATAGCCATACGCTCGGCCGGTTAATTAAAGTATGCCGTCGCATAGATCGCCAAACTTGTATTGCAGCAACGTTCTTGGCACTTATTGTGGCGCCTTTCGCTGGTCCTTCTATGGGTATGGATAATAAGCATGTCATGCTCCTCATGGCCTATAGCCTTGTATTGATTACCACTGGTACTGGTACTGCTGCGGGTATTTTGCGCTTGTATGATCGCTTTGATATTTTAGGTCGGCAATTGACTATTGCGCCTACCATACGTTTTATTGGAGTGGTGATTGCTTGGTGGCTGAGTGCCCCAATACAAGTATTTGTTGCCATTTGGGCAAGTGGATATGTCGCTGAAAACTTTTACCTGATGTGGCATGCCAAGCATAAATATAATACGCACATTAAACAGGCCTTAGCGGGCGTTAGTGTTAAAGGTGCAAAATTAAGTGATTTTGAGGGGTTGCGCCATTTTTTATGGGTCACTTACTGGCAATCAAATTTAGATATTTTACCTAAACACATTACCACAGTGATGGTGGGCTATTTATTGGGCCCTGCAGAGGCGGGTCTACTACGTTTAGCACGCGAGCTATCGAGCATGCTCTCTAAGCCTGCTATTTTAATTCGCCAAGTTATTTTTGTTGACCTTACCAGACATTGGAATCAAGGCAATAAAGCCTTTGATGTCATTGCCTATCGTACTGCTCTCTTTGGCGGGGCATTAGGTTTATTGTTTGTAATGGCTAGTTACTTTTTTGGTGACCATTTACTCGCTACATTACTAGGCCAGCAGTTTGTTGCCGCTAAAACAGTGCTCACGCTCATGTTGTTGGCAGCTACTTTAGATCTTGCTGCCTCACCATTACGTTCTGCTATTTATGCTATGGGCTATGCTGCTAAGGCGATGCGCTTGTACATAGTTTCTACCAGTATCTATTTGACATTGTTTGTTGTGCTGACTAGCCAATTTGGTTTAATAGGCGCCGGTGTAGCAGCTAGCATTGCGGCAGCATTACCATTAATCGGCATGCTAGTACTTATTCGTGGGAATAAATTTTTTTAGTTTAATTATTTACACCGAGCTATTTCTTCTGTGGGCCTTACCCATTCTAAGGTTTTGCCAAATAGTGAGATGCCTACATAGCCGCGAATTTTAAGTGACCCCTCGGGCGCTAACTTCATGGTGCTGCTAAAAGTAAGCCCATCGTCAGGGTTGTATATTTCACCTGCATTCCAAGTATTATCGCCCACGTATTGAAAGCCAGTTAAAATCTGCAATCCGCATAACGGGCGATCACGGAGCGCTTCATTAGGGTTATGCTTATCTCGCTTAGGTAATCCGCTAGCAGATAAAGGTTTTTTTAACCAATACAGTCGACCACAAAGTTTGTTGCCACAATCTTCAACCATCACGGCAAATTTTTGTTTATCAACATCTTTATTGTTTATCCATAGTCCATGAATATCATTGGCAACTGAACCAGCAAAAGCCGATGGGCTAATTGCGCTAGTGAGTGATAGGGATACTACCAAACACACTGAAAAATGCTGGCGGATAGAATAGAGTTGCATAAGACCTGTATATGAAGATTATTTACTTTTTATGCTCACGGTTCCAAGCGGCCAAGTTTTTTATCGGTTGCTTCACATAGCTACTGGCTTGAATGGTGCGGACAATTAGGCGATTCACCAAGGTGCCAATGCGGTCCATCGGCCTGTCGATATCAATGAATAATACCGCACGGAATTCATCTGTATCATTGCGCACTTCGTGTTCGTAGGCATCATCAAACAGCACCACTTTGCCTTCTTCCCAATGCAAAAATTGGTCGTGCACACGAATCCAAACTTTCTGTCTATCTTTGGGTATTTTTAACCCAAGGTGAGCGCGTATCACTGCACGAGTCGGGCCTTTGTGTGGCTCGATGTGATAATGTGGTGCCAAAATTGAGAACATCGCCGTGCGCATACCGGGCAATGCCTCCAGAACTGCCGCTGTTTTTGGGCATAGCGCGCAGTTGTCATCGACGCGCTCGCTATACACATAAAAAGCAAAAGTCTTCCAGTTATTGCCTTTGGAAATGCGTTTTTGATCAGGTGACAATTGATGAAACGTCGGGATGTCTTCCGGATTTTTTAATAGCATATCCAATTCCGCACGTATGTCTGCGTAAGCCGCTTCTAGTTGTGGCACCCAAGTAAATTCATCATTACCAATTACAGGGGTGGTGCTGATAAGCGAGTGGCGTGCCTGAAAATTGCCTAGCCAACGCAGCAAATGTTTACCAGTTTTCATGGTAAGGCGGCGCCATAGCGGCATTTTTTCAGAATTGGGAGTAGCAATCATATCCATAGAAATGGTCAGCCTTTTATAAAGCAAAATCTTATTTTATCATGATGAAAGTAAATCTTTAACGTGCGTTACGCGCTATTGGTTTACTCAGGGCTTTAGTAGCCATATAAACTCAATTATTGAATTACAGTGTTAACTGCTTGTAGTGCGTTTGCTAGCACCTCTGCATAGGGTGCTCTAGCATCAATATCAACCAGGTTAGTGCCATTAAATTTTAGGCGCGGCATCACGGAAATTTTGTCATTTAGCTCGGCCAAGCTATGGTCAGGTTTGCGGCCTTGTGCTGTTTCTGCATCAATATTAAGCCGTATGATTAAAGCCGGTTTTTGCTCTGCCATCCACTGATACAGTTTTAATTCACGCTCGGCTATCTTACGAAACAAACAATTATCTTGACTGGTAGCGCTCATGCCAGGGCCATCGTAACGAAAACCAGTAATTTCAGCTTGAGGATAACGGTCAGCTATCACCAAAATACCATGCTTTGCTAAACGCATAACGCGTTTAAGTTTGCTGACACGCCACATAGACAAAATGTGCATGATTATGGCTGTCATTGTTCCTGGTGGCTTCTGCTTCATGTCTTGTGCACGTTCCGCCTTGGCGGCAAGATAACGCTCTAACCGCACCCCAATAAACGGCAAGAATTTAATTTTATCGCCCATTTCCCCTGAAATTAAGCCTAGGTAACGGCGTTCGGCTTCGCCCTTACTTTGCAGGTGAACCAGTAAATCAGCAGTTAGGGTAGATTTTCCAGTACCATCGCAACCAACAACCGCAACAACGCCAGCAAGAAGATGACTTTCGTCATGAGGGTTCATAGATACAGACATAGTGGGCTCAGTATTCAACTTAACTGAAAGTTAATGAGAGTAGCAAATTTATATTCTTGTCATTATAACTTGCATCTAAGTAAATGCTAAGGCGCACTAATAACTGTTGCTAGGATGTAAATCTCTTGAAAGGTCCTACAAAATTAATTTTTAGATGTAGTTGCAGTATGTATTGCTTTTAGCGCAGCATCCAATACTTGCGGGTAGGCGTCGCGACCATTTAAATCTAAGATGGGTGCGCCATTAAAATGCAGTGTTGGAATCACTCTCACCTTATCTTGTAGCATGGATAGCTTGTGGTCTGGCTTGCGTGAGTGGGCAGTTTCAGCATCAACATTAAGGCGTATCAGTAGTGTAGGTAAGTGGCTTGCCATCCATTGGTAAAGGCGCGTTTCTTGTTTTAATAGTTGGCGCGCCAACCAGCTTTGTGCATTGGCTAAATTGAGGCCTTGGCCGTCAAAATAAAAGCCGGGCACTTCTGCTTGTGGGTAGCGATCCGCAATCACCAAAACACCACGGCGAGATAGCTTCAACATACGGCGAAACTTATGTGCACGCCATACAGAAAGTAAAAAAATCACCAGCGCAGTTAACGTGTCTGGCGAGGAGGCTTCTTTGCTATGTGCTCGCTCTGCTTTACGTACTAAATAACGCCCAAATGCTGCACCTATAAGAGGTAAGTTTTTAATCCATTCACCAATATTGCCAGATGACTGGCCAAGATACAGCCACTCCACTTGTCTCTGCTCGGCTAAATGAGTCATAAGATCAGCGGTTAAAGTTGATTTACCTGAACCATCGCAGCCCACTACGGCAATCACATTGTTAAGGGGTGTTTTTTTAGAAGACAAGACCTGCTCCATTTACTGCCAAATGCAATCTGCTATCGGACGTTTTATCAGTGACTGACTAGGATGGTTAAACATATTAAGATCTAATATAAAAAATATCTACTTGAGGATTTTCTTTATGTGCTAACTTCTGGTCTATATCTATTAGAAATTTAGAGGTACACATCTCTAACTTCCCATCATTAATTAAATAAGGTAGAAAATTGTAAGTTTCAAAAATACTTAGTAATTGTTCTGGGTCACGACCACACGCTCGAATAAATTTTGGGGTGAACTCAATCATTACATTTTTTGTTCTTGCTAAAGTTTCACTCGCCCCCATAAGAGCATCTACTTCAAAGCCTTCAATATCCATTTTCAGCAAATCGATTTCACCAGGAAAGTCTTTTAGAAGGCTATCTAAGGTGCTAATTTTGATTTTTACTGTATTTGTCGGATTCAAATCTTTTCTTAAAGAATGCATTCCAGGGTTCCATTGATCATTAAGCGCTAATTCTGCACTACCTTCACTTGCACCAACACCCGATGCAATGACCGTTATATTATGAGCATTGTTGGTATCAATATTTTTCTTTAATA
Organism: Sulfuritalea sp.; assembly: GCA_021738125.1. Taxonomy (GTDB): domain Bacteria; phylum Pseudomonadota; class Gammaproteobacteria; order Burkholderiales; family Methylophilaceae; genus Methylotenera. The sequence continues at coordinate 16,806 of JAIPCR010000033.1, forward strand.
AACGTAAATTTTCTGGTTCAGGTTCTATTGAAATCACACGACCTGAAACATCTGCACAAACAGACAAAATTAATGAATACCAACCAAAGTTGGCACCAACATCAACAAATAACGCCCCTGCTTTCTTGTTTGCGAAGTTTTCTAATACCCAATTTGAGTTTTCTGCTTCATAAGATCCGAATTTAGTAAGTTGTTTAGAAAAGTATGTGTTTGAATGTACCCAGTATGTAAGTGTCTTATTTTAAACTAGACCACGCCGTTTGAATGTAGACGGTTCAATATGCTTTCGCCGGCTTGACGAAATGCTTCTGCGCTATAGCGAGGAGATACTCGTGCACGGGCTGCTTGGCCCATGTCTGCTAATCGTTCTGGGTGACTAAGCGCGTCGGCCAGGGCGTCTGCTAGGGCGCTTACATCAAGTGGCGGGACTAACCAGCCACTTTTCCCTGCCTCCACAGTGTAAGGTATTTGTCCTACTGTCGTTGCTATAATGGGTAGGCCTGCTTGCATTGCTTCATGTACGGCAATGCAAAAGCCCTCTAAACGTGAAGGTTGCAAATAAAGATGTAAGCTTGCTAAAAACTCTTGTGGTTTATCAGCAAAGCCGACTAAGTGTAATTGTTCAGCAACGCCTGCCCGTTGTGCTTCACACATAATATTGACGCGTTCTTTGCCATCACCAGCGATAAGAATTTCAAACGGCACAGATGCAATGAAGCCGCGCTGTTTTAATAAAGCTAGCGCTTTAATTAACACATCATAAGCTTTTTGCGGATGCAACCGCCCTAAACTACCTAAGCGCAAGGTTTGCTCTGGTTGCCATGGCTTAGATTGCGGGGCATTTGGATTAACTGAAAATAGTGGCCAAGAGGCCATTTTTTCAGGGGGAATATTAAAACGTTTAGCGGTAATGTCAGTGACCATGTCAGAATCACCTACCCACATTATGGGTTGTTTTCTTAATAGATAAAATGCTAATAAAGGGGTAAATTTTAGCGCGGCATTATGTTGCCAGCACACGACTGGCAGATTATATTTACGCCCAAGTAACAAGCCAATAATGCTCGCCCTTGCAACGGAGGTCCATATTAACGTGGGTTTAAATTCAGTAATCTGAGCATCAAGCCAGCGGTATGCAGCGAGATGGTCGTGATTGCCACCTTCGCGTATGTGTACTCGCAAGCCATCTGCCAGCATGGCTGGTAGTGCTCGACCATCACGACGTGTAAGCGCAAACACTTCGACATGCGCACCCGCATTACGCAACACACGAGTGACTGCCGGGATCGGCAATGGACCACCACTACCTTCGAGTGAAGCGCTGATATAAGCAATTCTCAAAATAAATCCAATTACATAATGTTGATAATAGAAATCATGTTAATGATACTTGTGTGGGGTTGCTATATTTGTTAGTAAGGTTTATCAGTCGCTGCTTAATGTCCTCAGGCTTAACAAAAGTATCGTTGTAATAATCTTCTGTCTGATCTAATTTCTTGGCAATGAGTGCGTCGTGCATACTAGCCATTAAGCCATTCAGTGTGTTCAGATATTCTGAAATGCTACAG